>CBDUCN010000193.1:0-10204 GCA_965365655.1 uncultured Gammaproteobacteria bacterium | reverse complement strand
CGCGCCGAGCCGTAGTACGAGCCCATCAGGATCTTCTCGTTGCGCGGCAGCGAGAGCGCGTTGACCGCGACCTCGTCGTTCTCCGGCGCCATGCCCACGACCACCGCCATGCCGCCCGGGCGCACAGCGTCGTAGGCCTGGCGGATGGTCTGGCTGCGGCCCAGCGCCTCGAACGCGTAGTCGGCGCCGCCGCCGGTGAGCTCGTGGATGAGCCCCACCGGGTCCTGGTTCGACGCGTTGATGACGTCGGTCGCGCCGAAGTCGACCGCGTAGTCCAGCTTGTTCTGGCGCACGTCCACCGCGACGATGCGGTCGGCGCCTGCCAGCACCGCGCCCTGGATGCAGTTCAGCCCGACGCCGCCGCAGCCGATCACGGCCACCGAGCTCCCCGGCGGCACTCGCGCGGTGTTGATCACCGCGCCCACCCCGGTCATCACCGAGCAGCCGATCAGCGCCGCGCGGTCCAGCGGCATGTCGTGGCGGATCGGCACCGCGCCGGACTCCTGCACCACCGTGTACTGCGAGAAGCACGAGGTGCGCGCGAAGTGGTGAACCGTCGCGCCATCCTTGCTCATGCGGCTACCGCCGCTGAACAGCTCGTTGCGCGGGGTCTGCGAGCCGTTGCACAGCACCGGCTGGCCGCGCACGCAGTGTGCGCACCAGCCGCAGTTCGGGCGGAAGTTCAGGATCACGTGATCCCCGACCTTCACGTTCTTCACGCCTGGGCCCACCTTCTCGACGACGCCCGCGCCCTCGTGTCCCAGCACCACCGGCATCGGCGAGCTCCACTCGCCGATCATCACGTGGTAGTCGGAGTGGCACACGCCTGCCGCGCCCACCTTCACGGTGACTTCGCCCTCGCGCGGGTCCTCGAGGTCGAGCTCCTCGATCACCATCGGCGTCTTCGGCTGGTAGAGGACGGCGGCTCGCGTCTTCATTGATCTTCCCCCTGGTGTGGCGGGCGGCGCCCCACGGTGGGACCGCGCGCCGCGCGACGGGCGATGCGCGGCCGGTCGCGGGCCGCGGTGAATGCCTGCGCCGGCCCGCGCCGGCGTCAGCCCTGCTTGCGCGCCAGCAGCCGGTTCATCGCGCAGCACGCGGCGCGCAGCGACGCGACGGTGATGTTCGAGTGCTGCGCGACGCCGAAGGTGCGTCCGGCGCCGTCCATCTCCGCCTCCACGTACGCCACCGCGGTCGCGTCGGCGCCGTGGCCGATGGCGTGCTCGTGGTAGTCCACGACCTTGAGCCCGACCCCGCAGTCGCGTTTCATCGCGTCGATGAACGCGGCGATGGGCCCGTTGCCCTTGCCGTTGATCGTGATCTCGTTGCCGTTCTCGCGAATCGTCGCGGTCATGCGCCGCATCTCGTTCGCGTGCGTGTCCGGCATCGACCAGTGCTCGACGAACTCGTAGGGCTGCTTCACCTCCATGTACTCGCCGCGGAACAGCTCCCAGATCCCGTCCGCGCTGATCTCGCGGCTGGTCTCGTCGGTCACGGCCTGCACCACCTTGGAGAACTCCACCTGCAGCCCGCGCGGCAGGTCCAGACCGTGATCCGCATGCAGGATGTAGGCGACGCCTCCTTTCCCCGACTGGCTGTTGACGCGGATGATGGCCTCGTAGCTGCGCCCCAGGTCCTGGGGATCGATCGGCAGGTACGGCACCTCCCACAGCCCGCTGTTGCTCTTCTCCAGCGCCGACATGCCCTTCTTGATCGCGTCCTGGTGCGAGCCCGAGAACGCGGTGAACACCAGATCGCCGGCATACGGATGGCGCGGGTGCACCGGAAGCTGGTTGCAGTACTCCGCGACCTCGCGCAGCGCGTCGATGTCGGACAGGTCCAGCGCCGGGTCCACACCCTGCGTGTAGAGATTTCCTGCCAGCGTGATCACGTCCACGTTGCCGGTGCGCTCGCCGTTGCCGAACAGGGTGCCCTCGATACGATCGGCACCGGCCATCACGCCCAGCTCGGCGGCCGCGACGCCGGTGCCGCGATCGTTGTGCGGGTGCAGGCTGAGCACGATGCTGTCGCGGCGCGCGAGGTGCCGGCCCATGTACTCGATCTGATCCGCGTACACGTTGGGGGTGGACATCTCGACCGTCGCCGGCAGGTTGATGATGGCCTTGCGTCCGGGGCTGGGCTCCCACACGTCGCACACCGCGTCACACACCTCCACCGCGTAGTCCAGCTCGGTGCCGGTGAAGCTCTCCGGCGAGTACTGGTAGACGATCGCGGTGTCGCCCGCCTTCTCCGCGAGCTCGCGCACGAGCGTCGCGCCGCGCACCGCGATGTCCTTGATGCCGTCGCGGTCGAGGCCGAACACGACCCGGCGCTGCAGCGTGGACGTCGAGTTGTACAGGTGGATGATCGCGCGATGCGAGCCGCGCACGCTCTCGAAGGTGCGCGCGATCAGCTCCGGGCGCGCCTGGGTCAGCACCTGGATGGTCACGTCGCCCGGAACGAGGTCCTCCTCGATCAGCTTGCGGGTGAAGTCGAAGTCGGTCTGCGAGGCGGACGGAAAGCCGACCTCGATCTCCTTGAACCCCATCTGCACCAGGGTCTGGAACATGCGCAGCTTGCGCTTGCCGTCCATCGGGTCGACCAGCGCCTGGTTGCCGTCGCGCAGATCGACGCTGCACCACACCGGCGCGCGGGTGATCACCGCCGACGGCCAGGTCCGGTCGGGCAGGGACACGGGCTCGTAGGCCCGGTATTTCTCTGGGTTCATCTGCATGATCGAGGCTCTCTCCGGCCGCGGGCAGCAGTCCTTTTGGGATGCGCGCGCGGCCTCGTGGGATAGGTCGGCGAATCATAATGCAGGCCCGGCGCGATGCCGAGCAATCGCGTGATCGCCGTCAGCGGCACACTCTCCCTTCGCGGGCGAGGCACGCGACGTTCGCGAAGAAGATCTCGCGCTGCGCAGCGGCGAACGCGGCGCGGTCGCCGCCGGCCACCACGAGCCGCTCGAAGCGCTCCAGGTCTCCGCGCGAGCCCTCGCGCCAGTAGCCGGCGAAGAGCTGCAGCGCGAGCGGCTTGAGCTCGGGCACGGTGTTGTAGCCGGCGCCCGGCGGCCCGTCGCGCCCCGGCAGCAGGCGGCGCTCCCCCAGGTAGCCCTGGAACAGGTAGAACGCATCGTCGCCGGGCAGGAACTCCAGCGCGTAGCGGGCCTCGCTCACGCCGTGGGTGAGGTCGCGCGCCGCCATCAGCGGCGCGTCGCCGAAGCCCATCAGGTAGCGGACACCGTCGGCGTCGGCGAAGCGCACGGCGCGCCGCCAGTGCTCCCCTGCCCGGTGCGGATGCAGCTCGTTGGAGCGCACCGCGACGTCCACCACCGGGCGCGCGTCCGCGGGCAGCGACAGGGTCTCGCCCAGCAGCCACGTGCGGGTGTAGTTGTGCTGCTGCAGCATCAGCGCCAGCGGGCGGCGGGTGCGGTCCAGCACCAGCGTCGCGGCGGTGTAGTGGTCGAGCTGGTGCCAGTCGTCCGGGTCGCCCACCAGCCCGGTGAACAGGCCGGCCACGCCGGACACCCCGGCCGGCAGGCCGGAGTGGCGGAACACCGCGTGCCAGGTGAGCGCGATCAGGCGGTGCGCGCGGCCGCCGGCGCGCACCGTCACCCGGTCAGCGCGGCCGTACACCACCCCGGGCGGCACCTCGCCGCCCGGTGGACGGTGGCTGAGCACCGCCTCGGGGTCGTCGGCGAGCCGGTTCAGCAGCGCCCGGTCCGGCGGGCCGGGCAACGTGTTCCCGTCGCCGTCGCGCAGCCGCGAGGTGGCCACGTAGTCACGGTAGAAGTCGATCAGCCCCGGGTGGCCGGGGGGCAGCATGAATCGCGGGCGGTGCAGCACCAGCAGGCCGCGCTCGGCGGGGCCCGGCAGGCGGGCGGCGCGGCGTTCGGCCTCGCGCCAGGCCTCGAAACCCGTGCGCTGCGAGAAGTTCGCCGCCGGCGCGGCAGGCGCGGCGAGCAATGCGGCGCCGGCAAGCAGCGCCGCAGCCACGTGACTAAGCTTGCTCCGTCCCGGGCCGTCCATGGAGAGCCGAAGCATGCATGACCACGCCGCCTGCCGCATCGCCGCCCTGGTGCTCGCGCTGGCCGCCGCGCCTGCGGCCACGGCGCAGGACGACGGCGGAACCGGCCCGTACGACCGGGTGCACCTCGACGCCGGCGCCGACGCCTCGGTGGAGACCGACCGCCTGCTGGCCCGCCTCTACAAGGAGGAGCAGGCGGCCGAGCAGGCACCGGCAGCGGATGCGGTGAACCGCGCCGTCACCCGCGCGATCGAGCAGGCGCGCGCCGCCCGGGTGGAGGTGCGCACCGCCGGCTACCACACCCGGCCCGTGTACCAGGAACAGCGCATCATCGGCTGGCGGGTACGCCAGGAGCTGGTGCTGGAGTCCGCCGACCCGCAGCGCCTGGCCTCGCTGCTGGGGGACCTGCAGCAGGAGCTGTCGGTACGCGCCCTGGAGCCGGCGCTCTCGCCGCAGGCCCGGCGCGCCGCGGAGGACCGTCTGATCACACGCGCGCTGGACGCGTTCCGCCACCGCGCAGACCTCGTGGCCCGTGCCCTGGGGCGCCCCGGGTGGCGGATCGTGTCGCTGCACGTGAACACGTCCCAGGGCGGCGGCCCCGGACCGCGGCCGGTGATGCGGGCCGCCGAGATGGCGGCGGCGACGGTCGCGCCGCCCCCCGTCGAGGGCGGGCAGCTCGAGGTCACGGTGCGCGTGAGCGGCGCCATCGAGCTCACGGCGGAGGGCGGGCCGGCGCAGTGAGCACTCACTCCCGGTCACGATGACCGGCGCTGCACGCCGCGGCACGCGCCGTGGACGAGACCCGGGCTCAGGGCTCGTGAATCGTTCGCACGCGGTCGCGAGCGGCTCGTGCGGCGAGCGAGGCAGGGCGCTCGACGTGGGCACGCCGGAGTGTGGCGCGCCGGACGACCGCCGTCTTCACGTCACGCAACGCCGTCGCTGCCGTCGCACGGCACGTGCAGCAGGCAGGCGAACGAAGTCGCAGGCTCAGGTCCGGCACAGCGCGCGGGCGTGCTCGCGCAGGTGGTCCGGCTCGTTGAAGAACATGCACGACCGCGGCAGCGGATGGTCCTCGGCCGCGACGACGGCGTGGCCGGCCAGCCAGAGCTCGCAGTCCTCGGGCAGCGCCGCGCAGATGTCCGCGAGCAGCGCGGGCGCCGGGGCCTCGTCCACGCAGCTCAGGGCGACGCAGCGGGCGTCGGTGCAGCGCGCCGCGTCGGCGAGATCTCCGTGCGGCACCTCGGTCCCGAGGTACACGCAGTCCAGCCCCTCGGAGGCGACCATCAGCGCGGTGACCATCAGCCCGGTCTCCTCGGCCTCCCCGGGCAGGGTCGCGAGCAGCACCACCGGTCCGCCGGCGCGCCGGCGGTAGCTGCCGAGCAGGGAGCTGATCGTGCGCCGCGCGCAGCAGCCGAGGAGCCGCTCCTGGGCCACCCGCATCTCGCCGCGGGACACCGCCTCCGCGACCGCGTCGAGCGCCGGCGCGACCACCTGGCGCACCAGTCGCTCCGGGTGCAGGAAGGTCGCGGCCAGCCCCAGCACCTCGTCGCACTCGTCGGCGCGGTAGCGCGCGACCGCGTCCAGCAGCCGGGAAACGAGCTGGTTGAGCTCGCCGCGGCCCCGCGCCGGCGGCAGTAGACCCGCTGGCGCCTCCGGATTCTCCTCGGTGAACTCGCGCAGCGCGTCGAGGTCCAACCCCGCGAGGCGGCTGATGGCGTGCCCGAGCTCCGTGGCGCGGCGCAGCAATCGCAGCCGCTCGACGTCCTCCGCGGCGTACATCCGCCGTCCGCGTTCGTCGCGGCGCGGCTGTATCGCCTCGTAACGGCGTTCCCAGGCGCGCAGGGTCTCCGGATGCACCCCGCTCATCCGGGACGCCGCGGTCACGCTGTACATATGACTAAATGTCCATGCTTTGTACGCCCAGTCTACTTGTGCAACTCCTGTACAGCCAAAACTCCGATCCCTATACTGTCGCGCCTCAACGGTCCATGATCCCCTCTCGACCGGACGCGCAAAGACCGAAGCCGACTCTATGGACACAGAATTCGAACGCGAAGACTTCGAGCAGGTGACGAGCCTCGAGGAACTGGAAGCCCTGGAAGGCGCCGACGCCATCGAGACGGCGGACACCGCCTCCGAGGCGCCACAGGCCGACGAGCAGGACATGCTCGAGCGCGACACCCAGCCGGTGTCGGAACAGGATGGCGGCTACGGCACCTACGGCGCCGTGATCCGGCAGCGCCCCCTGCTCAACGCCGACCAGGAGAAGTCGCTCGGCGAGCGCCTCCTGAAGGCGCGCCTCGAGATGACCGAGGCGCTGTCCGTGGTGCCGTCCGCGTCGGCGCACCTCGTGCGCTCCTGGGACGAGGCGCTGGCCGGCGACCGCCCGATCTCCGAGGTGCTGCAGTGGCCGCTGGGCGAGCCGCGCAAGCAGGACGACAGCGCGCCCGACTCCGACACGTCCGACCTCAGCCCGCGCGAGCGGCTGAAGCTGATGGGCGAGCGCTACGAGCGCTGGCGCGCCGGGCGCGCGAAGCGCGGCGCGACCGGCCCCGGGCGCTGCCCGCCGCCGCTGCGCGCGCTGTTCAACGAGAGCGCCCCCGCGTTCGCGATGCTGTGCGAGCTGCGTGCCGAGGCCGGGGAGCTGGTGCGCGAGCTCGACGCGGTGAAGGGGCGAAGCGCTGCCGCGAAGCGCCGGCGCGCGGAGCTCGAGGAGCGCGCAGGCACCGACGCCGCGACGCTGCGCAAGGCGATCACCCGCGCCGGCACCGCCGAGCGTCGCTTCCAGGCAGCGCGGCGCGTGATGTTCGAGTCGAACATCCGGCTGGTCTTCTACATCGCCGGAAAGTTCGTGAACAACGGGCTGACCCTGGACGATCTCGTTCAGGAAGGCTCGATCGGGCTGCTGCGCGCGGTGGAGAAGTTCGATCACCGCCTGGGCTACAAGTTCTCCACCTACGCGAGCACCTGGATCTGGCAGGCCGTGACCCGCGCCATCGCCAACCAGCGCCGCACGGTGCGCGTGCCCGCGCACCTGCACGACAAGATGCTCAAGGTGCGCAGCGCCGCCGCCGCGTTCGAGCAGCGTTACGGCTACGCGCCCAGCATGGACGAGCTGTCGCGCGAGACCAGCCTGCCGGAGTCCACGGTGCGCCGGGCCCTCGACGCGTCGCGCTCGGCGCTGTCGCTGGACGCGCCCATCGCGGCCGCGGAGTCCACCACCTTCGGTGAGCTGACGCCGGACCGCTCGCTGCGCGACGCCGACGAGCCGGTGTTCGAGGACGAGCTCACCCGCAAGCTCGAGTCGCTGCTCTCCGAGCTGCCGCCGCGCGAGGCGATGATCCTGCGCCTGCGCCATGGTCTGGGCGGCACCGAGAGTCACACCCTGGAGGAGATCGGGGCGCTGCTCAGCATCACGCGCGAGCGCACGCGCCAGCTCCAGAACCGCGCGCTGAAGAGCCTGAAGGAGCGTCTCGACCCGCGACTGGCGGAGGCCTTCTCCGAGTAGCCGAAGTGCGCGGCGGCCTGCCGCGCTCGCAGACTCGAAGGGGCGATGCCGGCCGTGCCGGCATCGCCCCTTGTCTTTACGGACCCTGTCGCGCGGCCGTCAGTAGCGCGGAACGGACGGGTCGACCCGCTGCGACCACGCGTCGATGCCGCCGGCCAGGTTGTGGACGTTGCCGAAACCCTGCAGGCGGAAATGCTCGGCCGCAGCCTGGCTGCGCTGCCCGGTGTGGCAGTAGAACACCAGCATCGCGTCCCGGGGCAACGACGACAGCCGGGTCATGCCGTCGCCCTCCAGGCTGATTGCGCCGGGGATCTCGGCCTTCGCGCGCTCGTCCGCCGGGCGCACGTCCACCAGGTGCACCGGGTCGGCCGCGTCCAGGTGGCGCTTCAAGGCCTCGGGCTCCATCTGGCGCACCGGCTCCGGGGCGTTGGGATTGTCCACCCGGAATGCCTTGCCCTGCAGGGTGTCCTCGATGTCCAGGCTCAGTCCCCGCGCCTTCTGCGCGGTGGCCACGTCCATCAGCACGACGATGCCGTTCGACTCGGCCTTCACCTCGTGCCCCTCCGCCGGACCCAGGGTGAACGAATGCTGCCAGCGGGCGTCGATGCTCAGGTGCACGTGCATGCCCGGATTGCTCTCAAGCGCTCCGCGGATGGTCTCGCCGGCGGCGTCGCTGATCGCGATCTCGGGTGGCGTGCGGTCCGGCTCGCCCAGGCCGAGGGCCTGGTGCAGCTCGCCGGTGTTGAACATCTGCTTGGTGATGTCGCACCCGCCCATGAACTCGCCGTCCACGTAGAGCTGCGGGATCGTGGGCCAGTTGGAGTAGGCCTTGATGCCCTCGCGCACGCCCTGGTCCTCGAGCACGTTGAAGGTGGTGTACTCCGGCAGCAGGCTGTCGAGGATTCCCACCGTCGCGGCCGAGAACCCGCACTGGGGGGCGGTGCGGGTGCCCTTCATGAACAGCACCACGCGGTCGGTGCGAACCATCTGCTCGATGCGGTCGCGGGTTGCCTGATCCACATTCATGATTGACGCTCCGGCACGGATTCGGGTCAGCGGGAAACGGTAGCCCTGGCCCCAGATTCGCGCAAGCGCGCGAGCCACTACAATCGACGGCTCGCGGGTCCCCCGCCGCGGGCCGCCACGGCTGGCGGCGCGTCGAACCCTCTGCCTGAACGGGAGCGCAGCGCAATGAAGATCGCAGTGATGGGCACCGGCGCCATGGGCTCGGTGTACGCGGGGCTGCTGGCGGACGCCGGCAACGAGGTCTGGGCCATCGACGTGTGGCCCGAGCACGTGCAGGCGATGCGCGAGCGCGGGCTCAGGGTGGAGGGCGCGAGCGGCGACCGCACGGTGCGCGTGCACGCGACCGGAGACCCCGCCGACGCCGGCCCGTGCGACCTGGTGATCATCGCGACCAAGGCGAGCGGCGTCGGCGCCGCGGCGCGCGCCGCCGAGCCGCTGGTGGGTCCCGACACCCTGATCCTCACCATCCAGAACGGGCTGGGCGCCGGGGAGCGGATCTGCGAGCACCTGCCTCCGGACAACGTCCTGCTCGGCGTCGCCGGCGGCTTCGGCGCCTCGATGAAGGGCCCCGGGCACGTGCACCACAACGGGATGGAGCTCATCCGCCTCGGCGAGATGAAGGGCGGCATCACCGATCGGCTGCGCCGGGTGGAGGACACCTGGCGCGAGGCCGGCTTCAACGTGCGCAGCTTCGACGACATCGAGCAGCTGATCTGGGAGAAGTTCATCTGCAACGTCACGTTCAGCGGGCCGTGCACGGTGCTGCGCAAGACCATCGGCGAGGTCATGGGCAGCGAGCACGCGTGGGGCGTCGCGCTTCGCTGCGGCCTGGAAGCGCACGCGGCCGGGGTGGCCAGGGGTGTGAACTTCTCCTTCGACGATGCCGCGCGGTACATCCACGCGTTCGGCTCGAAGATGCCCGGTGCGCGCCCGTCGATGCTGCTGGATCACCTCGCCGGGCGGCGCTCGGAGATCGACGCCATCAACGGCATGGTTCCGGTGGTGGCCCGCGAGGTGGGCACCGAGGCGCCCGCGAACGAGGTGATCTCGTCGCTGGTGCGCGACCTGGAAAGCGCGTTCCCGTGATCGCCGCGGTGTGACGGGCGGGCGCAGGGCGCCTGTCCGCCGCGACGCCCCGAAGCCCCCGACCACCGGCCAAGCTCATGCCCATGCCACCGCTGCCCGAGGCCCACGCGCTGGCCGTGATCGCGCTCACCGGCATCGCGCTGTGGCTGTTCACCCGGGAGCGCATTCCGCTCGAGACCTCCAGCCTCGCGGTGCTGGCGCTGCTCGCCGCGGGCTTCGAGCTGTTCCCGCTGCCACACGGCGACGGCCACCTCGGCGCGCAGGTGTTCTTCCGCGGCTTCGGCCACGAGGCGCTGATCGCGGTGTGCGCGCTGATGGTGGCCGGCCAGGGGCTGGTGCGCACCGGCGCGCTGGAACCGGTGGGACGCGCGATCTCGCGGCTGTGGCGGGTGAGCCCCACCCTGTCCCTGCTCGCCACCCTCGTCGCGGGCGCCGTGCTCAGCGCGTTCGTGAACAACACCCCGATCGTGGTGCTGCTGCTGCCGATCCTGGTCAGCGTCGGTCTGCGCACCGGCAAGTCGTCGAGCGGCGTGCTGATGCCGATGGGCTTCGCGACCC
>CBDUCN010000192.1:0-10237 GCA_965365655.1 uncultured Gammaproteobacteria bacterium | reverse complement strand
TCACCGGCGACGTGCTGGGCAGCCTGCGCTGCGACTGCGGCGACCAGCTGCGCGGCGCGGTGCAGCGCATGAGCGAGGAAGGCGGCGGCGTGCTGCTCTACCTCGCGCAGGAAGGGCGCGGCATCGGCCTCGCGAACAAGCTGCGCGCGTACGCGCTGCAGGATGCGGGGCTGGACACCTTCGACGCCGACGAGCAGCTCGGCTTCAGCCACGACGAGCGCAGCTTCGCGGAGGCCGCCAGCATGCTGCGCAGCCTCGGCGTCACCCACATCCGGCTGCTCACCAACAACCCGAGCAAGCTCGACGGTCTCGCCGCCGAGGGCATCGAGGTGGTCGCCCGCGAGGCGCTGAACGGCGCCCGCAACCGGCACAACGACCGCTATCTGAACGCGAAGGCGCTGCGCGCCGGCCACCTGGTGGACGACGGCGAGGGCAGCGCCGCCGGCTGAGCCGGCGACGGTCCCGCACGCCGTCTCACGCCGCGCCGTCCCGACCCGCGCCGGGCGCGTCCGCGAGCACCGTCAGCGGCGTCGCCGCGAGCTCGGTCACCAGCCGGCACAGCGCGCCGGCCCAGTGCGCCAGCAGCGCCTCGCCGCGCTCCGCGTCGGCGCGATCGGCACGCCCGCACACACCCTGCGGGTGAAGATCCTGCGCCAGCCAGCCGATGCCCGCCGGCTTCTCCACGCCGAGCACCCGGCCCTCGGCGCTCCAGCGCCGCGGCAGCCCGTCGAAGTCCGCCAGCGCGTCGCGCCGCACCGCGTGCGGGCACAGGTGCATCATCAGCGACGTCTCCACCTCGCCGCCGTGCAGGCCGTGGGCCAGCTCGTCGGCCTCGAACAGGCCCGGCGGGCTGCCGAGGCGAAAGGTCGTCGCGCGCGCGACCAGCATCCGCGCCTCGGCGCGCAGGCGCACCGCGGCGAGGTCCACCAGCGCCGTCTGGCCGCCGTGGCTGTTCAGGATCACCAGCTTGCGCACGCCCGCGCGGGCGACGCTGCGTCCCACCGCGACCCAGCTCTCGAGCAGCCCCGCGGCATCGAGACTGAGGGTGCCCGGGAAGTCCACGTGCTCCGGGCTGTGGCCCACCGTCATCGCCGGCAGCACGAGCAGCGTCGCCGGCGCGACGCCGCGCGCGAGCGCCGCGCGCACCAGCCCGTCGTTGATCGTCGCGTCGGTGGACAGCGGCAGGTGCGGGCCGTGCTGCTCGATCGCGGCCACCGGCAGCAGCGCGACCGTGGACTCGATCCCGGCCGGCGGGAAGTCCCGCGTCGTGAGGTCCTGCCAGTAGCCGGAGGTCATCGCGGCGGGCTCCCGCGCCGCGGGCGCGTCGGGTGTCCGCCCGGCGCGAGCGGAGCCGGCGACGCGGCGCGAGCGGAGCGTCGCGGCGCACGGTCGCCGGGTCGCTGCGTCGCGCGCCGCAGCCGCGCGAAGCGCGCGCGCGGCGCGGCCGGATGCAGGCGCGCGGGCGCGGCGGTCGCGGCGGAGCCCGGTGAAGAGCGCGCCGGCGCCGGCCAGCGCCGGGCGGCACCTCGAGCGGGTGCGGGCCGCGCCGCGATCGGGAAAGGGCGGCGGCGCATCACGGGATCACTGGTAGTACGCCGAATCCGCGGGCTGCAGCCACGCTGCGGCAGCCACCGCCGCCAGCGCGGGGATCGCCGCCACGGCGCTCACCAGCAGCAGCTCGCGCAGACTGCCGGCGGGGGGGCGCCACAGCCGCAGCGCCGCCGCGTCGGCGAGGTACACCGGAACCAGCAGCGCCAGCGCGAGCGGCGACACGTCGGTGAGCAACGCGGTCACCGCGACCAGCAGCACGGTCGCGCCGCCCGCACCCGCGACGCCCGCGCCCGCGAAGCGTGACGTCGGCGCGCCCGGCAGCGACAGGGCGTAGACGCCGCAGCCCACCGCGAGCGCCGCCGCGACCTGCGCGATGGCCAGCGATCCGGCGTTGAACGCGACCGCCGCGAGCGCGGCGCCGCCGACGCCCAGCGTGGCCGCCGCGCGCGTCGCCGGCGTCTCCCGCGACGCGAGGCGCGCGAGCACCAGCCACGCGCCGGCCAGCAGCGCTGCGAGCCCGGCCAGGAACGCCGCCCGCGCCGCGCCGAGCTGGGGCGCTGCCAGCCAGCCGATCGCCAGCGTGACGAGCGCACCCGCGACGGCGAGGCGCACGCCGCGCGCGCTGCGCGCGAGATCCAGCGCGACGCCGGCCGCGAGCATGCCCGCGAGCAGCCACGGCAGCTTCTGCATCCCGGTGCGCGGCGGCCACTCGCCGGCACCCAGCACCGCCAGCGCGCCCGCCGCCGCGGCCGCGCCGACGGCCGCCGCGGCCAGGGCCCGCCCGCGCAGCGGCGCCGCGACGGCGAGCGCCACCAGCAGCGGCAGCAGCACGCTCTGCGCGGCCGGGTGCTGCAGCAGCGCGTCCATTCACCGCGCCCGCGTGCCCGCGCCGCGGGCCGGCGCCGCGGCGGCCGGCACGGGCGCCCGCGTGATCACGCCCGCGAGCGTCTCGCGGGCAGCGCGCCGGCTGGCGGCGGGTCGCCGCACGGCGGATCAGTACCCCTCGCCCAGCAACGGGAACGCGCTCGCGTAGCCCGGCGGGTGCACCGGCGGCGCGCCCAGGTGCAGGTAGCCGGCATCGAGCTGCTCGAACGCGGTGACGCCCAGCATCCCGAGGCACGCGCGGATCTCCGCTTCCAGGATCTCGAGCAGGCGCGTCACGCCGCGCTCGCCGTCGGCGGCCAGCGCGAAGCCGTACATCCGGCCCATGCCCACCGCGTCGGCGCCCAGCGCGATGGCCTTCACGACGTCGCTGCCGCGCAGGAAGCCGCCGTCCACCATGACCTGGGCCCGCCCGCGCACCGCGTCCACCACCTCCGGCAGCACGTCCAGGGACCCGCGGCCGTGGTCCAGCTGTCGCCCGCCGTGATTGGACACGTACACCACGTCCACGCCGTGCTCCACCGCCTCGCGGGCATCCTCCGCGGTCGCGATGCCCTTGATGATCAACGGCACGTCGAAGCTGCTCTTGATGCGGTCCACGTCGCTCCAGCTGAAGCGGCGCTGGAAGTGCTCGTTCTTGCCGCCGGTGCGCCGCGCGGTGGTCACGTAGCGCTTCGCGATGTCGCGCTCGCGCTTCGAGTAGTAGTCGAGATCGACGGTGACGCAGAAGCCCACGTAGCCGGCGTCCATCGCGCGGCGCACGTGGTCGTCCACCCACTGCGCGTCGCCGCGCACGTAGAGCTGGTAGAGCTTCGGCCCGTCGCAGCTCGCGGCCACCGCCTCCAGCCCCGGCTGACTGCCCCAGCTCTGCATCTTCATGATGCCGAAGCCGCACGCGGCGCGCGCTGCCGCCGCGCCGCCGTCCGGGTCGAAGTCCTGCAGCGAGCCGATGGGCGCGAGCACCACCGGCATGCGCAGCGCGTGCCCCAGCAGCGAGCCGCCGGTATCGACGTGCTCCACGTCGCGCAGCACGCGCGGGCGGAACGCGACCGCGTCGATCGCGGCGCGGTTGCGCAGGAACGTGGTCTCGGTCTCGGCCGCGCCGCGCAGGTAGTCCCAGGGGCCGTCGTCCAGGCGCTGGCGGGCTCCCTTGTAGAACTCGTGCAGGATGCGGAAGTCGTCGTGCTCGTGCTTCACCGTCGATGCTCCGGATGCGCGTCCGCCGCGGCGGCGGTTCGCCCGCATGATAGTGCGCCGCACGCGCGGCCGCGGCGCCGCTATCATGCCGCGGTGTCCTCCGCCGCCGCTGCACCGCGCCCCCGCCGATGAGCCGACGCGACGCCGCGCCCACCCGCCGCACGCGCACCGGGAAACGCGCGGTGCGACCGCGCGACGCGGCCACCCTGATCCTGCACCGCCGCGCCGGGGACGGCCACGAGGTGCTGATGGGCCGGCGACCGCGCGGCGCGCGCTTCATGCCGGGCGTGTACGTGTTTCCCGGAGGCGCGGTCGAGCCGCAGGACCGCACGGTGCGCCCCGCATCGCCGCTCCCGGAGCACCTGCCGGCGCTGCTGAAGGTCGGCGACAGCCGGGCGCGGGCGCACGCGATGGCGGTGTCGGCGGTACGCGAGACCTTCGAGGAAACGGGCCTGATGCTCGCGGCACCGGGCAATCCCGGCGTGGACGAGCATCCGATCTGGTCGGCGTGGAGCAGCCAGGGCCTCGCGCCCGATCTCGCCGCGCTGGAGCTCACCGGGCGCGCGATCACGCCGACGCGCCATCCGATCCGCTTCCACGCGCGCTTCTTCATCGCCGAGGGCGGCGCGCTGCGCGGACGCATCGGCGGTGACGGCGAGCTGGAGGACATCGCGTGGGTGCCGCTGGACGCGGCGCGGGAGCTTCCCATCGCGGACGTGCAGGCGTTCTTCATCGAGCACCTGCAACGGGTGCTCGGCGGCGGCGCCGGGCCGCACCCGCGCGCCGTGTTCACGCACCGCGGCGGCGTGCGCCGCGTCCGTTACCAGGAATGAAACGCTGCCCGTGAGCGCGGACACCCACGGCGGCTGGCAGCTGTACGTGATCCGCTGCGGCGACGGCGCCCTGTACACCGGCATCACCACCGACCTCGCGCGCCGCCTCGAAGAGCACGCGCGCGGCGGCGTGCGCGGCGCGCGACGGCTGCGCGGTCGCGGCCCGCTGCACGTCGCCTACGCGACGGCGGTGGAATCGCGCAGCGTCGCGCTGCGCGCCGAGCACGCGTTGAAGCGCCTCGCCCGCGCCGACAAGGAACGCATCGTGCGCGAGCAGCCGCCCGCCGCGGCGCTGCTCGCGCGGCTTCGCGTGATGCCCGCGCAGCAGCGCGCGAGCAATCGGCCGACGACGCCCGCGACGCACGACGACACGTGACGCGACGTCACGGTCGTGACTCGCGGGTAACGAGCTTCCCGATATCGGGAATCACGCGCGCAGGAGCTATTCCGGCAACAACACGCACGTTAAAGTCACGGTCGCGAAACGCGGCCGGCGCAGTGCACCTCGCACGCCGGCTCCCACGCCGGCGCGCCGCGCCGGCCGGACGCACGGCACGATGTCCACACCGACAAAGGACGTTCTGAAGCTGCTCCTCGTCGCGCATCCCGACGATGCGCTGGAGCAGCTGCTCGGCGACGATTCGACGATCGCGCCGCGACTGTACGCGCAGCGCGTGCACGACACCGCGGAGCTCGAAAGCGTGCTGGGCAGCGATCGCTGGGACCTCGTGCTCGCGCGGTCCCGCGTCAACGGCACGTCGCTGTCCAGTGCGCTGAGCACCGTGCAGAGCACCAGCCCGGACCTGCCGGTCATCGCGTTCGACCACACCCCGACGCGCGAAGAGGTGGTCGCGGCACTGCGCCTGGGCGCGCGCGACCTGGTCGACATGGCGGCGCAGGATCACCTGCCGCTGGTGATGCAGCGCGAGCTGGCAGCGCTTCGCGAGCGCCGCGCGCGACGGCTGCTGGACGCCCAGCACCGCGAGTTCCAGCGCCAGACCTTCGCGCTCATCAACTCGGTCAGCGACGCGATCCTGCTGCTGCGCGCCGGCACGGTGCTGCACGCGAACCCGCCGGCGCTGCGGCTGTGCGGCAGCAGCTTCGACGCGATCCGGGGTCAGCGCCTGGCGAGCATGGTGGTGGCGCGCGACCGCGAGCGGGTGAGGAGCTTCATCGAGCGCCTCAGCACCGGCAGCAAGCTGCAGCGCATCGACACCGCGCTGATGTCCGAGCAGGGACTGCCGGTGGACGTGACGGTGTCGTTCTCGCGCACCTCCTTCGGCGGCCAGGAAGGACATCTCGCAATGCTGCGCGGCGGGCAGGCCAGCCGCGAGCCGCAGCAGGCGCTGTACGCGATGAGCCGGTGGGACCAGCTCACCGGGCTGCACACCCAGCGCCACTTCCTCGCCGCGCTGGCCGACGCGGTGGCGGCCGCGCGGCGGCACACGCTGCGCGGCGCGCTGCTGCTGATCGAGCTCGAGAACTTCCGCGCGATGCGCCAGAGCGTCGGCATCGTCGCGAGCGACCTGCTGGTGAAGGACCTGGCGTCGGTGGTGGCGCACGAGGCCGGGGACGCGAAGGCCGTCGGGCGCTTCGGCAATCACACCTTCGCGGTGCTGCTGGAGGCCGTCGACATGGACGCGGCCGCGGCTCGGGCGGAACAGCTGCGCGCGGCGGTGGCCGCGCACATCTCCGAGGTGGGCGGGCAGTCGCTCGCGACCACCTGCAGCGTCGCGGTGGTGGAGCTGAGCGCGAGCAGCACGGACGCGGAGAGCGTGATGCGCGACGCGGAGAGCCTGTGCAGGGAGGCCATCGAGGCCGGCGGCAACCAGGTGCGGCACGCGCCGTCGCCGGAGCAGGTCACCCCTGCCGCGGAGGTCGCGGGACAAGCGGACGGGGTCATGCGCCTCGCGGCCGAGGGGCGGCTGCGGATCATGTGGCAGCCGATCGTGCACCTGCACGGCGGCCAGGAGGAGAGCTACGAGGTCACCGTGGCGGCGCGCGCCGCCGACGGCTCGCTGATCGGCACCGGCGAGCTGTACGCGCGCGCCGACGACGAGGAGGAGCTCGCGACGCTGGACCGCTGGCTGCTGGAGAAGGCCATCGTCATCGCCCACGCCCAGGAGAGCGGCGGCCACGACGTGCACTTCTTCGTGCGCCTGTCCTCGGCGGCGGTGAGCAACGAATCCACGCTGCTGCACCTGAGCCGGCTGCTGCGCGCGTACGGCGTGCACCGCCACCGCCTCACCTTCCAGATCCCCGAGGCCAGCGCACATCGCCAGGTGCGCCAGGCGCGCGCGTTCGTGAACGCGGCGAAGAAGCTCTACTGCTCCACGGCGCTGGACGGCTACGGCGACGCGATCACCTCGCTGCACGCGCTGGAGCAGCTCGGCGTGGAGTACGTGAAGCTGGGTCCGCCGCACCTCGACGGGCTGGTGCGCGACGCCGTTCGCCAGCAGGCGCTGGTCTCGCTGCAGTCCGCGCTGCGGCGCATGGGGTGCACGACGGTCGCGACCGGCGTGTCCGACGCGCAGACGCTGATGGTGCTCTGGCAGTGCGGCGTGGACTACGCGCAGGGCGACTACGTGCAGCCCGCCGACGAGCAGATGAGCTACGACTTCGACGATTCGTTCGACTCTGCGTGACGCCGCGCCCGGGTACGGACCCGGGCGGCGACCGGATCAGCGTCTACGACGGCGGCCGAAGCGGTGGCGAGAGCCGCGACGACGGCACGCGTGAACGTCACGCGATGCCGGCCGGCGGGCGATGCACGCGCCGCGTGCCGGCGGCTCACCCGTCCGCGCGCGGCGGCGGGCTGCGCCCGCTGACGCGGTACGCGAACGCGAGCACCTGCGCGACCGCGAGATAGAGCGCCTCCGGCACCTCCTCGCCCACCGGCACCCGGGACAGGAAGCCGGCGAGGTCCGGATCCGAATGCAGCGGCACGCCGTGCTCGCGGGCGACGTCCACGATGCGCTCGCCGACGTGACCGTCGCCGCTCGCGCACACCCGCGGCGCGCCGGCGCCGTCGTAGCTGAGCGCGACGGCGCGCCGCGCCGGCGGTGGGACGGTGCGCGTCACGCGCGCTCCGAGACCAGCGGCGCGGGCGGCGCGGGCGGTGCAAGCGCCGGCAGCGGCGCGCAGCGGCAGCGCACCGACGCGACCTCAAGCCGCGCGCCCTCGAGCAGCGCCGCCAGCGACGCGCTGTGCTCCTCCAGCGCCCGGTGCAGCCCCGCGTCCTCGGTGGTCAGCACCGCCACCACGCCCGCCGGGGTCAGGCTCACGCGGGCGTGCAGCGCCGCGCCCCCGGCCGGCTCCAGCAGCAGCTCCGCGCTCCACACGGTGTCCGCAGCGCCGCCTCCGCGCCGGCCGTCGCCCTCGCCGTCGCCGCGGCGCTCGCGGGCGATGCGCAGGCGCAGCGGGTCGACGCCGCGCTCGTGCGCCAGCGGCAGCTCGAGGTGCCACACCGGCCCGTCCGGCCCACCCTGCGCGGTCGCCACCTGCAGCGTCTCGATGCGCGCGAGCGCCCCGCGCACCGCATCGCCGACGGACTCGAGGCCGGAGCCAGCAGCCCCGCCGCCCGCCGGGCCCAGCGCGCGCGCGACGGCCAGCAGGCGCGCCTTCAGGTCCGGCCCGCCGGCCTCGCCGGCGCCGCCGGAGCGCGCCGCGGCGCTCCCCGCCGTGCCGGGCGCGGCCTCGCGGGCCTCGTGGAACAGCCCGGAGTCGCGGACCATCGCCGCGAGGCGCGCGGGATTCGCCGCGTCGGCCGCACGCGGCAGCGACGCGAGCAGGCCGTCGACGGCCGTGCGCACGGCGGCGCCGTCGCGTCCCGCCCGCAGTCGCGGGTCCTGCGCCGCGCGCGCCAGCGCCGCCATCGCCTCGGCCAGCGGCTGCTGACGCGGGAGCGCCGCGCGCAGCAGCGCGATGGCCGCGCCCACGCCGCCCGCGCCTGCGGCAGCGGACGCATCCGCGACCGGCCGCAGCGCGCCGCCCCCCGCATCCACGCGCAGCGCCAGCGCCTGGCCCGGCGCGGGCGCAGTGCCGCGCGCGAAGTCCACCGCGCGCGCCGAGATGCGCTCGCCGGCGACGTCCAGCAGCAGCCGGCCAGCGCCGTCCGCGCCCAGCACGCGCGCGCTCACGACCTCGCCCGGTGCCGCGCGCAGCGCGGAGACCGGCACAAGCCTCGGGCCGGGACCCGCGTCGGGCCCGGGCGCGCCGGCCGTCGCCGCGAGGCGCAGCTGGCCGGGCGCCGCGCCGCCGCGGGCGTCCAGCAGCTGGAGAACGGTCTCGGGGCCGGTGGACTGCACCTTCATCGCGAGCTGCTGGCCGGGCGCCACGGGCACCTCGGTGCGCGCCGCGAGCTGCCGCCCGCCGAGCTCGAGCACCACCGCGCCGCCCGGCGCGGCCGCGACCACGCGCGCCTGCACCACCTGGCCGGGGCGCAGCGCCGCGACGGCCGGCGCACCGGGTGGCGTGGCGGCCGGCGGGACGGCGGTGGACGGAACGGGAATCGCGGGGCGCACGGGCGGAGTCCGACGAGAGCGGGGCTGCGCATGCTCTATCGGCCGCGCGCGGCATTCACTGCAGCGGCGCGCCCGCTGCGGGCGCGCCGTCAGCCGGCGCCGCGCGCCCAGATGTCGGCGACGGTGAAGCCGTGCGGGAACGGATCCTGCTCGTCGGCGACGTACTCGGTGCGCCCGTAGATCCAGCCGCGCCCCGTGATGCGCGGCACCACGGCCGGGATGTCGCCCACCCGCGTCTCGCGCAGCAGCCGCCCGGTCCACACCGTGTCCAGAATGCCCTGGTGATGGAAGTCCTCGCCGACCGCCAGCGCGCCGCGCGCGTGCAGCGCCGCCATCTTCGCGCAGGTGCCGGTGCCGCACGGGGAGCGGTCCAGCACCCCGCGCCAGGTCTCCGGGCGCTGCCAGTCCAGCTCGCCGGTGGTGATCACGACGGCGTTGCGCTGCGACACCGCCGGGTCGCGCGCGGCGCCGGAGAGCTGGGCGATCGAGATCCCGGCGATCGCGGGGTTCTCCGGGTGCGCCACCGGGAGCTGCTCCGCGGCCGCCGCGCGCAGCATCTGCCCCACCCGCGCGATGGTCGCCGCATGGTCGGGGTCGAGCGGGATGCCGAGCGCGTCGGCGTCCGCGATCACGTACCACATGCCGCCGTAGGCCACGTCCACGGTCACCGGGCCCAGCTCCGGCACCTCCACCACCGCGTCCAGGTGCGCCGCGAAGGCCGGCACGTTGTCGAAGCTCACCGCGACGCAGCGCCCGTCCCTGACCTCGGCCTCGACCTCGATGAGGCCGGCCGGCGCCTCCAGCGTCAGGCGCGTGATCGGTTCCGTGACCGCGACGCGCCCGGTCTCCACCAGCGCGGTGGTCACGCAGATGGTGTTGCTGCCGGACATCGGCGGGTACTCCGACTGCTCCATGATCACGAAGCCGGCATCGGCCTCGGGGCGGGTCGGCGGCATCAGCACGTTGCAGCACAGCCCCGGGTAGCCGCGCGGCTCGCGCAGCATGCGCAGGCGAAGGTGGTCCCACTGCGAGCGCAGGCGCTGCATCTTCTCGAACATGCTCGCGCCGTCCACGTCCGGCACGCCGTCGACGATCACCCGCCCGGGCTCGCCTCCGGCGTGGACCTCGAGGGCAGTCAGGGTCGGGAGCGAACGGATGGTCATCGGGATGCGTGCGCGGGAATGGGGACCGCCAGTATGCGCCACCGGGGCACCCTCATGCGGGGGTGTCGAATTCCTTTACACATGCCGC
>CBDUCN010000191.1:0-10250 GCA_965365655.1 uncultured Gammaproteobacteria bacterium | reverse complement strand
CGCAAGCTGATCTCGGCAGCCGCCTTTCACCTCAAGGGCGACGGCTGGTACGTGACCGACTTCCGCGACAAGAACAAGAAGAAGCCGGACGGCGACGGCAAGGCGGCCGCGAAGGGGGATGACAAGGCGGCGTCGAAGAGCACCGACGCGGCGGGGTCGAAGTCGGAGACGAAGGCCGAATCCAAGCCCGCGAAGCCGGGCAAGGGCGCCGCCGCCGGCAGCTGAGCGCGCGCCGGGCAGGCCCGCAGCGCCGACGCGTCAGCCCGCCATCGCTCGCGCGAGCTCCGCGAAGTCCGCGACCACCAGGTCGGGCTGGTGCGGCGTGTCGCCGTACGGGCGCCGGCGCCGGTCGATGAAGGCCGCGCGCATGCCGTAGGCCTTGGCGCCGATGCAGTCGAAGGCGTGGTTGGCCACCATCATGATGCTCGAGCGGTCCTCGCCGAGGCACTCGGCCGCGGTCGCATAGGTCTTCCAGTGCGGCTTGAAATAGCCCGCCTGCTGCACCGAGATCACCGCGTCGAAGTCGAAGCCGATGTGGGGCTTCGCCGCCTCCAGCATGTCGCGGTCGCCGTTCGACAGGATGGCCAGGCGAAGCCCCGAGCGGCGCAGCCGGTCCAGCGCGTCCAGAACGTCGTCGAAGGGCTTCAGCCGCTCGATCGCGGCCACCAGGGCGCACACCTCGTCCTGCGTGTACGCGATGCCGCAGCGGTCCATCACGTGCGACACCGCGCGGTGGCCGATCTGCCGGTACGGCGTATGGCCGCGGTCGCACAGGGCGTCGATCATCGAGTTCTCGTAGTGGGTGCGCCGCCACCACGTCACGAAGCGGTGCGGGTCGCCGTCCCAGCCCTTGGCCGCGAGGAACGGCCGCGCGACCTCGGCGAGCCCCGACTGCATGTCCACCACGGTGCCGTACTGGTCGAACAGCAGCACGCGCACCTCGCGCTTCAGTATCCCGACGTCGGTCATGGCGCCTGTACCCAGAGTGGGGTCAAGTCCTGGCATTTGACAGTAGCGCACCCCGAGGCGGGAGGGGTAGGCGCGGCGCGGCCGCCCTGATGTCAAATGTCAAGACTTGACCCCATTCCGAGCCCATTGCGGGGTCGGTTTGAGGCCGCTGCAGCCCGTCCGTATCATTGCCGCCCTTTTGACCGAGCGGACTGCGCCATGCGAAGCCACTTCTGCGGCCACGTCACCGAGGCCCTGATCGGCGAGACCGTCACCGTGTGCGGGTGGGTGAACCGCCGCCGCGACCATGGCGGGGTGATCTTCATCGACCTGCGCGACCGCGAGGGGCTGCTGCAGGTGGTGGTGGACCCGGACACGCCGGAGGCCTTCGCGCAGGCCGAGCAGGTGCGCAACGAGTTCGTGCTGCGCATCGAGGGTCGGGTGCGCGAGCGGCCCGCAGGCACCGAGAACCCGAACCTGGCGAGCGGCCAGATCGAGGTGCTCGCGAAGGCGCTCGAGGTGCTCAACACCGCCGACACGCCGCCGTTCCAGCTCGACGACGAGGACGTGGGGGAGGAGACCCGGCTCACGTACCGCTACGTGGACCTGCGCCGCCCGGAGATGTACCAGCGTCTGGCGACGCGCGCGAAGCTCACCCGCGCCATCCGCGACTTCCTGGACGGCGAGGGCTTCCTGGACATCGAGACGCCGATGCTCACGAAGGCGACCCCGGAGGGGGCGCGCGATTACCTGGTGCCCAGCCGCACGCATCCCGGGAGCTTCTTCGCGCTGCCGCAGTCGCCGCAGATCTTCAAGCAGCTGCTGATGATGTCGGGCTTCGAGCGCTACTACCAGATCGTGCGCTGCTTCCGCGACGAGGATCTGCGCGCGGACCGCCAGCCCGAGTTCACCCAGCTCGACGTGGAGGTCTCCTTCCTCGACCAGGAGGCCATCATGCAGCTGATGGAGCGCATGCTGCGCCGCGTGTTCGACGCGGTGCTCGGCGTCGCGCTGCCGGAGCCGTTCCCGCGCATGACCTACGCCGAGGCCATGGAGCGTTTCGGCGTCGACCGCCCGGACCTGCGCATCCCGCTCGAGCTCATCGAGGTCGGCGACCTGATGGCCGGCGTCGAGTTCAAGGTATTCGCGGGCCCGGCCGCGGATCCGAAGGGTCGTGTCGCCGCGCTCAGGGTGCCGAAGGGCGGCGAGATCCCGCGTTCGGCGATCGACGAGTACACGAAGTTCGTCGGCATCTACGGCGCGAAGGGCCTCGCGTACATCAAGGTCAACGACGTCGCGGCCGGGCGCGACGGCCTGCAGTCGCCGATCGTGAAGTTCCTCACCGACGACGCGATCGCCGGCATCCTGAAGCGCACCGGCTGCGAGAACGGCGACCTGGTGTTTTTCGGCGCCGACCGCGCGAGCGTGGTCAACGATGCGCTGGGGGCGCTGCGGGTGCGCCTCGGCCACGACCTCGGGCTGGTGGAGGAAGGCTGGCGCCCGCTGTGGGTGGTGGACTTCCCGATGTTCGAGTTCGACGAAAAGGACAAGCGCTGGGTGGCGCTGCACCATCCGTTCACCTCGCCCGACCAGCTCGACCCCGAGCGGATCCGCGAGACGCCCGACACCCTGCTGTCGAAGGCCTACGACGTCGTGCTCAACGGCTCGGAGATCGGCGGCGGCTCGGTCCGTATCCACGACCAGGCGGTGCAGCGCGCGGTGTTCGACGTGTTGGGCATCGAGGCGGCCGAGGCGGAGCAGCGCTTCGGCTTCCTGCTGCGCGCGCTGCGCTACGGCTGCCCGCCGCTCGGCGGCATCGCGTTCGGCATCGACCGGATGGCGGCGCTGATGACCGGCTCGGCGTCGATCCGCGACGTGATCGCGTTCCCGAAGACGCAGACCGCCGCCTGCCCGCTCACCGACGCTCCGGCGCCGGCCGAGGAGCGCCAGCTGCGCGAGCTGGGGCTGCGCCTGCGCGCCGCGCCGGCGCCCGCGGGCCAGGATCAGGGCAAGGGCACGTAGCGCGGCCGGCTGCGCTGCCGGCGCACGGGCGCCGGGGCTGCGGACCCGCGTCGAAACGGCCCGGCCAGCGGGTCGCCGCGCCGGCGCCGCTCGTCGGTCGAGTGCCGCGGCGACCGCGCATCCTCGCGCCTGGCCGGCGCGTCCCGCGTCGCCGCGGACCCCCGGCCGCTCAGTGCACCGGTCCGTGTGCCGCGACCGGTGCCCGCACGGGACCCTGCGACGCGTGGTGCATGCACAGCCGCCAGCCGCCGTTCTCGCGTACGAACACGTTGCTGGCCAGCACCACCGTGGTGTCGCGAAAGCCCGGCCCGTGGTGGATGTTCTCGCGCAGGTGGCGCACCGACACGTCTGCGTCCTCGACCGTGCGGCGCTCGCTCAGGGTGAAGCGCATCTCGCCGCCGCCTTCGAAGATCCGGCGCCAGCTCTCCGCGACCGCCTCGCGGTCGGTGAGCGGCGGCCCCGTCGGGTGGATGCACACCAGCGGCGCGCGCTCGGCCCATACGGCCATCATCGCGTCCGCGTCCTGCGCCTCGAAGGCGGCGTAGAAGGCCTGCTCGCAGGCCTCCGCGGTGTCGAAGCGCGCCGTCACCCCGCTCACGTGCGCTCCGCGGCGCGGAGCTCCTCCTCGAAGCCGAACTGGCGCAGGTCGCGCACCCGCATCGGGTACAGCACGCCGTCCAGGTGGTCGCACTCGTGCTGCACCACGCGGGCGTGGAAGCCGTCGACCTCGCGCGAGAAGGGCTCGCCGCGGGCGTCGCGGCCGGAGTAGCGGATGCGCTCGTGGCGCGCGACCAGGCCGCGCATGCCGGGCACGCTCAGGCAGCCCTCCCAGCCGTCCACCAGGGTGTCGTCCAGGGGCTCGATCACCGGGTCCACGAGCACCGTGCGCGGGATGGCCGGCGCCTGCGGGTAGCGCTCGCTGTGCTCGAGGCCGAACACCACGACGCGCACGAACTGCCCGATCTGCGGTGCGGCGATGCCGATGCCGCCGCGCGCCTCCATGGTGTCCCAGAGATCCGCCAGCAGCGCGTCCAGCGCGCCGGGGTCGAAGGCGCCCACGGGCGCCGACACCTGGTGCAGGCGCGGGTCGCCGTAGCGAAGGACGAGGCGTTCGGGCATTGCGGTCACCGGGCGGCACGCGGGGGGCGAGAGCGTCCGGGCTCGCGCCCCCGTGGTCAAGAGGCGCGCGTCCGGGCCGACGCCGGGCGCGGGCGTGCCCCGCGGCGCCGCTCGGGCGGGCCGCCCGTGCGGGCGCCCGCGTGCCGCGGGAGGAACGGCGATTCGCTACAATTCGCGACCATCCAGCACAGCCACCGGACAGGACCCGCCATGGCCGGCCACAGCAAGTGGGCCAACATCCAGCACCGCAAGAAGGCCCAGGACGCGAAGCGCGGCAAGCTGTTCACCCGCCTCATCCGCGAGGTCACCATCGCCGTGAAGCAGGGCGGGCCCGACCCGTCGGCCAATCCGCGCCTGCGCCTCGCATGGGACAAGGCGATGGCCGGCAACGTGCCCAAGGACACCATCGAGCGGGCGGTGAAGCGCGCCGCCGGCGACGGGGACGCGAGCGACATCGAGGAGGTGCGCTACGAAGGCTACGGCCCGGGCGGCGTCGCGGTGATGGTCGAGTGCATGACGGACAACCGCAACCGCACGGTCTCCGACGTGCGCCACGCGTTCACGAAGTGCGGCGGCAACCTGGGCACCGACGGCTCGGTGGCGTACCTTTTCGCGAAGGTGGGCCAGCTGAGCTACCCGTCGGGCAGCGACGAGGACCGCATCATGGAGGCGGCGCTGGACGCAGGCGCCGAGGACGTGGTGACCAACGAGGACGGCTCGGTGGACGTGCTGACCTCCCCCGACGACTTCCCCGCGGTGCACGAGGCCATGCAGGGGGCGTCGCTCGAGCCCGAGTTCGCCGAGGTCACGATGCGCCCCGCGACGCAGGTCGCGCTGGAGGCGGAGGACGCGGAGCGCATGGTGCGCCTGCTCGAGATCCTGGAGGACCTGGACGACGTGCAGGAGGTGTACTCCAACGCCGACATCTCCGAGGAGATCCTGGCGACGCTGTAGCCGGGTACGGAGCAGCCGTGCCGTTCGGGGCCGTGCGCCCCGCGAGGCACATCACGAGTTGCGCGGAGAGCCGACCGATCGAAAGCATGCGCATCCTGGGGATCGACCCCGGCTCCCGGATCACCGGATACGGCGTGGTGGACGTGAGCGGCACCCGGGTGCGCTTCGTGGCGTGCGGCGTGGTCAACGTGCGCGGTGACGACCTCGGCGATCGGCTGCGCCAGATCCACGACGCGGTCGCGGCGGTGGTGCTCGAGCACGCGCCGCGCGAGATCGCCGCGGAGAAGGTCTTCATGCACCGCAACGCGGCCTCCGCGATCAAGCTCGGGCAGGCCCGGGGCGCCGCGATCACGGCGGCGGTGATCGGCGGGCTGACGCTGTTCGAGTACTCCCCGAACGAGGTCAAGCAGGCGATCACCGGTCGCGGTCACGCGGAGAAGCAGCAGATGCAGCACATGGTGAAGACGCTGCTCGCACTGAGCAGCATGCCGTCGCCGGACGCCGCCGACGCGCTCGCGGTGGCGGTGTGCCACGCGCACGTGCGCGAGACGCGCTCGCGGGTCGCGCGTGCCGCCGGGGGCGCATCGTGATCGGCTGGCTGTCCGGCGTGCTGCGCGCCAAGCACCCGCCCGCGCTGCTGCTGGACGTCGGCGGCGTCGGCTACGAGCTGGAAGCGCCGATGAGCACCTTCGCCGAGCTGCCGGCCACCGGCGAGCCGGTGAGCCTGTACACCCACCTGATCGTGCGCGAGGACGCGCACCAGCTCTTCGCGTTCTCGCGCGAGCGCGAGCGCGAGGTGTTCCGCGCGCTGCTCAAGGTGAACGGCGTCGGCGCCAAGGTCGCGCTCGCGATCCTCTCCGGCATGGACGGCGAGACCTTCGCGCGCTGCGTGCACGAGGGCGACACCGCCAGCCTGACGCGGCTGCCGGGGATCGGCAAGAAGACCGCCGAGCGCGTCGTGATGGAGATGCGCGACCGGCTCGAGGGTCTCCCCGCGGCCGGTGGTGCGACGGCGCCGGGAGCGGGCGCCGCCGCGCTGCCGGCGCAGGACCCGGTGTCGGAGGCGGTCAGCGCGCTGATCGCGCTGGGGCTCAAGCCGCAGGAGGCGAGCCGCCGGATCGCGTCGCTGGACGCCGAGGGCCGCCCGCCGGAGGAGCTCGTGCGTCTCGCGCTGCGGGCGATGGCCGGCTGATGGGGCGGGCAGCGACCCGGATCCGCCCGCGCGTTGCCCGCGTCGCGCCACCATCCGGGCGCAGGCTGCACGCTGGCTTGCGCGCGCGGAACGCCCGCCGCTGCACCATCGATTCACGGACCTTGAAGGCATGACCCAGGACCGGCTGATCACGTCGCTCGCCACCGAGCGCGAGGACCCCGTGGAGGGGACGCTTCGCCCGCAGCGTCTCGACGAGTACGTGGGCCAGCCGGTGATGCGCGAGCAGATGGAGATCTTCATCCGCGCCGCCGCGGCGCGCGGCGAGGCGCTGGATCACCTGCTGGTGTTCGGACCGCCCGGGCTCGGCAAGACCACGCTCGCGCACATCGTCGCGAACGAGCTCGGGGTGAACCTGCGCCAGACCTCGGGGCCGGTGCTCGAGCGCTCCGGCGACCTCGCCGCGCTGCTCACGAACCTCGAGCCCCGCGACGTGCTGTTCATCGACGAGATCCACCGCCTGAACCCGGTGGTCGAGGAGATCCTCTATCCCGCGATGGAGGACTACCAGCTCGACATCGTGATCGGCGAGGGGCCCGCGGCGCGCTCCATCAAACTCGACCTGCCGCCGTTCACGCTGGTGGGCGCCACCACCCGCGCGGGCCTGCTCACGTCGCCGCTTCGCGATCGCTTCGGCATCGTGCAGCGCCTCGAATTCTATGCGCAAGCCGAGCTGGAGCTGATCGTGTCGCGCGCCGCACGCATCCTGGGCGTGAGCCTGTCGGAGCACGGCGGGCAGGAGATCGCGCGCCGCTCGCGCGGCACGCCGCGCATCGCGAACCGGCTGCTGCGCCGGGTCCGCGACTACGCGCAGGTGAAGGGCGACGGCACCATCCACGGTGAGACCGCGGAGCGCGCGCTGGACATGCTGGACGTCGACGTCGCCGGCTTCGACGTCATGGACCGCAAGCTGCTGCTCGCGGTGATGCAGAAGTTCGACGGCGGCCCGGTGGGCATCGACAACCTGGCCGCGGCGATCGGCGAGGAGCGCGGCACCATCGAGGACGTGATCGAGCCGTACCTGATCCAGCAGGGCTACCTGATGCGCACCCCGCGCGGGCGCCAGGCCACGCGCAGCGCCTGGCTGCACTTCGGGCTCGACGTGCCGGCGGGCCCGCAGGACCTCTTCGCGAGCCGGGAACCTGACTCTTGACCGCCCCGCCCTTCCGCTGGCCGGTTCGCGTCTACTACGAGGACACCGACGCCGCCGGAATCGTCTACCACGCCAGTTACCTGAAGTTCATGGAGCGGGCTCGCACCGAATGGCTACGATCGCGCGGTCTCGAGGCGACGCGGCTCGCGCGCGACGAGCGCGTGGTGCTGGTGGTGTCGCGTATCGACGTGCGCTACCGCCGCCCGGCGAGGCTGGACGACGCGCTCGCCGTGGAGGCCGGCATCGGCCGGGTGGGCCGGGCGAGCTTCCAGATGGCGCAGCGCGTGCTGCGCGACGACGAGGTGCTGTGCACCGCCGAGCTGCGGGTGGGATGCCTGGACCGTGCCGACCTCCGCCCCTGCCCCCTCCCCCCGATCCTGATCCCGGAGCTTCGCCGTGAAGACTGATCTCTCCGTCGTGCAGCTCGTGAGCGAAGCAAGCGTGCTGGTGCAGATCGTGATGCTGGTGCTGCTCGCCGCATCGCTTGCTTCCTGGTACGTGATCTTCCGCAAGCGCGCGGCACTCAACCGTGCCCGGCGCTCGGCGGACGCGTTCGAGGAGAGCTTCTGGTCCGGCAGTGACCTGGTGAGCATCTTCAAGCGCATCGATCACCGGGGCGGGCCGCTCACGGGAATGGAGCGCATCTTCCACGCGGGCTTTCGCGAGTTCGCGAAGCTCCGCCAGCAGCCGGAGCTCGGCCTCGCGGCGATCGTCGAGTCCACCGAGCGCTCGATGCGCATCAGCATGCACCGCGAGCTGGACGCGCTGGAGCTGCACCTGCCATTTCTCGCGACCGTCGGCTCCACGAGCCCGTACGTCGGCCTGTTCGGCACCGTGTGGGGCATCATGAACTCGTTCCGCGCGCTCGGAAACGTGCAGCAGGCGACGCTCGCGATGGTGGCGCCGGGTATCGCCGAGGCGCTGATCGCGACCGCGATGGGCCTGTTCGCCGCGATTCCCGCGGTGATCGCGTACAACCGGTACGCCACCGAGGTGGAGCGACTGCACACGCGCTACGACATCTTCAAGGAGGAGTTCACCGCCATCCTCGAGCGCCAGGGAGACGGCGAATGAAGGCGCACGCGTCACGACGCGCGCCGCGCCGCAAGCCGATGTCCGAGATCAACGTCGTGCCCTACATCGACGTGATGCTCGTGCTGCTGATCATCTTCATGGTCACTGCGCCGCTGCTCACCCAGGGCGTGAAGGTCGCGTTGCCGCAGGCCGACGCCGAGGTGATCGACACCCGCGAGCAGGAACCGCTGGTCGTGAGCGTGACCGCGGCGGGCGAGTACTACGTCAACTACGGCGACGACAAGGATTCGCCCATCGACGCGCAGACGCTGCTCACGCGCACGGCCGCGCTGCTGCGCCAGCGCCCGGAGATCCCGGTGGTGGTGCGCGGCGACAAGGACGTGCCCTACGGCCGCGTCGTGTACGTGATGACGTTGCTGCAGAAGGCCGGCGCGCCCAGCGTGGGGCTGATGACCGACCCGCTGGAGGGGCCCGGCGGGTGACGTCGGGCGAGGTGCTCGAGCGTGCGGGCGCGGGCCTGCTGTCCGTGCTGGTGCACCTCGCGTTCGTGGGGGTGCTGGTGCTGAGCCTGGACCTCGGCACGGTGCAGCTCGCATCGCCGCCCAGCGCTCAGCCCGTGCAGGCGATTGCAGTGGACGAGTCCGCGGTGCGCGAGCAGGTCGAGGCGCTCGAGGCGGCCGAGCGCCGCCGCGAGGCCGAGGAGCGCGAGCGTCAGCGCGAGCTCGAGCTGTCGGCGGAGCGTGCGCGCACCGAGCGTCGCAACGAGGAAGAGCGGCTCGCCTCCGTGCAGGAGCAGCTCCGGCGCGAGCAGGAGAAGCAGGTGCGCGACCTGGACGCGCTGCGCCAGCGCCGCAACGCAGAGCGCGAGGACCTCGCGCGCATCGAGCGCGAGAAGGAGGCGGTCGCGCGCGAGCGCGAGGCGGAGGCCGCGCGCCTTCAGGCGATCGCCGAGGCCAAGCGGCGCGAGCAGCAGCGTCTCGCCGAGCTGAGCGAGGCACAGGCACAGGAGCAGGCGCGCAAGCGCGCCGCCGAGGAAGAGGCGCGCCGCGCGCTCGAGCGTCGGCAGGAGGCCGAGGCGCGCGCCCGCGAGGCGGAGGAGCAGCGCCGCCGGGCCGAGGCCGAGAAGCGCCAGGCCGCGGAGGAGAGCCGGCGCAGCGAGGAGCAGGCGCGCAAGGCACGCGAGGCCGCCGCGCAGGCCGAGGCAAGAAAGAAGCAGGTCGATGAGCAGCGCCGTCGCGCCGAGGAGGAGAAGCGTCAGGCCGAACAGCAGAAGCGCGAGGCCGAGGAGCAGAAGCGTCGGGCCGAGGAGGAGCGCCAGCGCATCGAGGAGCAGGCGCGCAAGGCGCGTGAGGCCATCGCGCGCGCCGAGGCGGAGAAGAAGCGCCTGGACGCGGAGCGCGAGAAGGCGCTGGAGGCCAAGCGCCGTGCCGACGAGGCGCGCCGCGCCGCGGAAGAGAAGCGCCGGCGCGCCGAGGAGGCGCAGCGCCGGCGCGAGGCGGAGCTCGCGATGCAGGAGGCGCTCGCCGCGGAGCAGGCGGACTTCGCGCGCGAGCAGGATCGGCTGCGGCGCGCGCAGCTCGCCCAGTACGCGGCTCAGATCAAGGGTGCGGTGGAGCGCAAGTGGATCCGTCCCAAGGCCGCGCCGAAGGGACTCAAGTGCCAGCTGCGGGTCACCCAGGCGCCGGGTGGTACGGTCATCGGCGTGCAGGTGATCGAGAGCAGCGGCAACAGCGCTTTTGACAGGTCCGTCGAGGCTGCGGTATGGAACGCGTCGCCGCTGCCCCCGCCCAGGGACGAGAGCCTGTTCGA
>CBDUCN010000190.1:0-10256 GCA_965365655.1 uncultured Gammaproteobacteria bacterium | reverse complement strand
GCTGGTGGGCGTACTACGAGCTGGGCTGGGGCGGCTGGTGGTTCTGGGACCCGGTGGAGAACGCGTCCTTCATGCCCTGGCTGCTCGCGACCGCGCTGATCCACTCGCAGGCGGTGACCGAGCAACGCGGCGGCTTCCGCGCGTGGACGGTGCTGCTCGCGATCTTCGGCTTCTCGCTCAGCCTGCTCGGCACCTTCCTGGTGCGCTCCGGCGTCCTGGTCTCGGTCCACGCGTTCGCGACCGACCCCACGCGCGGCGTGTTCATCCTCGGGTTCCTGGTGCTGGTGGTGGGCGGCGCGCTGACGCTGTTCGCGTGGCGCGGCGCGAAGGTCAGCGGAGGCGGCAGCAACGCGCTGTTCTCGCGCGACACGCTGCTGCTGGTGAACAACGTGGTGCTCGTCGTCGCGAGCGGCTCGGTGCTGCTCGGCACGCTGTACCCGCTGATCGTCGACGCGTTGTCGCTCGGCAAGATCTCCGTCGGCCCGCCGTACTTCAACGCGGTGTTCGTGCCGCTGATGCTGCCGCTCGCGCTGCTCGTCGGACTGGGCCCGATGGTGCGCTGGAAGAGCGACGACTGGCGGCGCCACGCGCGCCGGATGTGGCCGCTGCTCGCGGGCAGCGTCGCGCTGGCCGCGGTGTGGGTGTGGTTCGCGCCGTCCGAGCGCTGGTGGCTGACGCTCGCCGGCATCGCGAGCGCGTTCTGGATCGTCGCGGCCACCGTGCTGAGCGTCGTCGAGCGGCTGCGCCACGCGCGCGGCGACGGCTCGGCACGACGCCGGCTGCGCCCGGCATTCGTCGGCATGAGCGTCGCGCACGTCGGCTTCGCCGTGACCGTCCTCGGCATCACGGGGGTCAGCGCGTGGAACGACGAGACCGATCTGTCGATGCGCGAGGGGGGCACCTACGAGTATGCCGGCTACACGTTCCGGTTCGGCAGCCTGGCCGACTTCGAGGGCCCGAACTACCGCGCGACCCGCGGCCACGTGGAGCTGCTGAAGGACGGGCAGCGCATCGCGATGCTGACCCCGGAGAAGCGTCTCTATACGGCGCAGCCCGGCAACCCGATGACCGAGGCGTCGATCGACGCGAGCCTCGCACGTGACGTGTTCGTGGCGCTCGGCGAGCCGCTGGGCGACGGCGCATGGGCGGTGAGGGTGCAGCACAAGCCGCTCATCCGCCTCATCTGGCTGGGGCCGATCATCATGGCGCTCGGTGGGCTGATCGCGGTCAGCGACCGCCGCTACCGCCTGCGTGCGCGGGTGCGCGAGACCGATGCCGGCGCAGCAGCGCGCGAGCCGGCCCGGGACGTGGCCGCGGGCGAGGCGCCCGCGACGTGACGCGCGGCGCGCGCATGCTGCCGGGCGTGCTGGCGCCGGTGATGCTGGCACTCGCGCTGGCCGCGGCCGCGCCGCCTGCATCGGCAGTCGTGTTCGAGCCGCGGGAATTCGCGAGTCCGGAGCAGGAGCTGCGCTACAAGCGCCTGATCGACGAGCTTCGCTGCCTGGTGTGCCAGAACCAGAACATCGCCGATTCCAACGCGCCGCTGGCGCAGGACCTGCGCCGCGAGGTGTACCGCATGGTCGGCGACGGCAGCGACGACGCCGCGATCAAGGACTTCATGGTGCAGCGCTACGGGGATTTCGTGCTCTACGACCCGCCGGTGAAGGGGATCACGCTCGCACTGTGGGCGGGCCCCGCGCTGCTGGTGGCCGGCGGGCTGGTGCTGCTGGTGCGCGTGATCCGCCGCCGGCGCCGCGAGGCGTCCGACGCGCCGCTGAGCGCCGAGGAGCAGGCGCGCCTGGCCGATCTCGTCGGCCGCGACGGTACGACGTCGTGAGCGCCGTGGCCCACGGACGGTCGTTGCCGCTGCGCCGCCGGGTGCGTGCGGGCGTGTCGCGATGACGGGCGGCGCCACCCTCGACGATCATCGCCTGGTGCTGGGCGGGCGCGAGTACGTGCCGCTGGTGATCGGCGGCATGGGCGTGGACATCTCGACGAGCCGGCTCGCGCTGGAAGCGGCACGTCTCGGCGGTATCGGGCACCTGTCGGATGCAATGCTGCCCGCGGTGGTGGACGGCGTGCAGCGCACGCACTTCGTGAAGAGCAAGCTCAAGCGCTACAAGTTCAACGTCGGAAACCGCGACAAGTCGATGGTGCAGTTCGACCTCGGGGATCTCGCCGAGGCCACGCGGCTGCACGTCGAGGCTGCGGTCGCGGCCAAGCGCGGCAGCGGTGCGGTGTTCATCAACTGCATGGAGAAGCTGACGATGAACAACCCGGGCGGCACGCTGCGCGCGCGGCTGCGCGCGGCGATGGACGCCGGCATCGACGGCATCACGCTGAGCGCCGGGCTGCACCTCGGCACGTTCTCGATGATCGAGGATCACCCGCGCTTCCGCGACGTGCAGCTCGGCATCATCGTGTCCTCGGTGCGCGCGCTGAAGCTGTTCCTGAAGAAGAGCGCGCGCACCGGCCGGCTCCCCGACTACGTCGTCGTCGAGGGGCCGCTCGCGGGGGGACACCTCGGGTTCGGCATGGACTGGGCCGACTACGACCTCACCCAGATCGTGCGCGAGGTCGTGGAGTATCTGCGCGCCGAGGCGCCCGACGTGAAGGTCATCCCCGCCGGCGGCATCTTCACCGGCGGTGACGCGGTGGACTTCCTGCGCATGGGCGCGAGCGCGGTGCAGGTGGCCACGCGCTTCACCATCACCCGGGAGTGCGGGCTCCCGGAGCACGTGAAGCAGGCCTATCTCGAGTCCGAGGAAGAAGACATCGAGGTGAACACGATCTCGCCGACCGGCTATCCGATGCGCATGCTGCGCTCGTCGCCGGCCATCGGCGACAACGTGCGCCCGAACTGCGAGGCCTATGGCTACCTGCTGGACCGCGAAGGCCACTGCCAGTACATCGACGCATGGGAAGAGGCCGTCGCGCAGTCCGGCGGCAGCTCGCCCGCGCACGTGCAGACCAAGACCTGCCTGTGCACGCAGATGCGCCGCTTCAAGGTCTGGACCTGCGGCCACTACGCGTACCGGCTCAAGGAGACGGCGCTGCGGCGCGAGGACGGCAGCTTCGATCTGCCGCGCGCGGAGCACGTGTTCACCGACTACGTCACCAGCGCCGACCACGTGGCGCATCCGCCGTCGGAGATGGCCGCCGCGTCGTGATCGGCCGCGGCGCGGCGCCATCCGTCGTACGCTCGCACTCCACTCATTCCACGAACGAGGACCTGAAGACCATGATGCGCGTGATTGCTTTCTTCTCCGCCCTGTTGCTGTGCACTTCCGCCTACGCCGCCGGCGATCCCCGGATGGGCCAGCAGAAGTCCGTGACCTGCACGGCGTGCCACGGCGCGAACGGCATCAGCAACAATCCGCTGTGGCCCAACCTCAAGGGCCAGAAGGAGCAGTACCTGATCAAGCAGCTGAAGGCGTTCCGCTCCGGTCAGCGCAACGACCCCGTGATGTCCCCGATGGCGCGCCCGCTGTCGGATGCGGACATCGAGAACCTCGCCGCGTACTACTCGCAGCTCTGAGCGCGTCAGCGCCCGCGACTGCGAAGGCGGGGCTCCGCGGCTCAGCCGGATCCGCGGCGGAACGCCGCGCAGGGATCCGGATGGTCCGACGCGACGGGCGCCGTGAGCCAGAGGTAGGGGTGGTCCGGGGGGAAGTCCACGCCGCCTGATGACAGCGGCGCGACGTAGCTCGCGAGATCGGTGAGCGCGGGCTGTGTCTCGCGCAGGCCCAGCGCGACGACACGCGCCTGCGGACGCAGGCGCCGCAGCCGCTCGGGGACCCCACGATCGTTGCGCAGGTGGCCCCACCCGACGACCAGCACCACCGGCCGGCCGTCTCCGGCGTCCAGCGCCGCGTCCACGGCGCGCGCGATGGTCTCGTTGCGCGCGGTCCAGTTCGCCAGCAGCCGATCGAGGTAGGCCGGGCTGCCGTGGCCGCAGTGCGCCTCGCGGATGCGCTCGCGCGTGAGGTCGGCGTAAGCGGGCTGCGCCGGCGGTGTGTCCGGCAGCAGCGCGCGCTCGACGCCGGTGAGGCCGTCGATTCCCACCTCGGAGATGCGCCGGCGCAGCACGACCGGCAGGTCCGCGCCGAACACGCTCAGCCCCTGCTCCCGGGCGTAGTCGAGCAGTGGCCCGTAGGCGTCGACGCGCCAGTCGTCGTCGCTCCAGCCGAGGGCCGCGGCGAGCGTCTGCGCAGACTCGCGGGCCGCGTGCCCGACTCCGCCGCGGGCCACGTAGCGCATCAGGATCGCGCTCTGCGAGATGTCCGCCATCTCGAGGCCCAGCGCCGGCTGTCGCCCCCGCGCGACGAGCTCGCGCAGCATGCGCAGCTCGAGCTCGTGGTGGCGAGGGTTGTCGTGCTTCTCGCCGAGAAGCACGACGTCCGCCTCGGCGGCAACGTCGAAGAGCGTGCGGGGATCCAGGCGCGCGGCGTCGCGGCTGCGCACGATCGTCTCGTCGAGCGGATGCGGCGGTGGCGGCGCGACCGTGGCGCAGGCCGACAGCACGAGCGCTCCCGCGAGCCCCGCGCAGGCCGCTGCGCGGGGCGGGCGCGCACGCTTCACGGCACCACTCGGTCGATGGTGACTGTCACCTCCGGGCCGCCGGCGGGCGCGAGCGGCGCGCTGCTGCCCTCGAGGTCGCCCGCGGTGGGCGTGGCATTGCCGCTGCGCGAGACGCGCGCGCCGACGACCACCTGCGGGAAGGTGCCCAGCGTCATCTGCGGCGTCATCGCCATCGATTCGTCCAGCGTCACGCGCGCGGGGAGGTCGGCTGCGGTCAGGCGCGCGATCGCGAGCGGCATGCGTGGCCCGCTCGCGGCGCGCGCGAACACGAACAGCGTCTCGTCACCGGACACCCGCGCGGCGAGCGCGGGGTCCAGCGCCACGTTCACGGTGACCGACGCGCCGCCGGCGTCCGCCTGTGCGCGTGCGGGCGCCGCCGTCGCGCTCGCGGCGGCGGGCGGCGTGCCGGCCTGCGCGAGCGCTTCGCGCACCTGCGCCGCCGCCTGCGGGCTCAGCCCTGGAAGCGCGAGGATGCGCTGCCACAGCGCGCCGGCCCGCTCGGCGTCGCCGACGTTGAACGCGTGCACGCCGGCCAGCCACAGCGCCCGCGCGAACTCGGGATCGAGCTCCAGCGCGCGCTCCACCAGCCGCGCCGGCTCGCCGTCCAGGCGATTGCCCTGCATTCCCGCCATCACCTCGGCCAGCGCGACGAGCGTCATCGGCTGGTCCGGCCGGAGGCGATCGGACTGCGCGAGCGCGTCGCGAGCCTCCTGCAGCCGGTTCATCGCGGCGTAGCTTCGACCCAGCATCAGCCAGCCCTCGGGGTCGTCGGGCTGCTGCTCGAGCCTGCGGGCGAGGCCCTCGACCATCTCCTGCACCGAGTGCGGCAGCTCGGCGTTCCCGGCGCCGGGCGCTCCGCCCGCGGCGCCCCGCGACGCCGCGTCGGGGCGGGCGACGCCCATCAGCGCCTCGGGCGTGCCCATCTGCAGGTAGAGCCCGAGCGCGACCATCGGCAGCGCGACCGCCACGACGATGGCGGGAACCGGGCTTGTCCTGGCTGTGGCCGCGTCGCCCTCGGCGGACGGCTCGACGTCGCGCAGCAGGTCGCGGTCCAGCTCGGCCATTGCTGCGGCCAGCGCCGCGTCGTCCAGACCGCCGGCCCGGTGCTGCGATTCCAGCTCCTGGCGTCGCTCGCGGTAGATCGCGAGGTTCAGCTCGTCGCGAGACGCGTCGCTCGCCTTCACCCGTCCGATCAGCGGCGGCAGCAGGAAGGCCAGTGCCACCGCGATCATCACCGACGCGGAGATCCAGAACACGACCATGCGCGTCAGCCCGTGCCGCGGTCGCGCAGCGTCGCGACGAGGGGTGCGAGCGTCGAGCGCCAGGCGTCCAGCGTGAGGACCCCCACGTGCCTGTGGACGATACGTCCCGCGGCGTCGAGCACGTACGTCTCCGGCGCGCCCGCGACGCCCAGCGTCCCCGCCGCGCGCCCGTCGCCATCGTGACCCACCGCGGCGTACGGATTGCCCAGCTGCTCGAGCCAGCGCAGCGCGTCCTCGCGGCGGTCACGGTAGTTGAGGCCCACGATGCGCACCCCCGGCTCGCCCGCGATCGCGAGCAGCACGCCGTGCTCCTGGCGGCACGGCACGCACCAGGTGGCCCACACGTTCAGCAGCGTGACGTCGCCGCGCAGATCCGTTGCGCTGAGCATGCGCTGCGGCTCGGCGAGCCGCGGCACGCGGAATTCCGGAAGCTCGCGCGGCGCGACGCCGGCAGCCGCCGGCAGCGCGGCCTCGCGGCCCGGCGCGAGCAGCGCCAGCGCGCCGAGTGCGGCGGCGCCGGCCGTCACCGCCAGCGCGCGGATCACGGATCGTTCCCGTCGGCGTCGCGCCGCGGCTGCTGCAGCGTCCGCCGCAGGCGCGTGCGCACCTCGCGGTCGCGGCGCAGCGGCAGCACCACGTTCAGCGCCAGCAGCACGAACACGATGGCGTAGGACCACCACACGTAGAACGCGTAGCCCCCCATGTGCAGGAATTCCAGCAGGTCGTCCATGGTCGTCTGTTCGAGAGTGGCCGTGGCGTCGCGCGCCGCTCAGGGCGCGCCCGTGCGCGCCAGTTGCTTCTGGTAGAGGGTGGTGACCCGGGCGATGTCTGCGAGCAGCTTCTCGCCCGAGTCGTCGATGATACCCGGGTAGAACAGGTCCGCGCGGTACAGGCTCAGCGCGCCCTTGAGCCAGCCCCATTCCTCGGCCGCGTCCGCGAGGGCATCGCGCAGCGCCCGCGTGTTGCCGGGAAAGGCCTCGAGCCGGGCCTGCGCCGCCTCGTAGTCGTTCCACGCGTTGACGAACTGGTCCAGCACGTGCGGCTGGTCGAAGCCCCAGGCCAGGTAGGCATAGGTCTTGACCAGGCGCTGCGCCAGCATCGCCTGTCGCCCGGCGAGATCCAGCACCCGGGCCGTCGGGGACCCGGCCTGGGACGCGAGCGCACGCACCAGGCGATCGCCGGCGTCGAGCACGTGTTGCTCGGCGGCGAGCAGCTCCAGCGCGCGCGGACGGGCCGGCTCCTGGCTCGCGATGCGCTCGAACGACTGCCAGCGCTGCCGGATCGCGGCGACGCCTGGCTTCAGCTGCGGCCAGTCGAGCAGCAGCACCTCCAGCTCGGCCAGCCGCGCCTCGAAGCCCTCGATGGAGTCGAACAGCTGCACGCGCGGGTAACGGTTCTCGTTGCCCAGGCCGAGCAGGCACCAGGCCTTGGTGACGCGTTCGACGAGCATGCGCTGGTGGCTGGCCGCGGCGATGGCCCTCGCGAGCGCGTCTCCGTCCTGCGCGCGCGCCGCGGGCGCGGCCAGCAGCGTCGCGCACGCGAGCAGCGCGGCGCAGGAGAGGCAGGTGACTCGGCGTGACGGCACGTGAACGGTCCGGATCAAGGGCTTCGAGGGTTTCGGCCGCGATGCGGCCCCGTCGCGCGCACGACGATCGGGCTCAGGTCGTCGCGCGCGACGCGCGGGCCGGTGCCGCGACCGGCTTCCGGAGCAAGAACCGTTCCGTGTCGCGATCGCCGCGCGCCCGACGGACTGCCGTCGTGCCGTCGGCGCGATCGCGTCCATCGTTTTCCAGAAACGGGAAACGGCTCCCCGGGTCTGGAAAGGCCGGCGGCGAGGCGGCGCGCTGCCGGGCGTGCCCACCCCGTCGCGTGCCGCGCCGTCCCAGGCGCCACGGCGTCGCGCGTTCCGGTGCTCACCACCACTTCGCAGGCGACCCCGCGTGGGGAATGCTGTGGCAGCGCTCGCAGACGAAGGTCGAGAAGGCCACCTTGTCGTGGCACACGCCGCAGAACTGCCCCTTGAAGATCGCGTCCATGTTGATCGGGTTCGCGCCGTCGCGGGCGACGAAGGGTTCGGGATGGCAGTTGTCGCAGCTCAGCCACTGGGTATGGGCGGCGTGCGGGAAGAGCACGTGCGGCATCGAGCGCGTGTCGGTCATGACGATGTCGCGCTCCAGGACCTCCATGCTGCCGCCGCCGCTCACGCTCGCCCGCGGCGCCACCAGGCCCTCGTCCAGGGCCTGCACCCAGTTCACGCGGCCCATCCGGTCCAGCGGCATGCCGGTCAGCGCCTCGCTCGGCTTCTGCAGCTGGCCGTAGGCGGGGTTCGAGCGGTCGTGGATGGGGTCTACGTCGGTCACCTGCAGGCGCGGAGGCGCGGGCGGCCGCGCCCTGACGCGGGCCGGAGCCGGCTCGGCAGCCGCGCCGCGCGGCGCCTCGGGCGCGCTCGTCCGTGAGGATGACGGCGCCGGCGGGGACGCCGTCGGCGGCACGATCTCCGGCGCGGCTTCCATCACGGTCTCCGGCGCCGCCGGGGGCGGCGTGCGTGCCGCGGGCGCCGTCGCGTCTGCGATCGCCGCTGCCGCAACCGCTTCGGCGCGGGAGGGGGCCGCGGCGGCCTGTGCGGGGCGCGGGGTTGCGCCTCCGTCCGTCGCGCCCGCGTCTGCGCGCGCGGGGACCGCGGCGGCCTGCGCGGCACGGGCGTCCGCGTGCGCCGGGAGCGTGTCCGTGCGCGGGGGGGCATTGCAGGACGCGAGCAGGAACAGGCTGGAGTAAATTGCCGACAGGAACGCAAGGCGCGGGCCACACCGTTCGCGAGTGACTACACTGCTCATGGTCTCGCCGGCTCCGTCGATGATGCGCTCACGCCAGACGCCCCCGATCCCCGCGCGCGCCACCCGCGCGCTCCTGCTCGGAATGTACCTCGTGTCGGTGCCGGCGAGCGTCGGGGCGGGCGTCGCCAACACGCCCCACAACCTGATCGGTTCCGGCCGCGGCCCGGTGACCGGCGAGGAGGACTCCAGCGCCGTGTGCGCGTACTGCCACACGCCGCACGGAGAGAGCGCCTCGCCTCCGCTGTGGCAACACCTGGAGGTCGAGGAGGGGGCGGGCTTCACCACCTTCGACAGCTTCGGCCGCTCGAACCTCGCGAACATCGAGGACATGGGGTCCGTGTCTCTCGCGTGCGTGTCGTGTCACGACGGCGTGCAGGCGCTCAACGTGACGCTGGACGGGCCCGCGCGGCCGCCGCCCGCCGGCGACGTCATGCGCGCCAGCTCGATGATCGCGCCGGGCAGCGTCGGCCCCGCGGCGCAGCTGAGCGTGAGCCATCCGGTCGGCATTCCGTATGGCGCGTGGCGGGGCAACACGTCGACCGTGGTGCTCGGGTTGGGCGCCGGAATCCGCCCCGGTGCGACGGGAGTGCGCGTGCCGAGCGCGGAGGATCAGCGCGTCACCGGTTTCCGCGAGCCGCTCAGCGCGATCATCGACGGCGCCACGGTGTGGTGGCTGGAGACCGGCGCCGAGGGGCGCCAGCGCGGCGACATCCACCTGTACACGCGGCCGATGGGAATCCAGCAGGAAGTGCCGTTCGTCGAGTGCGCGTCGTGTCACGACCCGCACGCCGAGCGTGCAAACTTCCTGCGCGACGCCAGCGGCACCAACCTGTGCGTCAGCTGTCACGCGATGTGACGGTGCGCGCGGGCTGACCGGCCGGCGGCGAATGCCGGCCGGCGCGGCAGGACCCCGGCGGGAGGGCCGGGGACGGTGGGATGGCGACAGCCCGCGTGTGGCCAGGCCGCGCAGGGCCGCGCATTCACGCGCACCCGTTCAATCGCCGGCGGGCCGGTTCCACGCCCCCAGCGCCCCGGCGTCGGCGGGCAGCGTCGCCGGTCGGTACACGTCCACCTTGCGGAAGTACTGGTCGACCATGACGATGCGCCCGTCCTCGTCGATGTCGATACCGGCCGGCAGCATGTAGGTCGCGGGCGCCGCGCTGGCCCCGCGCCTTCCGACGAAGAGCAGCAGCCGGCCTTCGGGCGTGAAGATCTGGAAGTTGCCGAAGGCCGCGTCGCTGACGTACACGCGGCCTTCCGGGTCGAGCGCGATCCCCTTGGGGCGCGAGAAGTGCCCGGGCTGCCGGCCGACGCTCCCGAACATCCCCTCCAGCGTGCCGTCCGGCGAGAAGATCTGGACGCGGAAATTCGCGCTGTCGACCACGTAGAGCCGGCCGTCGGGGCCGACCTCCGCATCGCGAGGCAGGTTGAACTCGCCGGGCCGGTCGCCGCGCCTGCCGATGTCGTCGAGGTGCGTGCCGGTGAGCGCGTCGAATATCCGCACGCGGTGCTGGTCACTGTCGATGCCGCCGGTATCGACCGCGAACAGCCGCCGGCCGTCGCGGGTCACCGCGACGTG
>CBDUCN010000189.1:0-10274 GCA_965365655.1 uncultured Gammaproteobacteria bacterium | reverse complement strand
CCGGCCGCGCCGGGGCCGAGCGGCTACAATGCCGCCCCTTCGCCCGCCCGCGCCGCCTGCATGCTGACCCTAGCGCTCTCCAAAGGCCGGATCCTCGACGAGACCCTGCCGCTGCTGGCGCGCGCGGGGATCCGTCCGCTGGAGGACCCCGACAGCAGCCGCAAGCTGATCCTCGACACCGATCGCGCGGACCTGCGTCTGCTCGTGATCCGCGCGCAGGACGTGCCCACCTTCGTGGAGCACGGCGGCGCAGACCTCGGCGTGGCCGGCAAGGACGTGCTTCTGGAGCACGGCGGCGACGGGCTGTACGAGCCGCTGGACCTCGGCATCGCGCGCTGCCGGCTGATGGTCGCGGCGCCGGTGGATCGGGGCCCGGAGCCCGCGCGCCCACGGGTGGCCACCAAGTACGCCCGCACCACCCGGCGCTATTACGCGGCGCGCGGGCGCCAGGCGGAGATCATCCACCTCTACGGCTCGATGGAGCTGGCGCCGCTGGTGGGGCTCGCGGACCGCATCGTGGACCTGGTGGACAGCGGGCGCACGCTGCAGGAGAACGGGCTGGAGGCGGTGGACCACGTCGCGGACATCAGCTCGCGGCTGGTGGTGAACAAGGCCTCGATGAAGCTGCGCCCGGCGGCGGTGAAGACGCTGATCGCCGATCTGCGCGCGGCGGTCGAGGCGCGTGCGGACGTGGCGTGACGAGGATGCGCGAACGATGGTGACGCTGAGAACCCTGGACAGCGCCGCGGCCGGCTTCGAAGCCGACTTCGATGCGCTGATCGCGCGCCTGGACGAGGCCGACGAGACGGTCGAGCGCGGCGTGCGCGACATCATCGCGCGCGTGCGCCGCGACGGCGACGCCGCGCTGCTCGAGCTCACCGCCCGCTTCGACGGGCTGCACGCGGCCAGCGCGGCGGAGCTCGAGGTGCCCGCCGCGCGCCTCGACGCCGCGCTGCACGCCGTCCCGGCGGCGCGCCGCGCGGCGCTCGAGCAGGCCGTGGCCCGGGTGCGGCGCTACCACGAGCGCCAGCGCCAGGAGTCGTGGCGCTTCGAGGACGAGGACGGCGTGCTGCTGGGGCAGCAGGTGACGCCGCTGGACCGGGCCGGGCTGTACGTGCCGGGAGGCAAGGCGGCCTACCCGTCGTCGGTGATCATGAATGCGATCCCCGCGCACGTGGCGGGCGTGGCCGAGCTCGTGATGTGCGTGCCTGCGCCCGGCGGCGAGCTGAACGATCTCGTGCTGGCGGCGGCGCGCCTGTGCGGCGTGCACCGCGTCTTCAGCGTCGGCGGCGCGCAGGCGGTGGCCGCGATGGCCTTCGGCACCGCGACCGTGCCCCGGGTGGACAAGATCGTGGGCCCCGGCAACATCTGGGTGGCCACCGCCAAGCGGCTGGTCTTCGGTGCGGTGGGCATCGACATGATCGCCGGCCCGTCGGAGGTCGTCGTGGTGTGCGACGGCGAGACGCCGCCGGAGTGGGTCGCGATGGACCTGTTCGCCCAGGCCGAGCACGACGAGGACGCGCGCGCGATCCTGCTGTCGCCGGACGCGGAGTTCCTGACGCGGGTGCAGGCGGCGGTGGACGCGCTGCTGCCGACGATGCAGCGCGCCGACATCATCGCGCGCGCGCTGGAGCGCCGCGGCGCGTTCATCCGCACCGCCGACCTGTCCGACGCCGCGCGGCTCGTGAACCGGCTGGCGCCGGAGCACCTCGAGCTGTCGGTGGCCGATCCGGACGCGCTGCTCGCGGAGATCCGCCACGCCGGGGCGATCTTCCTCGGCCGCCACGCCGCGGAGGCGCTGGGCGACTACTGCGCCGGGCCCAACCACGTGCTGCCGACGGCGACCACCGCGCGCTTCTCGTCGCCGCTGGGCGTGTACGACTTCCAGAAGCGCTCGAGTCTCATCGGCTGCTCCGCGGCCGGCGCCGCACGCCTCGCGCCGGTGGCGGCCGAGCTGGCCCGCGGCGAGCGCCTGGACGCCCACGCCCGCTCCGCGGAGCTGCGCGCCGGGGGCGCGGGCGATGACTGAGGCCGCCGGCGGCACCGCGGTCGCGCGCGAGGCGGCGCGCCTCGCCGCCGAGCTGGTGCGCGAGCCGGTGCGCGCGCTCACCGCGTACCACGTCGCGCCGGCGGAGGGGCTGATCAAGCTCGACGCGATGGAGAACCCGTATCCGTGGCCGCCGGAGCTGCTGGACGGGCTGCTGGAGCGGCTTCGCGACGTGCCGGTGAACCGCTACCCGGACGCGTCGGCGGCGGCGCTCAAGGCGCGGCTGCGCACGGTGCTCGGGATCCCCGAAGGCGCGGGTCTGCTGCTGGGCAACGGCTCCGACGAGCTGATCCAGCTGCTGGTGCTGTGCCTGGGCGGGCCCGGGCGCACGGTGCTGGCGCCGGAGCCCACGTTCGTGATGTACCGGCTGCTGACCTCGGCGATGGGCGGGCGCTTCGTGCCGGTGCCGCTGGCCGGGGACGACTTCGCGTTCGACCGCGACGCGATGCTCGCGGCGCTGGACGAGCATCGCCCGGCGCTCACGTTCATCGCGTACCCCAACAATCCGACCGGCAACCTGTTTCCGCGCGAGGACGTGGAGGCGGTGATCGCGGCGGCGCCGGGGGTGGTCGTGCTGGACGAGGCCTACGAGCCGTTCGCCCGGAGCTCGTTCCTGGAGCGCCTGGACGCGTTCCCGAACCTGCTGGTGATGCGCACCGTGTCCAAGCTCGGGCTGGCGGGGCTGCGCCTGGGGCTGCTGGCCGGCGCGCCGGCGTGGACCGACGAGCTGGACAAGCTGCGCCTGCCCTACAACATCAACAGCCTGAGCCAGGCCGCGGCCTGCTTCGCGCTCGACCACTACGCCGCGTTCGCGGAGCAGGCGGAGCTGATCCGGGCCGAGCGCGGGCGCCTGTTCGAGGCCCTGTCGCGCTTCGACGGGCTCGAGGTGTGGCCCAGCGAGGCCAACTTCGTGCTGTGCCGGGTCACGCGGGGCAGCGCGCGCGCGCTCGCGCAGGGCCTGCGCGAGCGCGGCATCCTGATCCGCGTGCTCGACGGCAGCGCGCCGGCGCTCGCCGGCTGCCTGCGCGTCAGCGTCGGCACGCCGCAGGAGAACACGGCCCTGATCGCGGCCCTGGAGCAGCTTTTCTGAGCGCCCGGGCCGCACCTCGCCTTGACCGGGACCCGCGCTTGTTGGAGCATTCACCGGCTGTTTCGAGCCTCTGGCAATTCCCCGGGACGCGCGATCTGCGCCGCGCGCCCGCGAGCTTTTGCCCGGTTTCCGAGGCATTCCCCCGCAACGGAGATCCCGAGTCCCCATGAGTTCCACCGACGCGAACATCGGACGGCGCCGGTTCCTGACCGGCGCCGTGACCGTGGTCGGCGGCATCGGCACCGCCTTTGCCGCCGTACCCTTCATCGCCGCCTGGACCCCCAGCGATCGCGCCAAGGCCATCGGCGCGCCGGTCGAGGTGGACATCGGCTCCCTGGAGCCCGGGCAGATGACCCGGGTGAAGTGGCAGGGCAAGCCGGTCTGGGTGGTGCGCCGCTCCGAGGAGGCGCTGCAGCACGTGCGCGCGATGGACGAGGGCAAGCTGCGCGACCCGGACTCCACCGAGGAGCAGCAGCCGCCGTACGCCGCGAACGACGTGCGCTCCATCAAGCCCGAGTACCTCGTGCTGGTGGGCATCTGCACCCACCTCGGCTGCTCCCCGACCTACCGCCCCGAGATCGCGCCCGCGGACCTCGGCCCGGAGTGGCAGGGCGGGTTCTTCTGCCCCTGCCACGGCTCGCGCTTCGACCTTGCCGGACGCGTGTACGCGGGAGTGCCGGCGCCGACGAACCTCGAGGTGCCGCCGCACAAGTATCTGAGCGACAGCCGCATCCTCGTCGGCGTGGACCAGGAGGCCTCCTGATGGACAACGCGCAGACCGGCAACGGTGCCGGCAAGGCCACCGGCAACGGCGGCCCCGTGGCGGCGCTGATGGGCTGGGTGGACGCCCGCCTGCCCGTCACCAAGATGTGGAACGAGCATCTGGCGGAGTACTACGCGCCGAAGAACTTCAACATCTGGTACTACTTCGGCTCCCTGGCCATCCTCGTGCTGGTGATCCAGATCGTCACCGGCATCTGGCTCACGATGCACTACAAGCCTTCCGCCGAGGAGGCCTTCGCGTCGGTCGAGTACATCATGCGCGAGGTGCCCTTCGGGTGGCTGCTGCGCTACATGCACTCCACCGGGGCGTCGTTCTTCTTCATCGTCGTCTACCTGCACATGTTCCGCGCGCTGATGTACGGCTCGTACAAGGGGCCGCGCGAGCTGCTGTGGCTGCTCGGCATGGGGATATACCTCGCGCTGATGGCGGAGGCGTTCTTCGGCTACCTGCTGCCGTGGGGGCAGATGTCGTTCTGGGGCGCGCAGGTGATCATCTCGCTGTTCGGCGCGCTGCCGTTCGGCATCGGTGAGGCGCTCAGCCTTTGGATCCGCGGCGACTACGTGGTCTCCGACGCGACGCTGAACCGGTTCTTCGCGCTGCACGTGATCGCGCTGCCGCTGGTGCTGCTGGGCCTCATCGCCGGGCACATCCTGGCGCTGCACGAGGTGGGCTCGAACAACCCCGACGGCGTCGAGATCAAGAAGAACAAGAACCCGCAGGGCGTGCCGGTCGACGGCATCCCGTTCCATCCGTACTACACGGTGAAGGACTGGATGGGGGCGGTCGCCTTTCTGCTGATCTTCAGCTTCGTGGTGTTCTTCGCGCCGGAGATGGGCGGCTTCTTCCTCGAGCACGACAACTTCGTGCCGGCCGATCCGCTGAAGACGCCGGAGCACATCAAGCCGGTGTGGTACTTCACGCCCTACTACGCGATCCTGCGCGCCATCCCCGACAAGCTAACAGGCGTCATCGCGATGGGCGTGGCGGTGATGATCCTGTTCCTGCTGCCGTGGCTGGACAGGCATCCGGTGAAGTCCATCCGCTACCGGGGCCCGATGTTCATGCTGCTGGTGTTCGTTTTCGCGTTCACCTTCGTGGCGCTCGGCTGGCTCGGCCTGCAGCCGGCGAGCCCGGCCTTCTCGGAGGTGGGGCTGCGCCTCAGCGAGCTGTACTTCGGCTTCTTCCTGATGCTGTGGGTGCACAGCAAGGAGCGAAGCGGCGGCTTCTACGGCGCGGTGTTCGTGGTCACCGCAATCGTCCTGCTGGCCGTGGACGGCATCCGGTACGACCCGGCGAAGGCCGGTCTGATGATGACCAGCGCGCTGATCCCGCTGGTCTACTTCGTGTTCTTCCTGTTCGCGCCGGTGTTCACCAATCTGAACCAGGCGCGTCCTGTGCCCGAGCGGGTGACGGCATGAGCAAGCTAGTGACCACGCGGTCCCCGCGGGGGACCATCCTGGCTGCCCTCGCGGGCATGTTCCTGTGCGTGGCGGCGGGCGGTGCTCACGCGGCCGGCACCGCGATGCAGTATCTCGACGCGAAAGTGGATCTCAGCGACAAGGGCTCGTTGCAGAACGGCGCGCGGCTGTTCGTGAACTACTGCCTGAGCTGCCACGCGATGTCCTACATGCGCTACAACCGCATCGGGCAGGACCTGGGGCTCAGCGACGAGCAGGTCGCCGACAACCTGGTGCTGGCGGGCGAGAAGGTCGTGGAGCGCATGACGGTGGCGATGGAGCCCGGTGACGCCGAGCGCTGGTTCGGCATCGTGCCGCCGGACCTCTCGGTCATCGCGCGAGCCCGCGGTGCGGACTACCTCTATTCGTACCTGGTCACCTTCTACCGCGACGACAATCCGTCACGGCCGTTCGGCGTGAACAACGTGGTGCTCAGCGGTGCGGCCATGCCGCACGTGCTGTGGCCGCTGCAGGGACACCAGCGCTACGTGAAGGATGACGTGGAGGGCACGATCGCGTCGGAGCACGTGTCGCGGCTCGAGTCGGCCGGCGACGAGATCCTCGTGCATCGCGAGGTCACGCTGTCCGACGGCAAGGTCGTGGACGCTACCGACCGGCTGCAGGTGGCCATCGACGGCTCGATGCTCCCCGGGCAGTACCGCGACGCCGCGCGGGACCTCGTGAACTTCCTCGTCTACGCCTCGGAGCCCGCGCAGCTCAAGCGCTACGGGATCGGCATCTGGGTGCTGCTGTTCCTCGCGGCGCTCTTCGTGCTCTCGAGGATGCTGTACAAGGAATACTGGAAGGACGTGCATTGATCAGACCAGGGAAGGGTTGACCCGTGTCACGACCGCCATCCATACAGGGAATCGACCCCATGGCACTGCTGGCTAATCGACGCTCGGTGATGTCGCTCTACTCCGACGCCACCGACTGCGCCGGGCACGCGGTGCGCTTCGTGCTCGCCGAGAAGGCGATCAACGTCGAGATCCAGCACGTCACCCCGGAGGACCGTCCCGAGGACCTGGTCGACCTCAACCCGTACCCGGACAGCATCCTGACCCTCGTGGACCGCGAGCTCGTGCTCTACGAGCCGCAGATCATCATGGAGTATCTGGACGAGCGGTTCCCGCACCCGCCGCTGATGCCGGTGGACCCGGTCGCGCGCGCGAGCAACCGGCTGTACCGCTACCGCATCCAGCGCGACATCTACGACCTCGTGCCGGCGATCGAGAAAGGAGGCGCGCAGGGGGAATCCGCGCGCAAGGCGCTGCGCGACAACCTGACGGCGATCGCGCCGATCTTCGCGCACCGCAAGTTCTTCATGTCCGACGACTACAGCCTGGTCGACATCTTCCTCACGCCCATCCTGTGGCGCCTCGGGCACTACAAGATCAAGCTGGCCGCATCCGCGAAGCCGCTGCTGCAGTTCGGCGAGCGCATGTTCCAGCGCGACGCCTTCCAGTCCTCGCTCACCGAGGGCGAGCGCGAGATGCGCGATCGCTGAAGCGCCCGTGACGGGCGCCGGCGCCGGCAGGCAGCCGCGATGACCTCGACCCGTCCCTACCTGCTGCGCGCGCTGCACGAGTGGATGCTGGACAACGGGCTGACGCCCCAGATCGTCGTGGACGCCTCCGGCGACGACGTGCAGGTGCCGCGCCAGTTCGTCGAGGACGGGCGCATCGTGCTCAACGTGTCGCCGAGCGCGGTGCGGGACCTGTCGCTGGGCAACGAGCACGTGCAGTTCATGGCGCGCTTCGCCGGCCAGCCCTTCCCGGTGAGCGTGGGCATCATGCGCGTGCTCGCCATCGTGGCGCGCGAGAACGGCGCCGGGATGGTCTTCCAGCCCGAGGCCGCGCCGCCGGACGAGCCGCCCCCGGACGGGGCACCGCCCGACGCCGAGCCACCGCAGCCGGACCCGCACGCGCCGCCGCCCGGCGGGCGGGCGCGACTCAAGGTGGTGAAGTAGCGTCGTCGGCGCTCAGGAACACGGTCTCCACCCGCGCGCCCGTCAGCGTCACGCTCCCGCCCTGACGGTCGTTGCCGGCGCGGCTGAACTCGAACGCGTAGACGCGCCTGAAGGCCGGGCGGCCGTGGTCCAGCACCGCGCGCAGGCCGGCGAGCGCGACGGTGTCGTCGAGGAACTGGACCCCTTCGCCGTCGCAGGTCCGGCGTGCGACGCGCGCCGCGGTCTCTCTCGCGCGCAGGCTGTCGCGCCACAGCCAGAGTGCGGCGCCGACTGCGGCGATGGCGGCGAGGGTGGAGTACACGGGCGGCGCGCCGTCACGTGGCGGCGTGCGCGGGAGCGAACCGGGAGGCAGCACGCATGGTGCGCGTGATTGTAGGCGACATCGTTGCCCTGGACGTCGACGCCATCGCGGCCGTCCGTCGCGAGCAGCCGGTGGGCGCGCCGCTCGCGGACGCGCCCGTGTCTTGCCATGACGACCGGCGCCTCAGGCGTCGGTGAGCTCGAACAGCCTGACCACGCGCTCGACGCCGCTCACGCGGCGCGCGAGGTCGGTGGCGCGCTCCGCCTCCTCGCCGCTGACCAGCCCCATCAGGTAGACCACGCCCTTCTCGGTCACCACCTTCACGCGCGTCGCGTCCAGCGCCATCTCGCTGAGCAGCGTGGTCTTCACCTTCGTCGTCAGCCAGCTGTCGGAGGAGCGCGCGACCAGCGAGCTCGGTGCCGCGATGGCCAGCTCGTTGTGCACGCTGCGCACCTTCGGAACGGCCGCGGCCAGCGACGCGGTGCGGGTCTTGAAGTCGTCCGACGGCGTCTCTCCGGTGAGCAGGATGACGGCGTTGAAGCTGGTCACGTTGATGTGGCTCTGCTCGAAGATCTCGCTCGCCGCGCGTATCCGGTCGTTCACCTCGAACTCGAGGAGCTGGTCGTCGACGATGACGCCGGGGCTTCGCTCGTCGTTGGCGACCGCAACACCGGTGGCGATGCCAGCGCCGGCCGCCACCGCGCAGCCCGTGAGCTGCATCGCCGCCGGCAGCAGCAGCGCCAGCGCCAGAATCCTCCGGCCAGGCGTCATGGTTCGGTCCTCCCCGTGGTCCATCTGTCGATCAGGCTGCACATGCAGTGCATCAGCAGCAAGTGAACTTCCTGTATGCGTGCGGTGGACGGGTCGGGGACCCGCAGCTCGACGTCGCCCGGCCCGAGCAGCGCGGCCGCACGCCCGCCGTCGCGCCCGTCCAGCAGCACCACCGCGAGGCCGCCCTCGCGCGCCGCGGTGACGGCCTGCTCGACGTTCGGCGAGTTGCCGCTGGTGCTGATCGCGAGCAGCACGTCGCCCGGACGCCCCAGCGCCTGCACCTGGCGCGCGAACACCTGTTCGTAGCTGCGGTCGTTCGCGATGGACGTGAGCGCGGAGCTGTCGGTGGTCAGCGCGACAGCGGCCAGCGCGCGGCGCTCGCACTCGAAGCGGTTCACCAGCTCCGCGGCGAAGTGCTGCGCGTCGGCGGCCGACCCGCCGTTGCCGCAGGCGAGCACCTTGCCGCCGGCGTCGAGGGCGCGCTGCATCAGCCGCGCCGCCGCGACGACCTGCGCGGGCATCGCCGCCATCGCGCGGCGCTTGGCCTCGATGCTTGCCGCGAACAGCGCCGACACCAGCGCGGTCTCCTCGCAGGGCTCGTGCGCGTCGCTCATTCGCCGAACGCGTCCTGCACCCAGTCGAAGTCCGGCGCCGCGTCGCTGCCGGTCACCCCGACCACGTCGAAGCGGCAGCCGCGCGCCGCGTGCTCGCGGTGACGCTGCAGGAAGTGCTCGGCGCTCAGCCTGAGGCGCCGGCGCTTGGCCGCGTCCACGCTCTCGACGCCCGAGACCCATGCGCCGCTGCCGCGCAGGCGCACCTCCACGAACACCAGCTCCTCGCCGTCGCGCATCACGAGGTCGATTTCTCCGTGCGGGCAGCGATAGTTGCGGGTCACGGGACTCAGGCCTCGGGTGACCAGGAAATCGTGCGCCGCGGCCTCCGCGCGGGCGCCACGCGCGCCGCTCGGCGCGCTCCCGTGCCGGGCGGCGTTCAAGGCGCCGGGGGGCCCCACAGCAGGCCTCCGGCGGTCAGCGGATCCAGCGTCGCCGGCACGCCCTGCTCGACGCGCGCCCACAGCAGGGCGCGTTGCACCCGCCGCTCGCCGGTGAGGGTCAGGTCGCCGGTGAGCCCCGACCAGGCGCCGCCCGCGCGCAGGTCGCGCAGGTGCGCGATCAGGGCGTAGGCATCGGCGCCGAACGCGTAGAGGCGCCCGGCGGCGCCCGCGGCGGCGGGCCACACCTGCCGCGCGCGGGCCGGCAGCGGGTGGCTGTCGGGGCTCAGCACCCACGGCATGTCGCCGAACACCAGGCCGTCGATGTCCTGGTCCAGCGACGGCTCGGGCGCGCCCGCGTACGCGTGCGAGGTCGAGAGCACGGGCAGGGTGTCCGCGCGGTGGAACAGCAGCAGCGGTCTGAGCTGGCGTGCAGCCTGCGGAAAGGCGGCCATGAACACGACATCCAGGTCGCTGCGCGGCGCCGGCTCGTGCTTGATGTCGCGTACCAGCACCGCGCGCAGGCGGCGCGCCCGCTGCTCGCTGTCGTCCACGTTGAGCAGTCCCGCGACCGCGGGGGAGAAGTCGCTGGCCTCCTCGGGATAGAAGCGGGTGGTCGCGACGATGCCGCCCAGCGCCTGCCAGCGCTCGGCGAAGGCCTCGCTCACGCGTTGCCCCCAGTCCCCCTCCGGGGCCAGCACGCCGGCGTGGCGTGCGCCGCGTGCGAACGCGAAGTCCGCCGCCTGCCTCGCCTCGTCCTCGGGCGCGAGCGCGAAGTGGTGCACCCGCGTGAGGTCCATCGGCGCCGGCGCGGTGGGCGCCGCGGCGGCGGCTCCCGCGTCGGCCGGCACGCGGCCGGCCGCC
>CBDUCN010000188.1:0-10321 GCA_965365655.1 uncultured Gammaproteobacteria bacterium | reverse complement strand
ATTTCGCCGGACAATGCTCTTGATACTGTACATGAAAACAGTTTAAGGTCACGCGCAACTGCCCGGTGGGGCTCGCATTGTGCAGCGCATCAGGCGAGATCCCGATAAGGAGGTCGGGAACATTATGACGCAGCCCAAGCTGTTGACCCGGGTTCGCGAGGCGATTCGCACGCGCCACTACAGCCTGCGCACCGAGCAGGCCTACGTGCACTGGATCCGGCGCTTCCTGCGCTTCCACGGTCTGCGTCACCCGCAGGAGATGGGCGCTGCCGAGGTCGCGGCCTTTCTCACCGATCTCGCGGTCCGCAAGGGCGTGTCGGCGGCGACGCAGAATCAGGCCCTCTCGGCAATCCTGTTCCTCTACCGTCACGTTCTCGACCAGGACATAGGGTGGGTGGACGGCGTCACGCGCGGCAAGGAGCGCGTGCGGGTGCCGGTGGTGCTCTCCCCCGACGAAGTGGTTCGCCTGCTCGCCCACATGCGCGAGCGCGAGGCGCTCATCGCGTCCATCCTCTACGGTGCGGGGTTGCGGCTGCGCGAATGCCTGTCGCTGCGGGTCAAGGATGTCGACTTCCACTACCGCCAGCTCACGATCCGCGACGGCAAGGGCCGCAAGGACCGCGTCACGGTGCTTCCGGACGCGGTGGTCACCCCGCTCCGCGACCAGCTCGAGCGGGTGCGCGTAATCCACGCCCGCGACGTCGAGCGCGGGTTCCTCGGCGTCTCGCTTCCCGATGCGCTGGCGCGCAAGTTCCCGGGCGCGCCGCGCGAGTTGGCCTGGCAGTACGTGTTCCCGTCCCGCACCTGGGCTCGCGATCCGCGCTCCGGGCGGGTACTGCGCCACCACGCGTACCCGGACAGCTTCAGCCGCGCGCTCAAGCGCGGCGTGCGTGAGGCCGGGATCCACAAGCACGTCTCGGCGCACACGCTGCGCCACAGCTTCGCGACGCACCTGCTCGAGCGCGGCGCCGACATCCGCACGGTGCAGGAGCTGCTCGGTCATGCCAACGTGAAGACCACCATGATCTACACCCATGTTCTCGAGCGCGGCGGCCGCGGCGTGCGCAGCCCGCTCGATCTCCGCGAGCCACGGCTCGCCTACGCGGCGTGACGCCGGCTCCCGTCCGCCCGCCCCCGGTCGCGGCCCTCGCCGCGTTCCATCCGGCCGTCGCGGACTGGTTCGCCCGCACCTTCGGCTCGCCGACAGACTGCCAGAGCGCCGCGTGGGAGGCCATCGCGTCCGGCCGCCACGCGCTGGTGGCCGCGCCCACGGGCTCCGGCAAGACCCTGGCCGCGTTCCTCGGCGCGCTCGACGCGCTGGTGCGCGAGGGGCTCGAGCGCCCGCTGCCGGACGCCACGCGGGTGCTCTACGTGTCGCCGCTGAAGGCGCTGTCCAACGACATCCAGCGCAACCTCGAGCGCCCGCTGATGGGCATCGGCGACTGTCTCAACGAGAGCGGGCTGCCGTCGGTGCCGATCCGCACGATGGTGCGCACCGGCGACACGCCGGCGGCGGCCCGCGAGGCGATGCGCCGGGTGCCGCCGCACATCCTCGTCACGACGCCCGAATCGCTCTACATCCTGCTCACCAGCGAGAGCGGGCGGCGCATGCTGGCGACGGTGGAGTCGGTCGTCGTCGACGAGATCCACGCGCTCGCGAACTCGAAGCGCGGCGCCCACCTCGCGCTCAGCCTGGAGCGCCTGGAGTCGCTCACCGCGCGCGCGCCGGTGCGCATCGGGCTGTCGGCGACGCAGAAGCCGGTTGCGGACGTGGCGCGCTTCCTGGTCGGCGCGCGGCGGGTGGACGCGCGCGGCGAGCCGGACTGCGCGATCGTCGACACCGGGCACGTGCGCCGCCGCGACCTCGCGGTCGAGGTGCCGCCGTCGCCGCTGGAAGGGCTGATGTCGGGCGAGGTGTGGGGCGAGATCTACGAGCGCCTCGTGGCCCTCGTCGAGGCGCATCGCACGACGCTGGTGTTCGTGAACACGCGCCGCCTCGCCGAGCGGGTCGCGCACGCGCTCAGCGAGCGCCTCGGCGAGGAGCACGTCACGTCTCACCACGGCAGCCTCGCGAAGGAGCAGCGCCTCGACGCGGAGCAGCGCCTGAAGCGCGGCGATCTGAAGGCGCTGGTGGCCACCGCGTCGCTGGAGCTGGGCATCGACATCGGCGACGTCGATCTCGTGTGCCAGCTCGGCTCGCCGCACTCCATCGCGGCCTTCCTGCAGCGCGTGGGGCGCTCGGGCCACGCGGTGGACGGCACGCCGAAGGGGCGGCTGTTCCCGCTCAGCCGCGACGATCTCGTGGAGTGCACGGCGCTGCTCGAATCGGTCGCGCGCGGCGAGCTGGATCGCCTGCGCATCCCCGACGCGCCGCTGGACGTGCTCGCGCAGCAGCTGGTCGCGGCCTGCGCCGGCGAGGACTGGGACGAGGCTGCGCTGTACGAGCGCGTGCGCGGGGCGTGGAGCTATCGCGAGCTCTCGCGCGACACGTTCACCGCGTGCCTGCGCATGCTGGCCGACGGCTTCGCGACCCGCCGCGGGCGCCGCGGCGCGTACCTGCACCGCGACGCGGTGAACGCCCGGGTGCGCGCGCGGCGCGGCGCGCGCCTCACCGCGATCACCAACGGCGGCGCGATCCCGGACAACGCCGACTTCGACGTGATCCTGGAGCCCGACGGCGTGTTCCTCGGCACGCTGAACGAGGACTTCGCGATCGAGTCCACGCCCGGCGACATCTTCCTGCTCGGCAACAACGCGTGGCGCATCCTGCGCGTGGAGAGCGGCAAGGTGCGTGTCGAGGACGCACGCGGCCTGCCGCCGAACATCCCGTTCTGGTTCGGCGAGGCGCCGGGGCGCACCGACGAGCTGTCCGCCGCGGTCTCGCAGCTTCGCCGCCGTGTCGCGACCCTGCTCGAGGACCCCGGCGCCGCCGACGCCGAGCACGCGCGCAGCGCCGCGGTGCGCGCGCTCGAACGCTCACCGGGCCTTGCCACCGCGGCCGCCGAGCAGGTCGTCGAGTACCTCGCGGCCGGCCTCGCGGCGCTCGGCGCGCTGCCCGATCACGACACCGTGGTCCTCGAGCGCTTCTTCGACGACAGCGGCGGCATGCAGCTCGTCGTGCACTCGTGCTTCGGCAGCCGCATCAACAAGGCCTGGGGGCTCGCGCTCCGCAAGCGCTTCTGCCGTGCGTTCAACTTCGAGCTGCAGGCCGCGGCCAACGAGGACACGCTGATCCTGAGCCTGGGCGAGACGCACAGCTTCCCGCTGGCCGACGCCGCGCGCTTCCTGTCGCCGGCCACGGTGCGCGACGTGCTGGTGCAGGCGCTGCTGGACGCGCCGGTGTTCGACGTGCGCTGGCGCTGGAACGCGAACATCTCGCTCGCGGTGCCGCGCTTCCGCAGCGGTCGCAAGGTGCCGCCGCAGATCCAGCGCATGCAGGCCGAGGACCTGGTCGCGGTCGCGTTCCCGGACCAGATCGCGTGCCTGGAGAACCTCTCCGGTCCGCGCGAGATCCCGGATCACCCGCTGGTCGCGCAGACCATCCACGACGCGCTGACCGACGCGATGGACATCGACGGCCTGGAGCGCCTGCTCGCGCGCATCGAGGACGGGCGTATCTCGGTGGTCGCGCGCGACCTCACCGAGCCGTCTCCGCTGGCCGCGGAGATCCTGACCGCGAACCCCTACGCGTTCCTCGACGACGCGCCCGCGGAGGAGCGGCGCACCCGCGCGGTGTCGGCACGCCGCCACGTGGCCCCCGAGGACGCGCACGCGATGGGCCGCATCGACGCGTCGGCGATCGAGCGTGTGCGCGCCGAGTGCGCGCCGTCGTTCCGCAGCGCGGACGAGCTCCACGAGGCGCTGACGATCGCGGGCTGCCTGCGCTGGGCGGAAGTTGCCGGCGTGCCCGGCGGCGAGGAGTGGCTCGGCGAGCTCGCCGCGGCGCGCCGCGCGGCGCGCGTCGTGCTGCCGCCGCCCGGCGCGCACGGCATGCCCGGCGGTGCGTTCGCGGTCGCTGCGGAGCGTGCGCAGGAATTCCTGGCCGTGCACCCGCAGGCCGGCCCCGCGTGCCCCATCGAAACTCCACCCGAGTACCGCCGCGACAATCTCACCCGCGACGGCGCCCTGCTCGAGCTGGTGCGTGCGCGGGTGCAGTGCACCGGGCCGATCACGGCGCGAGCGCTGGCGGAGGCCCTCGCGGTGACGCAGTCCGACGTGACCCTGGCGCTGGGCCTGCTGGAGGCCGAGGGCGTGGTGCTGCGCGGCCGCTTCACCGGCTTCGACGAGGAGTGGTGCGAGCGCCGCCTGCTCGCGCGTATCCACCGCTACGCGACCCGGCGGCGCCGGGAATCGGTGCGCCCGGTGTCGCGCAGCGTCTTCATGCGCTTCCTGATGGACTGGCAGTTCCTGTCTCCCGACTGCCGCGTCGCTGGCCCGGCCGGCCTCGGCCGCGCGCTCGCGCGGCTGGAGGGCGTCGAGGCGCCCGCCGCGAGCTGGGAGAGCGAGGTGCTGCCGGCGCGCATGCTGGACTTCGACCCGGCGTGGCTGGATCACCTGTGCCTGGCCGGGCGCGCGGCGTGGCTGCGCCTGCCGCCGGAGGGCGCCGCCGCGGATCGTGGCGCGCCGGCGCGCGCGTTCGCCAGCACTCCGATCGCGCTCGGCTCGCGCGCGAACCTCGCGCTGCTCGCGCGGCCGGCGCCGGGCGGCGCGGGCGGGAGCCGCGCGGCGCGCGTGCTGGACGTGCTGGAGCAGCAGGGGGCGTGCTTCTTCGACGAGCTGGTGGCCGCATGCGGCGGCGACGCTCCCGGCGTGGAGCAGGCGCTGGTCGCGCTGTGCGCGGCGGGACACGTGACCAGCGACGGCTTCGCCGGCCTGCGCGCGCTGATCCGGCCGCGCCCGCGGCCGGCCGCGGGCGGCCGCCCTTCGCCGCTGGCCGACGCCGGGCGCTGGGCGCGGGTGCGGGTCGCGCCCCGCCCGGCCGATCCGCAGCAGGCGCGCCTGCGCGAGCTGGAGGTCGCGGACCGGCTCGCCCGCCTGCTGCTGGAGCGCTACGGCGTGCTGTTCAAGCGCCTCACCGAGCGCGAGGCCCACCCGGTGCCGTGGCGCGACCTGCTGCGCTGCCTGAGGCGCATGGAAGCCCGCGGCGAGGTGCGCGGCGGGCGCTTCGTGGATGGCTTCTCCGGCGAGCAGTTCGCGCTGCCCGAAGCCGCCGAGGGCCTGGCGCTGCGCGACCGCCAGGGGGCATCCGGCGCGCGCGGCGAGATGGTGTGCATCGCCGCCGCCGATCCGATGAATCTCACCGGCGTGATCGCGCTCGGCGACCGGGTTCCCGCGCGGCGCGGCAACCGGGTGCTGCTGCGCGACGGCACCCCGGTCGCGGCGCGCGTCGGCAGCGAGCTGCGCACCTTCTCGGACCTCGATGCGGGGGCCGAGTGGCAGGCCCGCGCCCTGCTCTTCGGCGGCGCCCCGGGCTCGCCCGCCGCGACGCACCCGAGCCTTTTCGCAGGCGCCTCGCCGCAGTAGCCGGCGCGCCGGGGCTCTGCGCCCTTTTTTGGTGCGTTCATGTTGCTGAATGCACTTTCTCGGTGCGCCCGGTCTCCCTGGAAGGCGGCCATGAGGCCCACCCCACGACCGCCCTTCCTTTGCTTTCAGTCGCTTGCACGTATTGGCACGGGGCGTGCTTTTGCGGTGCAGCGGGAAGACGGACGGACGGCGCGAGGGCGAGCCCGCCCTGGTCCGTGCGCCTCGCCCGTTCCGACGTTCCCAAGCCAAGCAGCGAAGAGGCGCGAACACATGAAACTGGTCACAGCAATCATCAAGCCGTTCAAGCTCGACGACGTGCGCGGCGCGCTCGCCGAGATGGGCATCCAGGGCATGACCATCACCGAGGTCAAGGGCTTCGGCCGACAGAAGGGCCACACCGAGCTCTACCGCGGCGCCGAGTACGTCGTGGACTTCCTCCCCAAGGTGAAGCTCGAAGTCGCCGTGGACTCGGACAAGCTCGACAGCACCATCGAGGCGATCAGCGAGGCCGCCCGCACCGGCAAGATCGGCGACGGCAAGATCTTCGTCACCGAGCTTCCCCAGGCCATCCGCATCCGCACCGGCGAGACCGGCGGCGAGGCGCTGTAGGGCGCCGCACGCCGGGCGCAACTGACTCAAAAAACATCCGCGGGCCGCGACCGGGCGGCACGTCTCAGGGGAGATTGACTGTGATGCATGACTTCAAGATGAAATCGGCTGCGCGGGGGCTGGCTGGGCTGGCGCTCGCGCTGTCGCCGGCGGCGGTCCTCGCCGACGAGCTCAACTCCGGCGACACGGCGTGGATGATCACCGCGACGGCGCTGGTGCTCTTCATGACCATTCCGGGTCTGTCACTGTTCTACGCCGGCATGGTGCGCAGCAAGAACGTGCTGTCCGTGCTCATGCAGTGCTTCGCGATCACGGGGGTGATGTCGCTGCTGTGGGCGTTCTACGGCTACAGCATGGCCTTCGAGGACGGCGGCGCCCTCAATGCGTTCGTCGGAGGATTCGACAAGCTGTTCCTTTCCGGCGTCACCGTGGAATCGATGAGCGGGACTCTGCCCGAGTCCGTGTTCATCACCTTCCAGATGACCTTCGCGATCATCACGCCCGCGCTGATCGTGGGCGCATTCGCGGAGCGCATGAAGTTCTCCGCGATGCTGGTCTTCATGATCGTGTGGTTCACGCTGTGCTACGTGCCGGTCACCCACTGGGTGTGGGGCGGCGGCTGGCTCGGCCAGTTCGGCATCATCGACTTCGCAGGCGGCACCGTGGTGCACATCAACGCGGGCATCGCCGGCCTCGCGGCCTGCATCGTGCTCGGCAAGCGCAAGGGCTACCCGAACACGCCGATGCCGCCGAACAATCTCGCCTACACCATCGTCGGCGCCAGCATGCTGTGGGTCGGCTGGTTCGGCTTCAACGCGGGCTCCGAGCTCGCCGCCGACAACACCGCCGGCATGGCGATGCTGGTGACCCAGCTCGCGACGGCCGCCGCCGCGGTCGCGTGGATGCTCTGCGAGTGGATGGCCCACGGCAAGCCCAGCGTGCTCGGCATCGCGTCCGGCGCGGTGGCCGGCCTGGTCGCGATCACGCCGGCCTGCGGCAACGTCGGTCCGATGGGCGCGATCGTGCTGGGCCTCGCGTCCGGCGTCATCTGCTTCATCTTCTCCACCCGCATCAAGCGCGCGGCCGGCTACGACGACTCGCTGGACGTGTTCGGCATCCACGCCATCGGCGGCATCGTCGGCGCGCTGCTCGCCGGCGTGTTCGCTGCGGAGAGCCTGGGCGGTTCGGGCTTCGGCGGCGAGAACACCAGCATCGGCTCGCAGGTGGTCGCGCAGGGCGTGGGCGTCGTCGCGACGATCATCTACACCTTCGTCGTGAGCTTCATCGTGCTCAAGGTGCTCGACGGCATCATGGGCCTGCGCGTGACGCCCGAGGCCGAGGAAGAGGGCCTGGACATCGCGCTGCACGACGAGCGCGGCTACATCCTCTGACCGCTGCCGCGGCTCCGCTGGAGCCGCTCACGCCACGACGGCCGCCCCGGAGCTCCGGGGCGGCCGTTTTCATCTGAAGGCCGCGGGCGCAGCGCGGCACCCTCAGGCGCCTTGCGCTCAGCGCACCGCCGCGTCGCGCACGATGCGCTCGCCGTCGCTGAGCCCCGTGAGCACCTCCACGCGCGCGCCGTCCACACGGCCGGTGCGCACCAGGCGCAGCACCGGCCCGCCGTCCTCCAGCGCGTGCACGTACTCGAGCTGGCCCACCCGAAGCAGCGCCGTCGCGGGGACGTACAGCCGGCGCTCCTCGCCGGCGACGATCAGCAGGCGCGCGAACATGCCCGGGAACAGCGGCAGGTCCTGCGGCAGCAGCGCCTTGACGGTGAACGTGCGCGAGCCCGGGTCCGCGCTGGGAACGACCTCGTCCACGCTCGCGGACACGCGGCGGTCCAGCGCGTCTATTGCGACCTGCACCGCGTCGCCGATCGCGAGCCGCGTCGCCAGGGACTCGCGCACGCTCGCCTCCACGCGCAGCGTCGCCGGATCGTAGAGGCGCACCAGCGCCATGCCGGGCGTCGCCGTGTCGCCGGGCTCGGCATAGCGCTCCACCACCCGCGCGTCGCGGATCGCGGTGAGGCGGGCGTAGCCGAGTGCCGCCTCGGCCTCGTCCACCGCGCGCTCGCTGCGCGACAGCGCCGCCCGCGCCGCACGCAGCGTCGCGTCGGCGCGCTCCAGCTCCGAGCGCGGCACCGTGCCGCGCTCGAACAGCGACTGCACCCTGCGGTACGCGGGCTCGGCCTCCCCCACCGCCGCGCGTGCGGCCAGCACGGCCTCACGCTGCTGCTCCACGCGCGCCACCAGCTCGGCGTCGTCCAGGCGCACCAGCACGTCGCCGGCACGCACCGCGTCGCCGGCGCGCACCTCCACCGCGGCGATGCGCGCCGTGATGCGCGATGACACCACGATCTCGTCGCGCGCACGCACCGTGCCCACCGCCTGCTCGACCATCGGCTCGAGCTCGGCGTGCACGGTCACCGCGTCCGCCGGTGCCACCACCGCGGCCGGGACGTCCACCCGCCCGGGCGGGATGCGCTCCTCGAGCCATCCCGCCATCCACGCCATCATCAGCAGCAGGAGCAGGAACGACGACACCGCCGCGAGCGCGCGCTTCATGGTGAGCCCTCCGTCGCCGGCGGCGCGTCGCGCCGCGCGTACACCAGCCAGTAGCACACGGGCACCACGCCCAGCGTGAACAGCGTGGACGCGCTGGTGCCGAAGATGATCGCCCACGCGAGACCGCTGAAGATCGGATCCAGGGTGATCACGAGGTTGCCCAGCACCGTCGTGCCGGCGGTGAGCAGCACCGGGCGCATGCGCACCGCGCCCGCCTGCACCAGCGCGTCCTCCAGGCGCTCGCCGCGCGCCCGCGCGAAGCGCACGAACTCGACCAGCACCAGCGAGTTGCGCACGACGATGCCCGCGAGCGCGATCATCCCGATCATCGCGGTCGCGGTGAACAGCACCGGGTCGGGGAACCCCGCGACCTCGGGGGCGCCCGCGTTGAGCAGCCAGAATCCCGGCATGATGCCGATCACGGTGAGCGGGATCGCGAGCATGATGATCGCGGTGAGCGCCGCGAGGCCGGTCTGCACCATCAGCACGACGAAGATGCCGAGCAGCGCGGCGGCGAATGCGATCCCGAGGTCGCGGAACACGCGCACCGTGATCAGCCACTCGCCCTCGCCGGTCCACACGTCCTCGACCCCGGGCGGCAGCGCCCACGCGTCGCCGCCGCCCGCGTCGAGGAAGGTGCGCGCCTCGAGCGGGCGCGGCGGTCCGCCCGCGGCGCCGCGGTCGCTCACGACGTCGGCCACGATCTCGGCCGGCGCCCGGCCCACGACCTCGGCGAACACGTAGGCCACGCGGCGCAGATCCTTGTGGAACACCGGCTGCGGCTCGGGGCGGCGCTCGAACTGCCCGAGCTCGGCGAGCCGCACCAGCGGCTGCGGCGCATCGCGCACTCCGCCACGCTCGCGCACGCGCACGATCCCCGGCTGGCCCTTCACCGCGACCTGTCCCAGCGCCACCGGGTCCGAACGGCGCGCAAGCGCCAGCCTCAGCTCGATCGGCAGCGGCTGCGCCTCGCCGGGCTCGTGAAGCTGGCCCACGACCTGGCCGCCGCTCGCGAGCGCGAGGGTGGCGACGACGTCCGCCGCCGACACGCCGGACAGCCCGGCCTTCTCGTGATCGGTGTCGAACACCAGCGCGTCGCTGGCCTCCTCCGCGCTGGTGTCCACGTCGCGCACCAGCGGCTCGCGCGCGAGGCGCGCGGCCAGCGTGCGCGCGCCCTCGACGACACTCGCGTACGGCACGCCGGTGGCGCCGTAGAGCTCGACCGTCACGGTCGCGGTCACGGGCGGCCCGGGCGGCACCTCGACGATCGCGATGCTCGCGCCGGCCGCCTGCGCGACGCGCTCCAGCGCGGGGCGCACGCGCAGCGCGAACGCGTGCGACTGCTGCTCGCGCGCGGTGCGCGGCGCGAGCACCACGCGCAGATCCGCGAGGTGCGGCGCACGACGCTGATCGTAGTGACGGATGAGCCCGTTGAAGTCCACCGGCGACGGCGTGCCCACGAAGCCGGACACGGACACCACCTCGTTCTCCGCCGCGAGCCGGGCGGCGAGCCGCCGCGCCACGGCCTGCGTGCGCTCCAGGCTGGTGCCGCGCGGCATGTCGACGACGACCTGCAGCTCGTCCTTGTTGTCGTACGGCAGCAGCTTCATCGGCACCGCGCGCAG
>CBDUCN010000187.1:0-10334 GCA_965365655.1 uncultured Gammaproteobacteria bacterium | reverse complement strand
CGCGCCGCTGTCCGATGAACCGACCCCGCGCGACGCGGCGCGTCGCGCACGGCGATGCGAGCCGGCGCCGGACGTGCCCCTTCACCACCGACCAGAGACGCGCCGATGACCGAACAGCACCCCACCGCACCCGCCACCGGCACCCACGAGTACGAGGACGACCCGCGCAACGCCGACGTGCAGGTGTACGTGAGCGGCGACCTGGTGCACCGCGACCGCGCGGTGGTGTCGGTGTTCGACTCGGGCTTCGTGCTGGGCGACGGGGTGTGGGAGGGGATCCGGCTGCACGACGGCGCGCTGCTGTTCCTGGATGCGCACCTGAAGCGCCTGTACGAGGGTGCACGCGCGCTGGATCTCGACATCGGCATGACGCCGGAGCAGCTCACCGGGGCCATCCGCCGCACGCTGGACGCCAACGGCATGCGCAGCGGCGTGCACATCCGGCTGATGGTCACGCGCGGGCGCAAGCGCACGCCATACCAGGACCCGCGCGTCACGGTCGGTCCGGCCACGGTGGTGATCGTCCCCGAATACAAGCATCCGCACCCGGAGGTCGCGGCGCGCGGCGTGCGGCTGTTCACGGTGCACGTGCGCCGCGGGCCGCCGGACGTGCAGGACCAGAAGATCAACAGCCACTCCAAGCTGAACTGCATCCTCGCGTGCATACAGGCGACCAAGGCCGGAGCCGACGAGGCGCTGATGCTGGACACGCGCGGCTTCGTCGCGACCTGCAACTCCACGCACTTCTTCATCGTGCGCGGCGGCGAGGTGTGGACCTCCGGCGGCGGCTACTGCCTGGGCGGCATCACGCGCGGCAACGTGATCGCGCTGTGCCGCGAGCACGGCATCCCGGTGTTCGAGCGCGACTTCAGCCTCGTCGACGTGTACGGCGCCGACGAGGCCTTCGTCACCGGCACCTTCGCGGGGCTGGTGCCGGTGCGCGAGGTGGACGGGCGGGCGATCGGCGGGGTCCCGTTCGCCGGCGCGGGCGCGGTGACGCGGCGGCTGCTGGACGCGTATGCGGCGCTGATCGCGCGCGAGAGCTCCGGCGGGTGAGCCCTTCGACGGCGGGCCGGAGTGCGCCGCACGGGCGCACGGAGCGCGCGGGCGACACGCCCGTGCGCGTGGCGATGTGGTCGGGGCCGCGCAACATCTCGACGGCGATGATGCGCGCGTGGGAGAACCGCGGCGACACCGCGGTGTGGGACGAGCCGCTGTACGCGTACTACCTGCACGCGACCGGCATCGAGCATCCGGGCGCGGCGGAGGTGATCGCGGCCGGCGAGACCGACTGGCGCGCGGTGGTCGCGCGGCTCACCGGGCCGGTGCCGGGCGGGCACGCGGTGTTCTTCCAGAAACACATGACGCACCACCTGCTGCCGGAGGTCGATCGCGGCTGGCTGGCGCAGGTCGTGAACTGCTTCCTGATCCGCGACCCGCGCGAGGTGATCGCGTCCTACGCGCGGGTGCGCGGCACGGTCACGGTCGAGGACGTGGGCGTGCCGCAGCAGGCGGCGCTGTTCGACGAGGTGCGCGCGCTCACCGGGCGCGTGCCGCCGGTGCTGGACGCGGCCGACGTGCTGCGCGATCCGCGCGGCATGCTGTCGCGGCTGTGCGACGCCGTCGGGGTCGGATTCACCGAGCGCATGCTGTCGTGGCCGCCGGGCCCGCGCGCCAGCGACGGCGTGTGGGCGCGGCACTGGTACGCGTCGGTGGAGGACTCCACCGGCTTCGCGCCCTGGGAGCCGAAGTCGCACCGGCTGCCGGACGCGCTCGCGCCGCTCGCGGACGCGTGCATGGCGGACTACGAGCGCCTGCACGCGCTGCGCCTCGGTGCCTGAGCAACGCGCACCGCGGATCGCCGAATTCCTGATCGGTCAGCGGGCTCCCCGGGGGTGAGCGGCCCGGCACGGGCCCTCGTGCCCCGCGACCCGCGGCGGCCCCCGCCTCTGCGCCGGGCATCCTGCTGGCCGCGGCGCCGCGCCTGCCCGGCGCCCCGCGCAGGCACGCGCCGGCTAATCCCTACCGATTCACTCGGGTATACTCCGCCGCCGCAGCGCGCGACCGGCACCCGGCGCGCCGGAACCCGAACCGGAGAGACCGATGATCGAAGTGACCCCCGAGGCCGAGAGCTTCCTCGCCGACCTGGTGGAGAAGCAGGACGCCCGTCACCTGGCCATCCAGGTCGAGGTGAACGACGGCGGCACCCCGCACGCGCAGATCGGCATGTCCTTCATGGAGATGGACCAGGTCGGCGGCGAGTACGTGCACATCCCGACCCGCAACGACGCGGTACGCCTGTACACCCGCGAGTCCCACGGCACCTTCCTGGACGGCGGGCGCATGGACTTCCGCGAGAACGACACCGGCGGCACCATCGTCGTCGACGCGCCGAACCTGCACGTGCCCACGGTCACCGACGACAGCCCGCTCGCGGAGCGCATCAACTACGTGCTCGCGGCCGAGGTGAACCCGGGGCTGCGCAGCCACGGCGGCATGGTGAGCCTCGTCGAGATCGTCGACGGCAACACCGCGGTGCTGCAGTTCGGCGGCGGCTGCCAGGGCTGCGGCATGGTGGACGTGACGCTGAAGCAGGGCGTGGAGCGCACGCTGGTGGAGAAGGTGCCGGAGCTGATCGCGGTGCGCGACGTGACCGACCACACCGATCGCAGCAACGCGTACTACTGACCCCGGCTGGACGGCGCCGGTGACCCCGCCGGCGCGACGCGCGTGATACCGCCTCCCAGGCTGGTGGAGGACTGCATTTTTCGCCGGGCTGCGTCCGCTGCAAGGATGCACCGGCACGCATCGACCACGTCAGTAATTGATGTCCGGAGCAGGCCGGAGACGGAGTCTCCGGCCCAGCGAGGGGGAAGAGCGCAGGACGCGCTTCTCCACCGCCGCGCTGACGGCCTCGCGGGCGCCCGTCCCGCGCGCCGCCGCCGCCGCGCGCCGCGGGCGGCGGGGGGCGGCCCGCACCGCCGCCCCGGGCGCGCCGGCACATGAACCCACCGTCCGCCGACCCGCCGTCCCGCGGCCGCCCGCTGCTCGAAGGGCTCGCGCTCGCGGGCATCGTGCTGCTCGGCGTGGCCGTGCGCGTCGACGACCTCGCCGCGTGGCGCGAGCACGCGCGCTCCGCGTTCTTCGAAGGCCTGCCGCTGCTGGTGAACCTGGACGGCTACCACGTCCTGTCGCTGGCGCGCGACCTGCTGGACGGCGGCTACGGCGCGGTGGACCCGCTGCTCGCCGCCCCTGAGGGCGCGCCGCGGCCCGACCCGCCGCCGCTGCTCGCGCTGCTCACCGCCGGGCTCGCGCGGCTCACCGGGGCGCCGCTCGAGTGGGTGGCCGCGTACCTGCCGGCGCTCGCCGGCCCGCTGGCCGCGCTGCCGGTGTTCGCCGTCGGGCGCCGCGCCGCCGGCCCCGTCGCGGGCCTCGCCGCGGCGCTGCTGACCGTGACGTCGGTGTACTACGCATCACGCACGACCTTCGGCTTCCACGACACCGACTGCCTCGCGGTGTTCTTCGCCGTGGCGCTCGCGTGGTGGAGCCTGCGCCTCGCGCGCGATCGCCCGGCACGCCCGCCGTGGGGCTGGGTGCTGCAGGGCGCGGGCCTGTATCTGCTGTTCCTGTGGTGGTGGACCGGCGCATGGCTGCCGGCGACCGCGCTCGCGGCGTGGAGCCTGCTGTGTGCGCTCGCCGCGTGCGGCTGGCGGCGCGCGGACCTCGCCGCCGCGGGCGCCGCGTGCACCGCGCTCGTCGCGGCGGCGATCGCGTGGCGCGGGGCGGACCTGCCGGCGCTCGCGGCCGGGGACCCCGGCAGCCTGCTCCGCCGCACCGCCGGCGCCGACACCGGGACGTTCCCCGACGCGTCGGTCAGCATCGACGAGCAGACCCCGGCGGGCCTGTCGGCGCTGGGCGAGCAGACGCTCGGCGATCCGCTGCTCGCCGCGGTCGCGGCAGCCGGCCTCGCGTGGCTCGCGCTCGCGCGCCCGCGCGTCGGGCTGGTGCTGCTCGCGCCGCTGGCGCTCGCGCTGCTCGGGGTGCTGCACGCGCAGCGCTTCCTGGTGTTCGCCGCGCCGCTCGCCGGGCTCGGCATCGGCTGGCTCGCGGCGCGCGGCGTCGCGTCGGTCGGCCGCCCGGCGTGGCGCCGCGCCGCGGTGGTCGCCGGCGTGCTCGCGGTCGCCGCGCCGTCGGTCGCGCGCACGACGGGCATCGTCCACTACCCCGCCGCGACGGCCGAGCTGGCCACCGGCATGCGCTGGCTGTCGCGCGAGACGCCCCCCGGCGCGGTGGTGTGGACGCTGTGGGACCACGCGCCGATGCTGCGCTACGTCGGGCGCCGCGCGGTGGTCACCGGCGACCCGCTGCCCGCCGGCGACCTCGCGGTGTACGCCGCGCTGCCGTTCGCGGCCGCGAGCTTCCGCGAGGCCGCGAACTTCATGCAGTTCCACGCCCGCCACGGCCGCCCGGGCCTGGAGCGCCTGTACCGCGCCGCGGGCGGCCCCGGACCCGGCCTCGCACTCGCGCGGCGTCTGTTCGCCGCCGGCCCCGACGACGCCCGCGCGCTGATCGGGGACGCCGGCCTCGCCCCGCTCGCCGCCGGCGCCGGCCCCGGCGCGTGGCTCGCGTTCCTGTTCCCCGCCGACGCGCCGGCGCTTTACCTGATGCCGGAACGGAGCATGCTGCGCTCCGCGAGGTGGTGGTACCGCATCGGAAGCTGGGACGTCGCGGCCGGGCACGGCCACGACGGATTCCTGCGTCCGTTCGACGGGCTGGTGCAGGACGGCGCCGTCGTGCGCGGCGACGCGATCGCCGTGGACCTGCTCGCGGGCACCGCGGCGCTGGACGGCGAGCCGCCGCGGCCGCTGTCGCGCATCGCGCTGGGCGGCCCCGGAGACCTGCGCAGCCGCGACTTCGCGGCGCAGGGGCCGGTGTTCCACTACCTTCCGAAGCGCGGCCTCGGCGCACTGATGGACGCGCGGGTCGCGTCCTCGGTGTTCGCCGAGGCCTTCGTGCTGGAGGCGGTGGCACCCGCCTGGTTCCGGCCGCTGCAGACGTGGTCCGGCGCGTTCCAGATCTGGGAGGTGCGCGGGGACGCGCCGGGCCCGGGCGGGGGGTGAGTGCCGCGGGTCCGCTGCACGCAGCGCGGCCGAACGGAATGCGGCGCGGTCAGGCGCTGCCCGCGTCCACCGCCGCGAGGAACGCCGCGACCCGCGCATTCACCGTCGCCGGGTCCTCCCACAGCGGGAACCCGCCGGTGGCCGGGATCGTCTCGCGGCGCGCCCGCGGCAGCGCGGCCTCCAGCTCGTCAGCCATCGGCAGGAAGTCCGGCACGTCGTGCTCGCCGTTGTAGAGCAGCACCGGCACGTCGATGGCCGCGAGCGCCGCGGCGTCCAGCGACACCGGCTCGGGCTCGCCGTCGTCGCGCCACGGCGCGCCCTGGAACGCATCGAGCAATGCACGCTGCTCCGCGGCGCGGCAGCGCCCGGGCTCGCGGCGCATCTGCTCGAACCACGGCGAGCGCGCGAACCACTCCTCGCGCGCCGCGTCCAGGCCGCGCGCGCGCATCGTGTCGCGGGCGCGGCCGTAGCACGCGGCGATGGAGGCCACCGCGCGGCCCGGGATCACGGGGCCTTCCAGCACCAGGCTCGCGAAGCGTTGCGGGGTGCGGCTCGCGAGCACGAGCGCGACCGCGCTGCCGGTGTGGGTGCCCCACCAGTGGGTGCGCCCGACGCCGGCGGCGTCGAGGGCGCCGAGCGCGCCCTCCGAGTACTCGGCGGGGCCGAAGGGGCCGGGCACGTGCGCGGACTCGCCGTGGCCGGCGAGGTCGACCAGCAGCAGCCGGTAGCGGGGCGCGAAATGAGCGATCTGGGCGTCGAACAGCGTGCGGTTCTGCGTGGCGCCGTGCACCAGGGTGAGCCACGGTGCGGCGCGGCCCGCGGTGTCGACGATGGCGTGAGCGCAGGTGCGGGGCATCGCGGGCGATCTCCTGGTGGATGGCGCGCCGGGCACGGCCGCGGCGCCGGCGCGGCAGCCGGGCCGGTGGACCGGCGCCCGGCACCGCGCATCATCGCCAGCGCGGCCGCCCCCTGGAAGGGGTCGCGGCGAAAGGCACCGCCGGTCGGCGCCGGTGCAGCGCGGCGAACGCGCGCGTGACGGCAGGGGCTCGTCCGCGATCGCCGCAGCCACCTGGCGCCGGCACGGGGCGCGCGGCCGGCAGGTTCGCCGCTGTCAGGCACGTGGATGTCGCCGGCCGGGCCGTGAAGGGCCGGGCGCGCCCGCTAGACTCCCGCAGCCGCGGGTGGGGGCTGCGCGACTCCCGGTACGCCGCGGCGGCCCACCGGCACGCCGGAAAGCACCGGCGGTTCTCAATTACCGCATGGTGGGTTACATTTCCAATCTTGATGGTGCAGTGCAGTGCAACGGCCGTCACACCCGGACCCGCCGCCCGCACGCACCGCAACCCGATCCCCCGAACACGAGCAGGACTCCACATCCATGACTGACCGCGTCTCCGCCGCCGGCCTCCAGGTCGCCCGTCCCCTCCACGACCTCGTCGCAACCGGGATCGCCCCCGGCACAGGCATCGATCCGGACGCGTTCTGGAAGGAACTTGCCGCCATCGTCGCCGACATGGCACCGAAGAACCGCGAGCTTCTCGAGCGCCGCGACGCCCTGCAGGCGGCCCTGGACGAGTGGCACGAGGCGCGGCGCGGCAACCCGGTGGACCTCGACGAGTACAAGCGCTTCCTGCACGAGTGCGGGTACCTGCTCGACGAGGGCCCGGACTTCGCGGCCAGCACCGAGAACGTGGATCCCGAGATCGCGAAGGTGGCCGGCCCGCAGCTCGTCGTGCCGGTGGACAACGCCCGCTACGCGCTGAACGCGGCCAACGCGCGCTGGGGCAGCCTCTACGACGCGCTGTACGGCACCGACGTGCTGCCGGAAGACGGCGGCGCCGAGCGCGGCAGCAGCTACAACCCGCGCCGCGGTCGGCTGGTGATGGAGCGCGCGGCGGCGTTCCTGGACGAGGCCGCACCGCTCGCCGCGGGCCCGTGGGCCAGCGTCACCGGGCTCGCGCTGGACAGCGCCGGCGGCGCCGCGCGCCTCGCGGCGACCCTGGACGGCGGCACGCAGACCGGGCTGGCCGACGCATCTCAGCTCGCGGGCTTCCGCGCGCAGGGCGATGTTCTCGAGTGCGTGCTGCTGCGCCACAACGGGCTGCACGTGGAGATCCTGATCGACCCCGAGGACCCGGTGGGCCGCGACCACCCGGCCGGCATCAAGGACGTCGTGCTCGAGGCCGCGCTCACGACCATCGAGGACTGCGAGGACTCGGTCGCGGCGGTGGACGCCGAGGACAAGACGAAGGTCTACGGCAACTGGACCGGGCTCATGAAGGGCACGCTGGAGGCCCGCATGAGCAAGGGCGGCCGCGACTTCGTGCGCCGCCTGAACCCCGACCGCGAGTACACCGCGCCGGACGGCGGCACGCTCGTGCTGCCCGGGCGCAGCGTGATGCTGGTGCGCAACGTCGGCCTGCACATGTACACCGACGCGGTGCTCGACGCCGGCGGCAACGAGATCCCCGAGGGCATCCTCGACGCGATGGTCACGGTGCTCGCCGCGAAGCACGATCTGGCGCGCCGCGACGGGCTGCGCAACAGCCGCACCGGCAGCGTGTACATCGTGAAGCCGAAGCTGCACGGTCCCGAGGAGGTCGCGTTCACCGTCGCGCTGTTCGCGCGCGTGGAGGACGCCCTGGGCCTTGCGCGCAACACGATCAAGATGGGCATCATGGACGAGGAGCGCCGCACGACGGTGAACCTGAAGGCCTGCATCCGCGAGGCCGCCGAGCGCGTCATCTTCATCAACACCGGCTTCCTGGACCGCACCGGCGACGAGATCCACACCGTGATGGAGGCCGGCCCCGTGATCCGCAAGGCGGACATGAAGGCGCAACCGTGGATCGCGGCCTACGAGGACTGGAACGTGGACGTGGGCCTGGAGACCGGGCTCAAGGGCCGCGCGCAGATCGGCAAGGGCATGTGGGCGATGCCCGACGACATGAAGAACATGGTGGAGACCAAGATCGCGCACCCGCAGGCCGGCGCGAACACCGCGTGGGTGCCCTCGCCCACCGCGGCGACGCTGCACGCGATGCACTACCACCAGGTGGACGTCGCCGCGCGCCAGGACGAGATCGCGTCGCGCGGGCGCGCGAGCCTGGACGACATCCTCACCGTGCCGCTGCTGCACGGCCGCAACCTCAGCGACGACGAGATCGCGAACGAGCTCGACAACAACGCGCAGGGCATCCTCGGCTACGTGGTGCGCTGGGTGGACCAGGGCGTGGGCTGCTCGAAGGTGCCGGACATCAACGACGTCGGGCTGATGGAGGATCGCGCGACGCTTCGCATCTCCAGCCAGCACATCGCGAACTGGCTGCACCACGGCATCGTGGACCGCGCGCAGGTCGAGGCGACCTTCCGCAAGATGGCGGCGGTCGTGGACCGGCAGAACGCGGGCGACCCGGCCTACCGGCCGATGGCCACCGATCCGGATGCGAGCATCGCGTTCCAGGCCGCGCTGGACCTCGTGTTCAAGGGCCGAGAGCAGCCGAACGGCTACACCGAGTGGACGCTGCACGCACGCCGGCGCGAGGTGAAGGCCGCATCCTGACGCGGCCGGTCGAGCGACCGGGCGGTGCCGGAGCCCCGAAGCCGCGTGCGCGCGGCTCGGGGGCCGTCGATCGCGGCAGCCGCGGCCCGGACACGGACCGGGCCGCCAGCGCGCTCAGCCCGGCCGGCGCGACGCCCGCCCGCCACCCGCGGCGGACGTACGGCCCGCGACGTCACGGCATGCGCTCAGCGCATCGGCTTGCAGAGCTTCTCGCGCTCGAGGTCGCGCGCGTACCTGCGCGCCGCCTCGCGGGTGCGCAGCTTCGCGTACGGGTCGAAGTTCACGCCGTCGCGCACCACGGCGTAGTTGCCGGCGGCGATCAGCTCGAGCTTGCAGGGCTTCGGGCCCGCGGCGCGGGAACACGCGCCGGCGGAGACAAGCACGTCGCGCAGCCGCAGCGCGTCGTCCCAGGTCAGGTAGCGCTTGTCCTGGTAAGGCGCGCCGCCGATGACCACCATGTACACCGACATCCGCGGGTCGACGGTGATGTCGCACACCTCGTCCGCTGCACCGTCCGCGCGGGCCCCGGCGGGAAGCACGGCAAGGGCGAGCAGCACGGCAATGCCGATCCCGCGCCAACGGGCGCGCGCACCGCGCGGCTGCAGCATGCCTGATCCTCTCCCCTCCTCCCGGCTGCGAGCATAGCCCGCGGCGCGGGATCTGCAAACGTGCGCCGCACGGGAAGCCGCTTCGCGCGGCGCGGCGGCCCGCGAAACGGGCGGTCGGCATGCGCCGCGCGGACGCTCAACCTTCGAAGATGAGGTAGGTGCGCGCCTCGATGCTCTCGCGGGCCGGCGCCTGCGGATCCTGGTCCGGCAGTGCGAACGCGCCGTGCGGCGTGAAGCGCGCGCGGCCATCGTCCAGGCTGTCCCAGCCCTTGATCAGCACCACCTCGTCGCGCGTCATCTCCGGCACCCAGTACCAGCGCTGCCCGGGCCCGTACGCGACCTGGTAGATCTCGCCCACCCGGTCGGGGAACACCTGGTCGGTCGCGACCAGCTCCGCGGGCCGCACGCTGGACGCATCGGCCAGCGCGAGCGGCGCGCGGCGCACCGGCCCGGCGATCGGCCGCCACACGTTCACCTGCACCACCCGCCCGCCGGCGCCGATCACGGCGTCGAAGTCGTCGCCGATGGCGTCGCGGGCGCGCTTCGGGCCGGAGTCCACGGTGTAGTCCACGTGCACCCGGCTGGCCGGGCCGCGCGAGCCGTCGCGGTTCGCCGCGCCGGTGGGGCCGTCGGAGCGGCGCGTGTAGTCGAACACCGCGACCCGGTCCGCGCCCGTCGCCTCGCGCAGCAACGCGTCCAGCTCCCGCGCGTAGTCGCGCTCCACGGCGTCGAAATCGTAGAAGTCGGCGATCCCGGTCGGACTCGCACGCAGCTCGAAGCCCTCTCGGTCCAGCGACAGTGCGCCCGCCAGCGGCCGCGCGTCGTGCACCGTCACCTCGCGGCGCTCGGTGCGGAAGAACACGCGCGGCTCGCCGCCGGTCAGCGCCGCGCTCTCGAAGCGCGGCTTCTCGCGCTGCGGGACGATGAACGTGAGCTCCGCGCGAACGTCGCGAGGCGCGCCCGACGCGTCGTCGATGCGAGGGGATGGTTGACTCATGCGATCGGCTCCACGAGGTGCGCGATCAGGATAGCGCCGCACGCGCG
>CBDUCN010000186.1:0-10342 GCA_965365655.1 uncultured Gammaproteobacteria bacterium | reverse complement strand
CGGCGCATCGAGACCTGCCCGATCTCCGGCACGATCAAGCGCGGCAGCAACGCGATCGGCGACGCGCGCCAGATCCTCGAGCTGCTCAGCTCCGAGAAGGAGACCTCGGAGCTGACGATGTGCACCGACGTCGACCGCAACGACAAGTCCCGGGTCTGCGAGGCGGGCAGCGTGAAGGTGATCGGGCGACGCCAGATCGAGATGTACTCGCGCCTGATCCACACCGTGGACCACGTCGAGGGGCGCCTGCGCGAGGACTTCGACGCGCTGGACGGCTTCCTCGCGCACACCTGGGCGGTGACCGTGACCGGGGCGCCGAAGCAGCACGCAATCCAGTTCATCGAGGATCACGAGCGCAGCCCGCGGCGCTGGTACGGCGGCGCGATGGGCTTCATCGGCTTCGACGGCAACATGAACACCGGGCTCACGCTGCGCACGGTGCGGGTCAAGGACGGCGTCGCCGAGGTGCGCGCCGGCGCCACGCTGCTGTTCGAGTCCGACCCGGACGCCGAGGAGCAGGAGACGCGGCTCAAGGCGTCGGCGCTGCTGGACGCGATCCGGCACGCGGACCCGCCGGCCGCCGCGCCCGCCGCGGCGCCGGCGGAGCGCCCCGGCACCGGCAAGCGCGTGATCATGATCGACCACGAGGACTCCTTCGTGCACACGCTGGCCGGGTACTTCCGCGAGACCGGCGCGGAGGTCATCACCTGGCGGGCGGGCTTCCCGCTGGAGCGCCTGGCCGCGGAGCGGCCGCACCTCGTGCTGCTGTCGCCCGGGCCCGGCCGACCGGCCGACTTCGACGTCTCCGGAACCGTGGGCGCCGCGGTCGCCGCGGGGCTTCCGGTGTTCGGCGTGTGCCTGGGCCTGCAGGGCATCGTGGAGCATTTCGGGGGCGCGCTGGACGTGCTGCCGAAACCGATGCACGGCAAGCCGTCCGAGGTGCGGGTGAGCGGCGGGCGGCTGTTCGACGGGCTCCCCGAGCGCTTCGAGGCGGGCCGCTACCACTCCCTGATCGCGCTGCGCGAGCGAATGCCGGAATCGTTGCGCGTGACCGCGGAGACCGCGGACGGCGTGGTGATGGCGGTGGAGCACGCCGACCTGCCGGTGGCCGCCGTGCAGTTCCACCCGGAGTCCATCCTCAGCCTCGGCGACGAGGCCGGCATCCGCCTGGTGCGCAACGTCATGCGCACGCTGGCCACCTGAGTCCGTGGATCGATCGCCCCGCCTGCCGCGACGCCGCCCGGCGGCGCCGCGGCACGCAGCGGGGCATCGTCGCGCCTCGTTGACGACATCCGCGGCGTCGCAGGTCCCGACTTCCCCGCGCGGCCCTGCAACAGGGCGCGAGGCCCCGCCCGCATGACGGCGGTGAGCGCGGGCGTCGTGTTCACCCGTGCGGGCGTCGCCGACGGCGCACGCACGGCGCTGCCGCTCGCGGTGGGCGCCGGCATCTTCGCGGCCGCGCTCGGCGTGCTGGCAGCGGCGAAGGGACTGGGCATGCTCGAGATGGGTCTGATGAGCGCGCTGGTGTTCGCCGGAGCGAGCCAGGTGGTCGCGGTGGAGCTGTGGGCGTCTCCGCTGCCGATGGCCGCGATCGTGATCGCGACGCTGGCGATCAACTCGCGGCACATGCTGATGGGCGCGACGCTCGCGCCATGGCTGGCGGGCATGCGCACCGGACCTGCACTGGCGTGCTGCTTCCTCCTGGTGGACGAGTCCTGGGCGCTGTCGGTGGTGCGAATGCGCGAGGGCTCGCGCGATGCCGGGTTCCTGATCGGCGCGGGGCTCGCGCTGTACGGCTTCTGGGTCGGCGGCAGCGTGCTGGGCCTCGGCTTCGGCGCGCTGGTGCCGGACCCGGCGCGCTTCGGGCTCGACTTCCTGGGCGTCGCGGTGTTCCTGTGCCTGCTCCTGCTGCTGCGCCCGGCGCGCGGCGAGATCGCGCCCTTCGCGGTCACCGCGGCCGCCACCGTCGCCCTCGGCGCGCTGCTGCCCGGCAAGTGGAACGTGCTGCTGGGAGCGCTCGCCGGGGCCCTGGTCGCGACCGCCGGTTCACGCGGACGGCGCACGTGAGCGCGGAGGCCGCGGGACTCGTCGCGATCGCGCTGATGGCCGCGGTCACGTTCGCGACCCGCGCCGCGGGCTACGTCGCCGTGCGTTTCGCGCGGCCCGGGCCGGCGGTGGAGCGTTTCCTGCGCACGGCGCCGAAGCACCTGTTCGTCGCGCTGGTGACGCCTGCGCTGGTGGCCGGCGGCGCCGCCGAGTGGCTGGGCGCCGCGACGGCGCTCGCGGTGATGGCGGCGAGCCGCAACCTGCTGCTGTCGATCACGGCCGCGACGGCAATGGTCGCGGTGACGCGCGCGCTCTGAACCGGCCGCCGGGCACCCTATAGGATGCCGGGCATGACACGGCCGGGGCCGGAACACACGACGCTGCCCGTCGACGCGGTGCTGGACACGGTGTCGCGCGCGCTGGGGGATCGCGGCGCCGCGGTGCTGTGCGCGCCCCCCGGGTCCGGCAAGACCACCCGCGTGCCGCTCGCGCTGATGGACGCGCCGTGGCTCGCGGGCCGGCGAATCGTGATGCTGGAGCCGCGCCGGGTCGCCGCGCGCGCCGCGGCGCGCTTCATGGCGGCGGGCCTGCACGAGCGCGTCGGGGACCGCGTGGGCTTCCGCGTGCGCTTCGAGTCCGCGGTGTCCGACCGCACCCGCGTGGAGGTCGTCACCGAGGGCGTTCTGGCGCGGCGCCTGCAGCGCGACCCGGAGCTCGCGGACACCGGGCTCGTGATCTTCGACGAGTTCCACGAGCGCAGCCTGGAGACGGATCTCGCGCTCGCGCTGACCCTGGACGTGCGCCGGCAGCTGCGCGACGACCTGCGGGTGCTGGTGATGTCGGCCACGCTGGACGCCGCGCCGGTGTCGCGGCTGCTCGGGGACGCGCCGGTGATCGAGGCCGCGGGCCGTCCGTGGCCGGTGACCGTGGAGCACCTGGCGCCGCCGCGCGGACGCGCCGCGCCGGGCACGACGGTGGACCCGGCGGCGGTGGCCGGCGCCGTGCGCCGCGCGCTCGACGGCGGGGACGGCGACGTGCTCGTGTTCCTGCCCGGGGTGCGCGAGATCAGGCGCAGCGCCGAGGCCCTGGAGGACCTGCGGGCGCGGGGCGTCGACGTGCTGGCGCTGCACGGCGAGCTGCCGCCGGACGCGCAGGATCGCGCGCTGCGCGCAGCGGCGGACGGCTCGCGGCGCGTCGTGCTGGCGACCAACCTCGCGGAGAGCAGCCTGACCGTGGACGGCGTGCGCGCGGTCGTGGACACGGGCCTCGCGCGGCGCCCGCACTTCGACCCGAACACCGGCCTCACGCGGCTGGAGACGGTGCCGGTATCGCGCGCCAGCGCGGAGCAGCGCGCCGGCCGCGCCGCGCGCCAGGGGCCGGGGCGTGCGCTGCGGATGTGGCCCGAGGCCGAGCACGCGCGCCGCGCGGAGCACGAGCCGCCGGAGATCCGCTCCGCGGACCTCGCCCCGCTCGCGCTGGAGCTCGCGAGCTGGGGCGTCGCCGAGCCAGGGGCGCTGGACTGGCTGGATCCGCCGCCGGCCGCCGCGTGGGGCCGCGCCCGCGACCTGCTGGCGCAGCTCGGGGCCCTGGACTCGCACGGCCGGCTCACCGCCCTCGGGCGGCGCATGGCCGCCCTGCCCGCGCATCCCCGGCTCGCGCGCATGCTCGCCGGCGCGGGCGACGATGCGCGCGAGGCGCTGGCCGCGGATCTCGCGGCGCTGCTGGACGGACCCGACCCGCTGCGCGGCACGGATGCCGGAGTGGACCTGCTGCCGCGCCTGGACGCGCTGCGCGCGCACCGCGACGCGCGGCGCGCGAGCGGCGGGTCCGCTCGCGCGCTGGCGCGTGCAGAGCGGGTCTCTGCCCAGCTCCGCCCACGCCGCGCACGCGCGGCGGCGACTGACCCCCGGCACGCCGGCGCGCTGCTGCTCGCCGGCTATCCGGATCGCGTCGCGCGCCGGCGCGGCGCCGAGCGCGGGCGATTCCTGCTCGCGAGCGGGCGCGGACTGCGCGTCGCGCCGGAGGACCCGCTCGCCGGAGAGGAGTGGCTGGTGGTGCCGGACCTGGATGCCGGCGCGGCCGACGCGTTCGCGTTCCGCGCCGTCGCGCTGGACGAGCCCACGGTGCGCGAGATGCTGCACGACCGGATCACCCGCAGCGAGCGGGTCGCCTGGAACGACCGGGAGCAGGCGGTGGAGGCGCTGCGCGAGGAGCGCATCGGCGCCATCGTGCTCGACCGCGCGCCGCTCGCCGACGCCGACGCCGCCGCCGTCGTCGCGGCGATGGCCGACGGCGTGCGGCGCATGGGGCTGGGTGCACTGCCCTGGGGCGAGCACGGCCGCGAGCTGCAGGCGCGCATCGAGAGCCTGCGCGCGTGGGAGCCCGATGCCGGATGGCCGGCCTGCGACGACGCCGCGCTGCTGGACACCCTGGACGAATGGCTGACGCCGTACCTCGCCGGAATGCTGCGCCGCGAGCACCTGGCGCGCCTGGACCTGGACGCCGCGCTGCGGGCGCGGATTCCCGGCCACCTGCAGCGGCGGCTGGACGAAGGCGCGCCCACCCACCTGCGGGTGCCCGGCGGCTCGCGCCTGCGCCTCGCTTACGTCCCCGGCGAGGCGCCGCGGCTGCCGGTGAAGCTGCAGGAGATGCTCGGCTGCCGCGAGACCCCCGCGGTGTGCTGGGGCCGGGTGCCGGTGGTGCTGGAGCTGCTGTCCCCGGCGCGGCGCCCGCTGCACGTGACCCAGGACCTGCCGAGCTTCTGGGCGAACGCGTATCCGCAGGTGCGCAAGGAGATGCGCGGGCGCTACCCGAAGCACCCGTGGCCCGAGGACCCGCTCTCCGCCGAGCCCACCCGGCACACCACGCGGCGGAGCCAGCGCCGGTGAGCGTGCCGGTGAGCGCCGCCGGGCCGCCGCTTCAGCCTCGAAACGCGTCACAGGTCACGGCCCCGGGCGGCTGCCGCCATTCCGGGCGCGCGTGGGCCTTGTTACCCTTCGGCTCCTGTGCACCTGCGGGCCGACGCATGGTCGTTGACGAGCAGAGCTTCGCGAACGTGCTGGTGGTCGCCCCGCGGGGACGCATCGATCACCAGAGCGCCGACGCGTTCGGCGACGCGCTGGCGCCCATTCTCGCGCGCTGCGAGGGAGATTCCTGCAAGCTGGTGCTGGACCTCTCGGGCGTGGACTACATGAGCAGCGTCGGCCTGCGCGAGCTGATGCTGGCCGCGAAGCAGGCTCGCGCGCAAGGCGGCACCCTGGTCATGTCCAGCCTCGGCAGCACGCTGCGCGAGATCTTCCAGATCAGCCGCTTCGACCGCGTGTTCACGGTGTTCGAGAACGTGCGCGACGCGATCGCGGACATCGCCCCGGAGGCGCTGCCGCGCTACGAGCGCGACGCGCCGGATCCCGCGTCCGGCCCCGCATGCTGATCCGCTTCTGGGGCACCCGCGGCTCGCTGCCGGTGTCGCTGAACGCGGCCGGGGTGCGCCGCAAGGTGCGCACGGCGCTGATGCGCGCGGACGGGCGCCGCTTCGGGAGCGAGGCGGAGGCCGAGCGCTTCATGGACGAGTCGCTGGACTTCACGACCTGCCACACCTGGGGCGGAAACTCGCCGTGCGTGGAGATCGAGGGCGGCGACGGCTACGTGCTGTGCGACATGGGCACGGGGCTTCGCGCGTTCGGCCAGCGCTTCGCGGAGGGCGGCGGGCTCTCGCGCCCCACCACCTTCCACATCTTCATGTCCCACGTGCACTGGGACCACATCATGGGGTTGCCGCTGTTCGCGCCGGCGTACGTGCCGCACAACACGCTGCTGATCCACGGCTGCCACGAAGGGATCGAGCATGCGCTGCGCCGGCAGCATTCAGCGCCCAGCTTCCCGGTGGACTTCGACCAGCTGCCGTCGGACATCCGCTTCATCCGCCTCGAGCACGGCGTGACCCACGAGGTGGCCGGGCTGTCCATCTCCACGCTTCGCCAGGATCACTCGGGGGAGTCCTACGGCTACCGCTTCGAGCGCGACGGCAAGAGCGTGGTCTACGCGACGGATGCCGAGCACCGCCTCGACAACGCGGCCGACACCGAGCGCGTGGTCGAGTTCTTCCGCGACGCCGACCTGGTGATCTTCGACGCGATGTACTCGCTGGCCGACGCCACCTCGGTGAAGCAGGACTGGGGACACTCCAGCAACGTCATCGGCGTCGACCTGTGCCACCGGGCGCGGGTCAAGCACTACTGCATGTTCCACCACGAGCCGCTGCAGGACGACGAGGCGATCCACCGCGTGTGGCGCGAGACCCAGCGCTACGAGGAGCTGATGCGCGAGGACCACGCGCTGCGCGTGTCCAGCTCCTGGGACGGCATGGAGATCCGGCTCTGAGGATCCCCCGGCCGCCGCCCGCGCGCCCCGCACGCGCGACGGGCCGCCGGGCTTGCGCCCCCTGACCCGCGACGGCGCGCTGCGCGCCCGGGGCGCCGCGATCGGCGTGCTGGCCCTGTGCCTGGGCGCACAGCTGCTCGCGGAGCGCGCCGGCGGCACGCTGCTGCGCCCCCTGATCTTCGACGGCTACCAGCGCGCGCTGCCCCGCGAGACCGGCCCGGTGCAGGTGCGCGTGATCGACGTGGACGAGGAGAGCCTGCGCCGGCTGGGCCAGTGGCCGTGGCCCCGCCACCGCATGGCGCGCCTGGTCGAGCAGGCCGCGGCGCTGGGTGCGCTGGCGGTCGGCATCGACGTGATCATGTCGGAGCCGGGGCGCTTCTCCCCCGCCGCGCTGGCCGCGGATCATCCGGGGCTGGAGGCTGACCTGAAGGCGCGCCTCGCGCGCGTGCCGTCCAACGACGCGGTGCTGGGCGACGCCCTCGCGCGCGCGCCCTCGGTGGTCGCGCGGGCCGGGCTGCCCGCGGGCGCCGACACCGCAGCGCAGCCGCCGGCCCGGCCCGCGCCGGTGATCACCGAGGGCGGCGACCCGACCCCGTTCCTGCACCGCTGGCCGCGCGTGCTGGTCAACGTGCCCGAGGTGGAGCGCGGCGCTCGCGGCCACGGACTGGTGAACTCGCTGCGCGACGCCGACGCGGTCGTGCGGCGGGTGCCGGTCGTCGCGCGGGCGGGTGCGGACCTCGCGCCGTCGCTGGCCCTGGAGCTGCTGCGGGTCGCGACGGGCTCGCCCATCGTCACCGTGCGCACGGGCGCGTCCGGGGTCGAGGGCGTGCGCGTCGCCGACACCTTCCTGCCCCTGGACCCGGACGGGGCCCTGACCCTGCACTTCGCGACGCCGAATCCGGCGCGGCGGGTGTCCGCCGCCCGGGTGCTGGCCGGCGAGCTCGCGCCGGGGGCGTTCGCGAACCAGATCGCGATCATCGGCGTCAGCGCGCTGGCCACCGTGGACGCCCCCGCGACCCCGATCGCGGCCAGCATTCCCGGCGTCGTGGTCCAGGCCCAGGTGGTCGAATCCCTGCTCTCCGGCGCGCGCCTGCAGCGGCCCGCGTTCGCGCCGTGGATCGAGTCGGCCGCGCTGCTGCTGGCCGGCATCGTGCTCGTCGCGCTGCTGCCGCGGCTGGGCCCGCGCCGCGGCGCGCTGCTGGCCGGCGCGCTGGTGGCCGTGCTCGCGGGGGGCGCGGTGGCCGCGTTCGCGGCGGCGCGATGGCTGCTCGACCCGGGTCCGCCGGTGCTGTCCACGCTGGCGGTGTGCGGCACGCTGCTGGCCTCGCTGCTCGCGCTGGAGCGCAGCCGCTCGCGCGCGCTGGACGAGGCGCTGGCCCTCGAGCGCGACGCGGCGGCGCGCCTCGCGGGCGAGCTGGACGCCGCGCGGGCGATCCAGATGGGCCTGCTGCCCGACCCGGACGCGATGGCGGATCTGCCGGCCGGCGTCACCGTCGCCGCGCGGCTGGAGCCGGCGCGACGCGTCGGCGGCGACCTCTACGACCTGTTCATGCTCGACGAGCGCCACCTGTTCTTCGCGGTGGGCGACGTCTCCGGCAAGGGCATCCCGGCGTCGCTGTTCATGGCGCTGTCGAAGTCCCTGTGCCGCAGCGTGGTGACCCGCTCCGGGGGCAGGCTCGCGCAGCGGCTGTCCATCGCGAACGCCGAGATCGCGCGCGACAACCCGCAGATGCTGTTCGTCGCGGTCGCCGCCGGGCTGCTGGACACGGCCAGCGGCGAGCTGGACCTGTGCATCGCGGGCCACGACGCGCCGTGGCTGCTGCGCCCCGGGGAGCCGCCGCGGGAGCTGGACACCCTCGGCGGCCCCGCGCTGTGCGTGATGGACGACTTCCAGTACCCCGCCGAGCAGTGCCACCTGCAGCCCGGCGACACCCTGGTGCTGGCCACCGACGGCGTCACCGAGGCGCTGGACCGCGACGGGCGCTTCTACGGCCGCGAGCGCCTCGCGGCGTGCCTCGCGGCGCAGCCCTCAGCGGCGGGCGCCCGGCAGGTGCTGGACGCGCTGGTCGACGACGTGGCCCGCTTCGCGGCCGGCGCCGAGCCGGCCGACGACGTCACGGTGATGGTGCTGCGATACCGCGGCGCCGCGGCATGACCGCTCGGTGTCCCCCTGGCCGCGACTAGCGGACCGTGATCTCCACGCGCCGGTTGCGCGGCTCGCGCACCTCGTCCGCGGTGTCCACCAGCGGCGCCCGCTCGCCGCGCCCGACGGCCAGCACGCTGCGCGGGTCCAGTCCCTGGCGCACCAGCACCGAGCGCACCATCGCCGCGCGCTGGCGCGCGAGGCGATCGTTGTCGGCCACCGTGCCGACGCGGTCGGTGTGGCCGGTCACCTGCACCTCGGCCACCGCGCGGCCGCGCACGTCCGCCAGCATGCGCTCGAACTCCGAACGCGACGAGGGCACCACGGTCGTCGTGCCCTCCTCGAAGTACACGACGTAGCTCACCGGCGGCGGCGGCTCGGCGTCGAGCGCGGCGGCGAAGTCGCGGCGCACACCGGCCTCGTCGACGGAGACCGCGGTCACCGTCTGCAGCGATCCGGCGCGCGCGCCCGCGTACGCCGAATCCAGCGTGACGGAGCCCGACCCGGAGCTGACGTCCAGCGCACCCACCCGGCCGTCGTCCTCCGGCAGCAGCACGACCAGCTCCCTGGAGCAGCCCGAGAGCAGCGCCGCCGCCAGCGCGGCGGCGATCAGCGCCCGGGGCCGCACGCCCCGCACGTCAGTCCACCTTCACCAGGAAGCGGGTGCCGCGCACCGAGAGCACCGAGCTCGGGGTCTCGACCTTCATCGCCTGCGGGCTGCCCTTCGCGATCTGCCCGGAGACGATCGACAGCGTGCCGCGGTGGATCCGGCTGAGGAACTCGCCCTCGTGCGTGGTCGCGTTGAAGCGGAAGCGGGCCAGCTCCATGCGGCTGTCCGGCCCCAGGGAGAGGCGGGTGTTGTCCACGAAGGTGACACCCACCTTGCCGTCGGCGCCGGTGACCAGCACGTCCGAGGCGAGCAGCCCGTCTCCGGCGGCGGCCGCCAGCGTGCGGCCCGCGCGCTCGATCTGCACGTCGCCGGCCAGGGTCTTGATCTGACCGACGTCCGCCGCGGCCAGCGCGGGCGCCAGGAGTGACAGCAGCACAATGAAGAATCGCATGGCGAGGACTCCTTGCAGGACCCGGGATCCGGGTCTCGGGTTACCGAACGGCGAGCGGTGGATTACGCTGTGCATCAGCGGCCTTCACGCGATGCGCACCCGCCAGTCGAGAACGAGTATGCAGCCCGAGACATTGAGGCTCCAGGGCGCGCTTCACGAAATCGAGCGTGCCTCGCAGTTCGCGGGACGCTTCTGCCGCGCGCACGGCATCGACGCCGAGGACGAGCGGATCCTGGTGCTGATCCTCGAAGAGCTGATCACCAACACGGTCAAGCACGGCCAGGCGCCGCCCGACGCACCCATCGAGCTGAGCCTCACCCGGGTCGCGGACGGCGTGCACCTGCTGTACCGCGACCACGGACGCGCGTTCGACCCCACCCGGGACCTGCCCGAGCCCGACCTGAACGCGACGCTGGGGCTGCGCCCGACGGGCGGCCTGGGCTGGCCGCTGATCCGCTACTACTGCTCGGCGATCGACTACGCGCGGGAGACGGACTGCAACCGGCTCGCGCTCGCGGTGCGCTTCGAGCCGGAAGTCGACTGAACGGCCGACCCGGATACCGTCAGCCCCTTCCCCGGGCACCGACGCGGAGCACGACATGGCGCTGGAAACCCCTGCATTCCCACGGCCCGAAGGCGACCCGCTGGCGTCGTGCTACGTGCGCACCGACGACATCCCGTGGACACCGATGTGCGCAGGCATCGACATGAA
>CBDUCN010000185.1:0-10355 GCA_965365655.1 uncultured Gammaproteobacteria bacterium | reverse complement strand
TTCTCGACCCGCGAGGGCCGTTTCCGGCTGCTGAGCACGCCGCGCGGCGTCGACGCGCTGCGCGGCATCGCGCCGGACACGTCCGTGCTCGACCTGTGCACCGGCGAGGCGATCACGGCCGGCGACGTGCACGCCAACCCGACGCGGGTGAGCGCGCTGCTGATGCCCGTCCACCCGCCGGGCACGTAGACGCCCGGCGGCGATTGCGGCGCCCTGGCGTGGCGGCACGCCCGTCGCGTCGCAGGCGAGCGGCCGCCGCGCGGCTGCGAGGATCGCGCACGGGCTTCGTGCCGCGGCGACGCCGCCCGCCCGCGGTCCGCGCGGCGCGCTGGGGCCTACGCGGCCTGGCCTTCCTCGAGCGAGAACAGCGACGCGTTGCCGCCCGACGCCGTCGTGTCCACGCTGAGTGCGCGCTCGAGCACGAAGCGGTGCAGGTAGCCCGGACTGCCGGCGAGCGGGCAGCCCGGCGCGCCGCCCGGATGCTCGGTCTCGGCGAACGGAATGAGCGGGCGGATCGCGCCGTCGCCGCGGGCGAGCAGGCGCGCGACGGCGCGAAGCCCGTCGGGCGGCGCAGCCAATGCGACCGCGGCGACGGTCGGGTCGGCGATCAGGTCCGCGACGCTCGCGTCGCCCGCGGGCGCCAGCGCGTGCACGGCGTTCGGCGGTACGCCGGCCTCGTGCAGTGCGACCAGCAGCGCCGCCGCGGCGGCCTCGTCGCCGTGCCACATGATCACCGTGTTGCCGGCGGCCAGCGCGGCCCCGGCCTGCGCGGCCAGCGGCGCGAGACCCGCGCCCGGCGCGGCGATGCAGGCCACGACGCCGCGGGGCGCGCAGTGAAGCTCGTTGCGCTCCCCGGTCGGGCCGGGGAGCCGCTCCGGCTCCGCGAGCTCCGATTCGGCCTGAGCCGCGTGGAAGCGCAGGAAGTCGGCCGCGTCCCCGGCGTCTGCGGGCGCCGCGGTCGCGGCGGGCAACGCCTCGAGGGCCTCGGCGGCCGCCTCCAGGCAGGCCGCGCGCGTGCCGGGCGTGAGCGCGGCCCAGCCGGGCGCCGCGGCGCGTGCCGCGGCCAGCGCCGCATCCAGGCCTGCGGTCGCGAGCGCGGCGTCGGACGGGTCGAACGCGCCGTCGGCGAGCCGCTCCGCGGCCGTGGCGCCGTCGTCGCCGATCGCGTACGCGCTCGCGAAGCGCGGCACGTACTGCGGGCCGCCCGCCTTCGGGCCGGTGCCGGAGAGCCCCTCGCCGCCGAACGGCTGCACGCCCACCACGGCGCCGATCTGGTTGCGGTTCACGTACACGTTGCCCACCCGCGCGCGCTCGACGATGTGGTCGCGCGTCTCGTCGATGCGGGTGTGGATGCCGAGCGTGAGGCCGTAGCCGGTGGCGTTGATCGCGTCGATCATCTTGTCCAGCTCGCGGCCCTTCCAGCGCACCACGTGCAGCACCGGCCCGAACACCTCGCGCTGCAGCCGTGACAGGCGATCGATCTCGAACGCCACCGGCGCGACGAAGGTTCCGCGCCCGGTGCGCGGGCCCGGGTGCGCCTGCGCGACCAGCCGCCCCTCGCCGCGCATGCGGCGCACGTGGCCGTCGAGCATGGCCTTCGCCTCGGCGTCGATCACCGGGCCGATGTCGGTCGCGAGGCGGGTGGGGTCGTCCACCACCAGCTCCTCCACCGCGCCGCGGATCATCTCCAGCATGCGGTCCGCGACGTCCTCCTGCACGCACAGCACGCGCAGCGCCGAGCAGCGCTGCCCGGCGCTCTGGAAAGCCGACATCACGACGTCGCGCGTGACCTGTTCGGGCAGCGCGCTGGAGTCCACGATCATCGCGTTGAGGCCGCCGGTCTCGGCGATCAGCGGCGCGAGCGGACCGTCGCGCTTCGCGAGCGTGCGGTGGATCACCTGCGCGACCTCGGTGGAGCCGGTGAAGCACACGCCCGTCACGCGCTCGTCGGCGACCAGCCGTCCGCCGACCGACGCGCCGTCGCCCGGCAGCAGGTGCAGCACCTCGGGGGGGATGCCCGCGCGGTGCATCAGGCGCACGCCCTCGGCCGCGATCAGCGGCGTCTGCTCCGCGGGCTTCGCGAGCACCGCGTTGCCGGCCGCGAGCGCGGCGGTGATCTGCCCGGTGAAGATCGCGAGCGGGAAGTTCCACGGGCTGATGCAGCAGAACACGCCGCCGCCGGCGAGCGCGAGGCGGCGATCGGCGCCGCGCGGCACGCGCAGGCGATGGGCGGCGGCGAAGTCGTGCTCGGCGCGCAGCGCGTAGTAGCGGCAGAAGTCGACGGCCTCGCGTACCTCGGCCACCGCGTCGGCGAGCGTCTTGCCGGCCTCGTGCACCGCGATGGACATCAGCTTCGGCGTCTCCTCCTCCATCAGGTCGGCGAGCCGGCGCAGGCAGTCGGCGCGCTCCTCCACCGGAGTGTCGGACCACGCCCGCGCCGCGCCCGCCGCGCTCGCGAGCGCGGCCTCCACGTCGGCGTCGCGGCTGTCGCGCACCTGCCCCACGACGCGCTCGTGGTCGGCCGGGGCGACCGCGTCGCGGGCCTCGTGCGTGCCCTCGCGCCCGGCGACGATGGGACCTGCCTGCCAGTGGCCGACGCCGGCGTCCTTCATCCGTTCCGCGAGCGGAGCCAGCACCGCGCGGTCGGTGATGTCGATGCCGGCGAAGTTCACGCGCGCGACGCCGTACAGGTCGCGCGGCGCCGGGATGCGCGGGTGCGGCACGTGCGCGTGGCCGCGGGCCGCGGTCACCGGGTCGGCGATGATCTCCGCGACCGGCAGGTCGGCGTCCTGGATGCGGTTCACGAAGGAGCTGTTGGCGCCGTTCTCGAGCAGCCGGCGCACCAGGTATGCGAGCAGGTCCTCGTGCTCGCCCACCGGTGCGTAGATGCGGCACGGCGCGCCGATGTCGCCGTGCTCCACGACCTCCTCGTAGAGCTCCTCGCCCATGCCGTGCAGGCGCTGGAACTCGAAGTCGCGCCGGTTGCCGGCGTACTCCAGCACCGCGGCGATGGTGTGCGCGTTGTGCGTCGCGAACTGCGGGTAGAACACGTCGCGCGCCGCGAGCAGGCGGCGTGCGCACGCGAGGTAGCACACGTCGGTGTTCACCTTGCGCGTGAACACCGGGTAGCCGGGCAGCGCGAGCTCCTGCGCGAGCTTGATCTCGGTGTCCCAGTACGCGCCCTTCACGAGCCGGATCATCATCTTCCGGCCGTGGCGCCTCGCCATGTCCTCGAGCCAGTCGACCACCGCGGGCGCTCGCTTCTGGTAGGCCTGCACGACCACGCCCAGGCCGTCCCAGCCCTTGAGCTCGTCGGACGCCGACACCGCGTCGATCACGTCCAGCGACAGATCGAGCCGTGCGGCCTCCTCGGCGTCGATGTTGAGGCCGATGTCGTGGCCCGCCGCGGCCACGCACAGCGCGTGCAGGCGCGGCACCAGCTCGTCCATCACGCGCTGCTCCTGTGCGAGCTCGTAGCGCGGATGCAGCGCGGAGAGCTTCACGGAGATGCCGGGGCCGTCGACGATGCCGCGCCCGGCGGAGACCTTGCCGATGGCAGCGATGGCATCGCGATAGGATTCGTAGAAGCGATCCGAGTCCGCCATCGTGCGCGCGGCCTCGCCCAGCATGTCGTAGGAGTAGCGATAGCCGCGGCGTTCCAGCGCGCGCGCGCGGTCGAGCCCGTCCTCGATGTTCCGCCCCATCACGAACTGCCGGCCGAGGATGCGCATCGCCTGGTTCGTCGCCTCGCGGATCACCGGCTCGCCGACGCGCGCGACGAGGCGGCGCATCACGGAGCCGGGGCTCTGCTCGCGCATGCCGCCCATGCCCACGACGCGCCCGGTGAGCATCAGCGCCCAGGTCGACGCGTTCACGAACACCGAGTCGCTGTGGCCCAGGTGGTTGTCCCAGTCGGCAGCGGTGATCTTGTCCCGGATCAGCGCCTCCTGGGTGTCGTCGTCGGGAATGCGCAGCAGCGCCTCGGCGATGCACATCAGCGCGACGCCTTCCTGGGTCGACAGGCCGTACTCGTGCAGGAACGCGTCGATGCCGCCGGCGGAGCGCCCGCGCACCGACTCCACCAGGCGTCGGGCGGTGGACTGGATGCGCTGATCGGCGTCCGGGTCCTGCGGCAGCTCGTCGAGCAGGGCGTGCACGCACGCGGTCTCGTCGGCGCGGTAACGTTCGTCGATGGCGCCGCGCAGCGCGCTGCGCTCGGGCAGGGGGCGATCGAAGATCATGGTCGGCGTCCCGGCGGCTCGTGGTTCGGCCCACGTTAACCGGGCGCGAGCGGGCGATGCAAAGCGGCGCGGGGTGCGCGGCGGGCCGGCGTCGGGGTTCGCTCCGCCGGCGGGCGCGGGCCGGCACGGGTCAGGGAGGGGCGCGGTGGCGGGCAGCGGCAGCACGGCGGATCGTTCGAGGCGCTCGGCTCCCGGGGGGCGGGCTGGCGCGCGGCTCCGGGTCGTCGGCGCGGGCCTCGTGGCGCTCGTGCTCGGCGGCTGCAGCGGCGAGTTCCCGGCCGACGCGGCGAAGCGCTCGGCGGCCGAGCGTGCCGGCGATCCGGCCGCACTCGTCGCGAGCCTGGATGCCATCGAGGCCTGGCACGTGGAGCACGGCACCGGCGTGGCCGCGACCCTGCGTGCGCCGCGGGCCGTCGCGTCCATCGAGGACGCGTTCGCGAGTGCGGACGGCTGCACGCCGACCGCGGAGTTGAAGGCGCTGTGGTCCTGGCGTGACGGCGGCACGGGCGCGGTGCCCTTCATCTGGTACCACGACTTCCTGCCGCTGGACGACGCGCTGGCGGAGTACCGGTCGCTGCTCGCGAACCCTCTCGTGCGCTGGGACCCGCGGTACGTCCCGATCTTCTCGTTCGAGGGCGAGTGGTACGCCGCGTACTGCGGCCCGGAGGTCACCGCCGCCGGTCCGATCGTGCACTTCTTCCTCGAGGACGAGGCACGCATCACGCACGTGAACCTCGCGGTGCTGCTGGCAGGAATGGCCGAGGCGATGCGCACCGGCGCCGTGCGCTGGCGCGACGGCGCGATGGTCGAGGACATCCGCGCCCTGCATCGAATCCACCAGCGCCGCAACCCCGGCTACCCGTTCCCCTACCACGTGCCGCCCTGATTGGCTCCGGGTCGGACCAACTCAACCTGCTGATAAGAAAAGGCAGAGCGCCGCCAACGACGGCTCGGAAAGCCGTTAGAATTGTCCGAGGCCGTGGAAATATGGGCGCTAAGGACAGCACCCGGAGAGCGGCCCCACGATGTTCGGGCGACCGGCGACGCTCTCGGAGCCGGTCCTGTGTTCAGGGAGGAACACCCATGCCACGTGCGAACCGTCACTTCCTGCCGGGCCTGGTCTGGCACATCACCCACCGCTGTCACGATCGCCGCTTCCTGCTGAAGGCGGCACGGGATCGCGATACCTGGCGTCGCTGGCTCTTCACGGCGAAGTCGCGCCACGCGCTGAGCGTGCTGAACTTCGCAGTGACTTCGAACCACGTGCACCTCCTCGTCTGCGACACGCGGGGGGACGATGCGATCCCCCGGAGCATGCAGCTGCTGGGCGGCAGGATGGCGCAGGTCTACAACGGCCGTCGGGGGAGACGAGGTGCGTTCTGGGAGGATCGCTACCATGCGGTCGCCGTCGAGACGGGCGAACATCTGTGGCGCTGCCTGACGTACATCGACCTCAACATGGTCCGGGCAGGCGTGGTCACGCATCCTCGGGACTGGCCGCACGGGGGATACAACGAGATCCAGTCGCCACGCTCGCGCTACCGGATCATCGATCTCGACGGGCTGGCGTCGCTGACCGAATGCACCTCGGTGGTTCAACTGCAGGCAGCGCATCGAGAGCAGGTCGAGCTGTCGGTGCAAGCCGACGACCACGCGAGAGATCCTTGCTGGACGGAGTCGATCGCGGTCGGGAGCGAGGCGTTCGCGGAGGCGGTGCGCCTTCGACTCGGTCTGTCGAGGCTCGACCGTGTCGTTCGCCGCGTCGATGGCGCGTACATGCTGCGTGAGGACAGGGGTCGCTACGTCGGCATCGGCCGCTTGGGACATGCGCGTTGACGAGCAACCGGACCCGGTGATTCGGCAGCAGGTCGCCGTCGAATCGAGAAGATGACGCGGCCCGAGCCGGGAGGTCCCGGTCGGCGCGATCCGGATGCGGCGCGACCGCAGCGTTCTTGAAGGCACTTCAGCCGGCTCGAACTTGCGCTGTAAGCGGAGTTCGAGCCGGTTTTTCCAAGCTTTCTGTAACTAGATCAGGGAGATGACCTGGTCCGACCCCGGCTGCCCCCGCAGGATCCCGAGCCGACGCGGTCGGCATGCTGCGCGACCACGCGGCTCTTAAATGCCCTGCAGTCCGGTCGAATTCGCGCTCTAAGCGCGGTTCGCGCGGTCTCTTTCAGGATTTTGTCAGGCGGATCAGTGGGATGACTTGGTCCGACCCCACAGCCCGGGAGCGCCGGCGCACGGCCGCGAGGCCGAGGGCCAGCAGGCACAGGGACGCGGGCGCGGATACGGGCACGAACTGGATCGTCGACACGCGGAAGAACGGCGTGAAGGCGACGATGTCCGGCTGCGGCTGGATGGTCGTGAACGTCGACGTCGAGGCCAGGAACGTGTAGTCGACGACGACCTGGTCGAACACCAGCCCGGCGGCGAGGTTGAAGCTCTGGGCGCCGAGATGAACCGCGGTCTGCACCGTGCCGATGTCGACGTCCTGCGCGACCTGCACGCCGTTGCTGAAGAACGTCGTCGTCACGTTGGCCGTCCTGTTTCCGCCGTCCTGCACGAAGAAGCCGGCGTAGATGCCGAGCGACGTCGGTGCGGTGACCTCCCATGCGAAGCCGTCGGACGCGTGGATGTCCAGGTTGAATCCGTCGGCGCCCGGAACGAGCGTGGTTCCGGTGATCGGATCGGAGGACGCGTCCTGCGTCGCGCTGAGGCCATCGAAGGTGATGTCGAAGTCGAAGACCACCGCCTGCGCGGCGCCCGGTGCGAGAGCGCCCAGCGTCATCAACGCGAACGCAGCCATCAATGTTCTACCCATGATCCGGGTTCCTCGTGTTTGCTTCGTGCGCCGTCACTCTTGCATGAAGCATGCCGGATTGTGCTTTCCAACTTGCATCAACGAGTTGTCTCGCGCATCGCGATGCGTCCCGAGCGCGGGTGTAAGAAATCCCGACACTGCGGCCAGCAGTTGCCGCAGAGTGTCGGGAAGCGGCGTCCCAGGCCACGGGTGAGCGGTCTGCAGCGGCGTGAGCGCGGCGCCGCGGATGTCGGCGTGGCGCATTCCGCCCGCGGTCCGCGTGCGCGACGCGCCTCGCGGTCAGACGCGGTCGCCGCGCCGGAACGGCGTCAGCAGGGCCTTCGGGTAGCGCGCCTTGCGAGCCATCACGACCATCGCGGCGATGGACAGCAGGTACGGCAGCATCAGGAACACCTGGTACGGGATGAACGCGCCGGCCTGCTGCTGCGCGCGGACCTGGAACGCGTCGAGCGCGGCGAACAGCAGCGCGCCCAGCAGTGCCTTGCCGGGTCGCCACGACGCGAAGATGACGAGCGCGACGCAGATCCAGCCGCGGCCGTTGATCATCCCGAAGTAGAACGCGTCGAACGCGCTCATCGTGAGGTACGCGCCGCCCACCGCCATCAGCGCGCTGCCGACGACAACGGCGCCGGTGCGCACCATGAACACGTCGATGCCCTGCGCCTCCACAGCGACGGGGTTCTCGCCGGCCATGCGCACCGCGAGGCCGAGCGGCGTGCGGTACAGCACCAGCATCACCACCGGCACGCACGCGAACGCGAGCCAGCTCATCGCGGTCTGGCGGAACAGCGCCTCGCCGACGAACGGCAGGTCCGACAGTGCGCCGAGGTCCAGCGGCTGGAACGGCGTGATCTTCGGCGGGGTGGTCGACTCCGGAAGCAGCATCCGGAAGCTGTAGTAGCTGAGCGCGGACGCGAGCATCGTGATGCCGATGCCGGTGACGTGCTGCGACAGCCCGAGGTGCACGGTGAAGCCGGCGTGCAGCAGGCCGAACAGCGCGCCGCAGAACGCGGCGAACAGCACGCCGGTGTACAGGTCGCCGCCCTGGTATACCCACATCCAGCCGGCCATCGCGCCGAGCGTCATGATCCCCTCGATGCCGAGGTTCAGCACGCCGGCGCGCTCGCAGATCAGCTCGCCGAGGGTCGCGAAGATCAGCGGGCACGCGATGCGGATCGTCGCCGCCCAGAAGCCGGCGGTGAGGAAGACGTCGAGGAGGTCGCTCACCGCCAGCGCACCCGGAACTGCACCAGCATCAGGCTCACGAGCACCGAGAGCACGGAGCACGCGACGATGACGTCGGCGATGTAGTTCGGGATGTTGACGCCGCGGCTCATCGAGTCGGCGCCGACGTAGATGCCGGCGAGGAACACCGCGGACGCGACGACGCCCAGCGGGTGCAGCGCGGCGAGCATCGCGACGGCGATGCCCGCGTAGCCGAAGCCGGGGGACAGGTCCAGCGTCAGGTAGCCCTTCAGGCCCGCGACCTCGGTGACGCCCGCCATGCCGGCGAGGCCGCCCGAGATCAGCGCGACGCGCAGCACCGTCGCGCCGATGCCGATGCCGGCGAACGCGGCGGCGCGCGGGTTCTGGCCCACGGCGCGGATCTCGTAGCCCCACACCGTGAAGCGGAACATCAGCCACACGGCGATCGACGACGCCACCGCGACGACGAGCCCGAGGTGCAGCCGCGAGCGCTCCACGAGCCGCGGCAGCACGCCCTCGTCGATCACCGGCGCCGCCTGCGGCCAGCCCAGCGACATCGGGTCCTTCCACGGGCCCTCGACGAGGTAGTTCACGAGCAGCAGGATCACGAAGTTCAGCAGCAGCGTGGTGACCACCTCGTCCACCTTCAGCCGCACCTTGAGCAGCACCGGGATCAGCAGCGCGAGGCCGCCGGCCAGCGCGCCGGCGGCGAACAGCGCCGGGATCAGCAGCGCCGGGTGAAGCGTGAGCACGCCGGTGCCCAGCCACGTGGTCGCGAGCGCGCCGCAGTAGAGCTGGCCCTCGGCGCCGATGTTCCAGAACTTCGCGCGGAACGCGACCGCGGCGGCGAGGCCGGTGAGGATCAGCGGCGTCGCGCGGGCGAAGGTCTCGGTGAGCGCGAAGCGCGAGCCGAACGCGCCCTTGAACAGCAGCGCGTACGCGGCGGTGACGGACTCGCCGGCCCACAGCACCAGCCCCGAGGTCAGCAGCAGCGAGACCGCGATGGCCGCGAGCGGCGCGGTGACGGCCAGCCAGAGCGGGGCATGCTCGCGGGGCTCGAGCCTCACGGCGCGGGTCCTGTCGCCGCGTGCGCCGCGGCCGCGGGGGGCGCGCGCGGCGGAGCTCCGGCGGGCCGCGCGCTCAGCATGCGGCCGCCCTCCGGGGAGCGTGGTCCAGGTCGCCGCTCATCATCAGCCCGAGGTCGCGGGCGCTGACCTCGCTCGGGCGCACCGCCCGGCTCATGCGCCCGTGCGCCATCACGACGATGCGATCGGCCAGCGCCGTCAGCTCGTCGAGGTCCTCCGACACCAGCAGCACCGCCGCGCCGGCCGCCTTCGCCGCCAGCAGGCGCTCGTGCACGAACGCGATCGCGCCCTCGTCGAGGCCGCGCACCGGCTGGTTCGCGAGGATCAGGCGCGGCTGGCGGTGCAGCACGCGGGCGAGGATCAGCTTCTGCATGTTGCCGCCGGAGAGCAGGCGCGCCGGCATCTCCATGCTGTCGCAGCGGATGTCGAACTGCTCGATCAGCGCGGCCGCGTGCCGGCGGCACGCGGCGCGGTCGATGAACGCGCCGGCGCGCCAGAACGGCGCGCGGCGAAGCTCCTCGTTCTGCAGGTTCTCCCACACCGACATCTCGGGAAACACGCCGGCGGCGTGGCGGTCCTCCGGGATTCGCGCGATGCCCATCGCGACGAAGCGCCGCGGCGAGAAGCGGGTCACGCGCTCGCCGCGCCAGCGCACGGTGCCGCGGCGCGGCCGGCCGAGGCCCGAGAGCAGGTCCGCCAGCGTGCCCTGGCCGTTGCCGGCGACGCCGGCGACGCCGACGATCTCGCGCTCGCGAAGCTCGAGGTGCACCGACTGCAGCGCGGCGCGCCCGTCGCCGCCGGCGACCGACACGTCGTCCAGCGCGAGCACCGGCTCGCCTGGCTCGAGGTGCTCCACCCGCGGGCGCGTCACCGCGTGGCCCACCATCAGCTCGGCCAGCGCGTCGCGATCCGTCTCGGCGGTCACGACCTCGCCCACCTTGCGCCCCCGGCGCAGCACCGCGACGCGATCGCTGACCGCGAGGATCTCGTGCATCTTGTGGG
>CBDUCN010000184.1:0-10361 GCA_965365655.1 uncultured Gammaproteobacteria bacterium | reverse complement strand
GCCCGACCGGAGGGGTCACGTCCGCCATGATGCCGAAGTAGAACACGAACAGGTGAACCGCGATCAGCGGCACGATGAGCCCGGACTGCTCGCCCAGCGTGACCACCACCGGCGCCATCAGCGACGACACCACGATGTAGTTCGCGGTCGTCGGCAGCCCCATGCCCAGGATCAGGGAAAGCACCGCGGTCAGGACGAGCATCAGCATGATGTTGCCCAGCGACAGCACCTCGACCAGATCCGCGAGCACGAGGCCCACGCCGGTCTGCGACACGGAGCCCACGATCACGCCCGCGGTGGCGGTCGCGATGCCGATGCCGATCATGTTGCGAGCGCCGCTGATCAGCCCGTCGAACAGCTCGTCGAAGCCGCGCTTCACCTCGCTGCCGATCGCCGACTCGCCCCGGAAGGTCGCCGTCAGAGGCCGCTGGGTGACCAGGATGGCCATCATCAGCACCGTCGCCCAGAACGCGGACAGGCCCGGCGAGAGCTGCTCCACCATCAGGCACCACACCAGCACGATCACCGGCAGCAGGTAGTGCAGCCCCGTCTTCACGGTGGGCCCAACCTCCGGCAGCGACAGCACCGGCGAGTTGGGGTCGTCCAGCGGCAGGTCCGGGTAACGCGAGCCGTACCACACGAGCCCGACGTACACGACGCCGACCAGCGCGGAGATGATCCAGGTGGCGGCGTCGCCGAAGGCCGGCTTCATCCAGCCGATGCCGTAGTACACCGCCGCCGACAGGCCGGCCATGAAGATGAAGCCGAGCAGCATCCCCATGATCTTCTGCACCCACGGCTTCGGGACGCCCGGACGCGGAAGCCCCTGCATGTCGGCCTTCACCGCCTCGAGGTGGACGATGTAGATGAGTGCGATGTAGGAGATCAGCGCCGGCAGGAACGCGTGCTTGATCACCTGGGTGTACGGGATGCCCACGTACTCGACCATCAGGAACGCGGCGGCGCCCATCACGGGCGGCATGATCTGGCCGTTCACGGACGACGACACCTCGACCGCACCGGCCATCTCCGACGTGAAGCCCACGCGCTTCATCATCGGGATGGTGAAGGTGCCGGTGGTCACCACGTTCGCGATGGACGAGCCCGAGATGAGACCGGTGAGGCCCGACGACACCACGGCGGCCTTGGCCGGACCGCCGCGGTAGTGGCCGAGCAGCGAGAAGGCGACCTTGATGAAGTAGTTGCCCGCACCGGCCTTGTCGAGCAGCGCGCCGAAGAGCACGAACAGGAACACGAAGCTGGTGGACACGCCTAGCGCGATGCCGAACACGCCTTCGGTGGTGATCCACTGGTGGTTCACCACGGACGGCAGTGACGCGCCCTTGTGCGCGATCAGGCTGGGCATGTACGGCCCGGCGAAGGTGTAGACGAGGAAGATCGCGGCAATCACCATCAGCGGCGGACCGAGCGCGCGCCGGGTCGCCTCGAGCAGCAGCACCATGCCGAAGCACGCGACGACGATGTCCTGCATGTTCGGTGCGCCGGGGCGCTGCGAGATCTGCTGGTAGAAGATGAAGATGTACGCGGCGCAGAAGGCCCCGGCGACGGCGAACACCCAGTCCTGGATCGGGATGTGGTGCCGCGGGGAACGCTTCAGCGCGGGATAGCCGAGGAAGGCCAGGAACACCGCGAGCGCGAGGTGTATGGAGCGCGCCTCGGTATCGTTGAACACCCCGAAGCTGCCCACCACCGGCCAGTCCAGGAACGGCAGCGGCGACGCGATCCACACCTGGAACAGCGACCAGAACAGCGCGACGCCCAGCAGGATGCGCCGTGACAGGCCGGTGGGCGCACGGCCGCCGGTGTCAGCGTCCGCCACCATCTGCTGCAGGTGGTCGTCGTCGGGCGCAGCGGGCGCGTTGCTTTCTGTGCTCATGGTGTCTGGCTCTCTCGGGAAACGGTGGCGCGGCGCGCACGCAGCAGCGCCGCGAGTCGTGGCACACGGAGTTCGCGTTTCGTTCGAACGCCGGCAAGGTCGCCGCGGGCGTCGGGAACGGGGTACGGGCGTACCCCTCGCTCGAATCGGGGGAGGCGCACGTCCACACGATGCGGGTCGTGTCGTGCTGCGGGCGTGCCCGCGTTGCGGCAGGTGTTCACGAGCGGCGGCTCGGTGTGCCGGGCAATGACCACGAGCCCCGGCGGGCACACGCCCGCCGGGGCTCGCCGGGCATCACATCATGCCCTTTTCCTTGAAGTACTTCGCGGCGCCGTCGTGCAACGGCGCGGAGTTGCCGTCCTTGATCATGTCCTTCGGATCGAGGTTCGCGAACGCCGGATGCAGCCGCTTGAAGCGGTCGAAGTTGTCGAACACCGCCGACACCACCTGGTAGATGGTCGCCTCGGGCGCCTTCGTCGAGGACACGAAGGTCGCCTTCACGCCGAAGGTCTGCGCATCGCTGTCCGTACCCTTGTACATGCCGCCGGGGATCGTGGCCTTGGCATAGAACGGGTTGTCCGCGACCAGCTTGTCCACCTCGGGGCCGGTCACCGGCACGATGATGGCGTCGCAGGAGGTGGTCGCCTCCTGGATGGAGCCGTTCGGGTGGCCGACGGTGAACACGATGGCGTCGACCTTGTTGTCGCAAAGCGCCTGCGCCTGCTCGGCGGACTTCAGCTCGGACGCGAGCTTGAAGTCGTCCATCGTCCAGCCCTTCTCCTTCATCAGCACCTCCAGGGTGCCGCGCTGCCCGGAGCCCGGGTTGCCCACGTTCACGCGCTTGCCCTTCAGGTCGTCGAAGGTCTTGATGCCGCTGTCGGTGCGCGCGATCACGGTGAACGGCTCGGGGTGCACCGAGAACACCGAGCGCAGGTCCTTGTTCGCGCCCTGGTCCTCGAACTTCGCGGTGCCGTTGTACGCGTGGTACTGCCAGTCGGACTGGGCGACGCCCATGTCCTGCTCGCCGGCCTTGATCGCATTCAGGTTGGCGACCGAGCCGCCGGTGGACGGCGCCGTGCACTTGATGCCGTGGTCCTTGGTGCCGCGGTTGACCAGCTTGCAGATGGACTGGCCCACGACGTAGTACACGCCGGTCTGTCCGCCGGTTCCGATGGTGACGAAGGTCTCGGCCGCTGCCGGGGGTGCCGCTACCGCGACGCTGAGCAGGGCGGCTCCGAGGCCGATGATGGTCTTGCGCATGGTTTCCTCCACCTGGGCGTTCTGATTTGGTTCTTGAACGGGCCGCGCCGGCAACGGCGAGGCGTGCGGCGGAACGCGCCTGTTTCACGCGTCCCGCGGCCACCGCCGCCGCCGCGACGACGTGCGTCACGACCGCGGCCAGCGTGCCCGATGGGACCGATTCTCATCCAAGTACGGGCCTTTTACAATTTTCGGGAAATCGCAGCGACGCCACCCGCCGCGGCGGGTTTTTCGGTGTTTCGGTATCCTCATCAGCCTTCGTGGCGCCCCCGGGGCGCGACGTCGATACGCGCCGGGGGCTAGACTTGCGCGGTGTGTCTCGAAAGGCGCGTGCGCCGCGCGGGCACACGCACCCAGCCGCGAGGAGCACCGCCATGACCCACATTCTGCATCGGCACACGAAGGGCGCGCTGCCCGTCGCGGCAGGCGGGGACGGCCCCTACGTCATCGATTCCGAGGGCCGGCGCTACCTCGACGCGTCCGGCGGCGCCGCGGTGTCGTGCCTCGGTCACAGCCATCCGCGCGTGATCCGGGCGATCAAGGAGCAGGTGGACAAGCTCGCGTACGCGCACACCGGCTTCTTCACGAGCGAGGCCGCCGAACGGCTCGCCGACCGGCTCGCCGCGTCCGCGCCAGGGCCGCTCGACTACGTGTACTTCGTGTCCGGCGGCTCGGAGGCCATGGAGGCCGCGCTCAAGCTCGCGCGCCAGTACTTCCTCGAGCGCGGCGAGCCGTCGCGCACCCGCTTCATCGCGCGCCGTCAGAGCTACCACGGCAACACCCTGGGTGCGCTCTCGGTGGGCGGGAACTTCTGGCGCCGCGCGCCGTTCGACCCGCTGCTCGCCGAGGCGCACCACGTGTCGGCCTGCTACCCCTACCGCGAGCAGCGCGACGGCGAGAGCGACGACGCGTACGCGACACGGCTCGCGGACGAGCTCGACGAGACGGTGCGCCGGGTGGGACCGCAGAACGTGATCGCATTCGTCGCCGAGCCGGTGGTGGGCGCCACCGCCGGCGCGCTGGTGCCGGTCCCCGGCTACTTCCGGCGTATTCGCGAGGTGTGCGACCGCCACGGCATGCTGCTCATCCTCGACGAGGTGATGTGCGGCATGGGGCGCACGGGCAGCCTGTTCGCGTACGAGCAGGAGGACGTGCAGCCGGACATCGTCGCCATCGCGAAGGGCCTGGGCGCGGGCTACCAGCCCATCGGCGCGATGCTGCTGAGCGCGGCCATCTACGACGCGATCCGCGACGGCTCCGGGTACTTCCAGCACGGCCATACCTACATGGGTCATCCGACGGCCTGCGCGTGCGCGCTGGAGGTGCAGAAGGTGATCGAGGAGGAAGGCCTGCTGGCGAACGTCAACGCGATGGGCGATCGACTGGAGGAGGCGTTGCTGGATCGCTTCGGGAATCATCCCCACGTCGGCGACATCCGCGGGCGCGGACTGTTCCGGGGCCTGGAGCTGGTGGCCGACCGCGCGAGCAAGCAGCCCTTCGATCCGGCGATGAAGCTCAACGCCCACATCAAGCGCGAGGCGATGTCGCGTGGCCTGATGTGCTATCCGATGGGCGGCACGGTGGACGGCGCGGCCGGCGACCACGTGCTGCTCGCGCCGCCGTTCATCATCGACGAGGGGCACGTCGCGGAGATCGCCGAGCGCCTCGCCGGCGCGGTGGACGCCGCGATCGAGGCCGCGGCCTGAGCGCGGGCGCACCGTGCGCAGCGCGTGGCGTGAGGCCGTCTCCCGCCGCGTGCGCCGCGCGCGGACGATGAGATGAGCATATCGGCCGAGGTCAAGGGCTGGTTCGGCACGCCCGTCGCGACCGCGACCTACGACGGCCGGGAAGCGCTGAACCCGCGCCTGCGCGAGCTGTTCCTCGAACGCGAGGGCGAACCGTGGCGCCACCACATCCGCATCCCGACCCAGGTGGGGCCGGTGTTCGAGAGCCGCTTCGACCTGTTCGACTGGCCCGACCCGCCGGTGCAGGAGCTCGCGGACTTCGTGCACGGCGCGCTGTCGGGCGTGATCGGGTCGCTGAACGGCTACGACGACGAGGAGCTCGCCCGCTTCGAGTTCTTCTACCACTCCTGGTTCCACGTCACGCGCACCGGCGGCTACCAGTCCAACCACTTCCACCCCAACGCGTGCTGGTCCGGCATCTACTGCGTGGACCCGGGTGACGCCGTCAGCGGGCGCCCGGAGAGCGGGCAGGTGAAGTTCTACGACCCGCGCGGTCCGGGTGCGCACATGCACTTCGATCCCGGCAACCGCCAGCTCGATCCGCGCTTCGGCACCACGCCGGTGTACCTCACCCACCGCGCGGGCCAGCTCGTGATCTTCCCGTCCTGGCTGACTCACGAGGTGCTGCCGTACCTCGGGCAGCGCGAGCGCATCGTGGTCGCGTTCAACGCCTGGCTGGAGGACAGCCCTCCCGACGCGGAGTGACGGCGCGGCGCGTCAGGCCTCGAGCGCGAGCAGCGGCCCCAGCCACGGGGCGAAGCGCCGCCAGCGCCCGGACGAGGACGCGCTGATCGGCCGGCGCACCTGCCAGAAGCTCGCCGTGCGCACCACCCGCCCGCTGCGCGGCGGGCTCAGGCAGTCGGGGGTCCACTCGAGGCCGGCGTCGCTGAACAGGCGCCGGGAGACCGCCTCCGGCTGCTGCACCAGCGCGTCGTAGTCCACCTCCACCAGCCGGTCCCCCATCAGCGCCCGCCAGTGCGCCATCATCCGGCGGTACGCGCGGTATCGCGACGCGATGTGCTCGAGCGAGTAGCTGAACTCCTGGCCGGTCGCGAAGTGCTGGAAGTACAGCGACAGCCCGGTGTCGCGCGGGTCCCGGCGGCAGTGCACCACGGTCGCCCCGGGCAGCAGCGCGTGAACCACCCCCAGCAGCAGGTAGTTCGCAGGCATCTTGTCGATGACCCGCGTGCTGCCGCGCGGCGTGACCGACGCGTAGCCCGCGGCCAGCGCCTGCGCCAGCGCCGCGAGTGCGTCGTCGGGAGCCGCGGCGAGCGCCTCCGGATAGGTCCCCGCAGCATCGCCCGCTGCGCGCGCGACCGCGTGCTCCACCACCCGCAGCTCGCCGGCCGCGTGCAGGCCCGGGCTGCGCCCGACGATCTGCTCGACCAGCGTGGTGCCGGAGCGCGGCATGCCCACCACCAGCACCGGGCGCGGACCCTGCACGGCCAGCGCCCGACAGCGCTCGACGAATCGACGGTCGCACACCGCGACGATGCGATCCACGAGGGCGTCGTGCTCGCGCGGGTCGTAGCGCACGTTCGCCGCCATCAGCTCGTTGCCCGCGCGGTAGTGCGCGAACGCGGCCTCCGGCTCGTCGAGGTCGTCCAGCGCCTTGCCGAGCGCGAAGTGCAGGCACAGCGCGTCGCGGCTTCGCGGGTCGGCACGCTGCACCAGCCGCCGCATGTGGGCCACCCGCTCCCGGTCGGCGTGCGTGAAGCGCCGGCTGTGTGCGAGGTTCTCCCAGCCCCGTGCATAGTCCGGGGCGGTGGCGACAGCGCGCTCGTAGGCGTCCCGCGCCTCGTCCACGCGGCCGGCGTAGGCCAGCGCGACGCCCAGGTTGTTCAGGATGTCCGGCGCTCCGGGCGCGAGCTCCAGCGCGCGCGTCAGCGAGGCCAGGCCCGCGTCAACCGCGTCGCAGTCGCACTGCACCATGCCGAGCAGGTTCCAGGCCGCGACGTCGCGCGGGGTGAGCGCCACCAGCCGCTCGAGCAGCGCCCGGGCGCGCTCCGGGGGCTGCTGCGGCGCGAGCAGGCGGGCGAGGTTGAACAGCGCGTTCGGCGAGTCGGGCTGCAGCGCCAGCGCCCGCTCGAAGGCCGCGGCCGCGCCGGCCGGATCCCCGGCCTCCTGGCGCAGCGCGCCGAGATTGTTCCACGCCGACGGGTCTTGCGGACGCGCCGCGAGCGCGCGCTCCAGCAGCGCCGCCGCGTCGCCCGGGCGGCGCTGCTCGCGGCGCACCGCGGCCAGCGCGGCCAGCGCGTCGGGATCGCCCGGCCGCGCGTGCAGCAGCTCCTCCAGCGCCGACGCGGCGTCCTCCGCGCGCCCCTGCGCCAGCGCGGCGAGGGCTTCCTGCACCCGGGCGCGCGCCCCGGCGGCGGACGGCGGACTCACACCGGCCGGCCGCAACGCAGGGCCCGCCGGGCGGGACGCAGGGCCCGCCGGTGCATCGCGCCGCCGAACGCCTCCGGCCTGCGCGCGGCACGTGCGCCGGCGCCGGGCGCGCGCATCACGACCCCACCAGCTCGTGCAGCGGGCCGAGGAAGCGCGCGTAGCGCTGCCAGCGTCCCGACGACGCGCGGGTGATGGGCGCACGCACCTGCCAGCTGCTCGCGGTCGTCACGACGCCGGCATCCTCGGGCGCTGACGCGGACGGCCCGGCGCCGGCCAGGCCGACCGCGCCGAGAAGCCGCCGCGAGACCTCCTCGGGCGCGCGGACCAGCTCGTCGTAGTCCACCTCGACCAGCGAGTCGCCGAGCAGCGCGCGCCAGTGCGCCATCAGGCGGCGGTAGCCGCGGTAGCGCGACGCGATGTGCGCCAGGCCGTAGCTGTACTCGTGGCCGCTCGAGAAGCGCTGGAAGTACAGCGACAGGCCGGTGTCCCGGGGGTCGCGCCGGCAGTGCACGATGCGCGCGCCGGGCAGCAGGGCGTGCAGCAGGCCGACGTAGAAGTAGTTGCCGGGCATCTTGTCCACCACCCGATCGGCCGACGGCGCGATGGCCGCGATGGCCCCGCTCACCTCGCGCGCGAAGCCCGCCAGCGACGCCCCGTCCTGCGCGGGCGGCGCGAGCGCCTGCGGGTAGGGCCGGCCCGCGGCCTGTGCGAGGCGCGCCACCGCGCGCTGCACGACGGACAGCTCGCCGGCGCGGTGAACCCCGGGGGCCTGCCCGAGGACGCGCTCGACGAGGGTGGTGCCCGAACGCGGCATGCCGACGACGAACAGCGGGCGCCGGTCCGGTGCGGCGAACGCGCGGCAGCGCGCGACGAAGGACTCGTCGCAGACCTCGACGATGCGCTCCACCAGCGCGTCGTGTGCGCGCGGGTCGTAGCCGGCGCGCCGGCGCATCAGCGCGTTCGCGCGGTCCAGGTGGGCGAACGCGTCGTCCGTCTCCCCGAGGTCGTCCAGCGCCTTCGCGAGCGCGAAGTTCAGGTACACGGCGTCCATGCCGCCGTCGGGCGCGCGTACCAGCAGCCGGCGCAGGTGATCGAGCGTCGGACGATCGGCGCCCGTGACGCGCCGGCTGCGCAGCGCGTTCTCCCAGGCCAGCGCGAAGTCGGGCGCGAGCTCGACGGCGCGCTCGAACGACCGGCGCGCCTCGTCCAGGCGGCCGGCGTAGCCCAGCGCGACCCCGAGGTCGTTGACGATGTCCGGCGCGTCCGGCGCCAGCGCGTGCGCCCGCTCGAGGGCGGTGACGGCCGGCTCCACGGCGCCGGCGTCGGTGCGCACCAGCCCCAGCAGCTTCCACGCCGCGGCGTCCGACGGCGCCAGCCCGACGAGCCGCTCCAGCAGGGCCGCGGCGCGCTCCGGCTGCTGCGCGGACGCGCACGCCGCCGCGAGGTTGTACAGCGCGCTGCGGGATTCCGGATCCGCCGCGAGCGCGCGCTCGAAGGCCGCCGCGGCGCCGGCGGGATCCCCGGACTCGCGGCGCAGTGCGCCCAGGTTGTTCCACGACGCCGCGTCGCCGGGATGCAGCGCGACCGCACGTTCGAGCAGCGCGAGGCCCTGCTCGGGCCGTCCCTGGCGCCGGCGCAGCATCGCGAGCAGCGCGAGCGCCTCGGGGGCGGCATCCGCCGCCGCGGCCAGCGGCTCCAGCAGCCGGGCCGCCTCCTCGGACCGGCCCGCGGCGAGCGCGGCCCCGGCCGCCCGCAGGTCGGCGCCCGGGTCGGCCGGGCCGCGCGACGGCGTCCCGCCCGTGTGCGGGCCGTGCACGGGCGTGCCCCGGTCGTGCCCGCGGCCCGTCACGGCGCCGCGCGCGAGGCGCCCGCCGACCCGCCGCGGCGGCGGCGCCAGGCACGCCGATGCTGACTCACGATGTCCACGCAGCGTCTCCGGATGAGAAGGCGCGGATTGTACGGGGCGCACCGCCGGGGAACGCGGGCGCCTCAGTCGCGCCCGTCGCGGCACCGGACAGCGCTCCCGGGTGGCCGATGCCGACGCACGAAAATACAACACCGTGTAGCCTGAACGCGACAGTGCGCGCATTGGCGGTAAGGGCCTGACGGGCCAGTGCAGGTTCAAGAGACACGACGGCCCGCGGCTTCCCGGGGTCCAGGCGGCCGCGCAGCGGTGATCGGCACGGCCGGTCGGCGGCGATCCCCGCTCGCGGACGCCAATTTGTATCCTATGAGATACAGATCGGCCCGAAAGTGTGTTTTTTTGCCCAAAAACTATTGCCTCGCCTGTTGCTTTGTAGTCATACTCGCCCCGCTTCTCAGTAATGAGGGGCTTCGCGAAGCACCTCCGAGATATCGGAGGAGACATTGCCTGAAAGATTTCGGGTCGAGATTCAAAACTCTCTTAGGGGATACGATGAACAAGAAGCTTCTGACTGTTGCGATCGCTGGCGCCATGGCCGCGCCGATGAGCGCCCAGGCCGTCAAGTACAAGCTGTCGGGCCAGGTCAACCGCGCCGTGGTCTTCATGGACGACGGTTCGGACTCCGACGTGCGCCACGTCGACACGCAGACCTCCGGCACCCGCTTCCGCCTGCGCGGCAGCGAGGATCTGGGCAACGGCATGAAGGCCGGCTTCTACTGGGAGCTGCAGACCTCCTCCAGCCCGTCGGGCAGTGCGGCCGTGAACGCGCAGAACGACGGCAACCAGAACACCAACAACCTGCGCCAGGCCAACGTCTGGTTCTCGGGCAACTGGGGCAAGCTGACGATCGGCCAGGGTGACGGCGCCGCGAACGGCGCGTCCGAGTCCGACCTGTCGGGCATGGCGATCTCCGGCGTGTACGCGACCCGTGCGTCGTTCACCGGCGGCATCGCGTGGCGCACCTCCGCTGGCGGCACCGTCGCCGGCGGCCTGACCGCGGGCAGCACGACCAGCAGCTTCGACGGCTTCAGCCGCTACGACAACGTGCGCTACGACAGCCCCGCCCTCGGCCCGGTCACCCTCGCGGCCAGCATCGGCAACGACGACAAGTGGGACGCGGCGGCGCGCATCGACACCGCGCTCGGCG
>CBDUCN010000183.1:0-10375 GCA_965365655.1 uncultured Gammaproteobacteria bacterium | reverse complement strand
ACGCGCTGGAGGCCGAGCTGCGCGAGGCGTTCGCGACGCTGGTCGCCGGCGACGCGGAGGCCGCCGTCGCGGTGCGCTCCTCGGCCACCGCCGAGGACCTGCCCGAGGCCTCCTTCGCCGGCCAGCAGGAGACCTTCCTGAACGTGCGCGGCATCGACGAGGTGCTGACCCGCGTGCGCGAGGTGTACGCGTCGCTGTTCAACGACCGCGCGATCGCGTACCGCGTGCACCAGGGCTTCGACCACATGCAGGTCGCGCTGTCGGTGGGCGTGCAGCGCATGGTGCGCAGCGACCTGGCCTCCAGCGGCGTGCTGTTCACGCTGGACACCGAGTCGGGCTTCCGCGACGTGGTGCTGATCACCTCGGCCTGGGGGCTCGGCGAGATGGTGGTGCAGGGCCAGGTGAACCCGGACGAGTTCTACGTGTGGAAGCCGGGTCTCGCCGCAGGGTGTCCCGCGGTGCTGCGCCGCGAGCTCGGCAGCAAGGCGCTGAAGATGGTGTACGCGCGCGGCGGCGACGAGCGGGTCGCGATCGAGGAGGTCCCGGAGGCGGACCAGCGGCGCTTCTCGCTCGAGGACGATGAGGTGGAGCAGCTCGCCCGCTACGCGGTGTCCATCGAGCAGCACTACGGGCGCCCGATGGACATCGAGTGGGCCAAGGACGGCGAGGACGGCCGCCTGTACATCCTGCAGGCCCGCCCGGAGACGGTGGAGAGCCGCAGCGACGCCCAGCACGTGGAGCGCTACGAGCTTCGCGAGCGCGGGCCGGTGCTCGCCGAAGGGCGCAGCATCGGGCAGCGCATCGGGGCGGGGCCCGCGAAGCTGGTCCTGGACCCGTCGCAGATGGAGCGGGTGCAGCCCGGCGACGTGCTGGTCACGGACATGACGGATCCCGACTGGGAGCCGATCATGAAGCGCGCCGCGGCCATCGTGACCAATCGCGGCGGGCGCACCTGCCACGCCGCGATCATCGCGCGCGAGCTCGGGATCCCGGCGGTGGTCGGCAGCCGCGACGCCACCGACAAGGTCTCCGACGGCGCGCCGGTGACGGTGTCCTGCGCGGAGGGGGACACGGGATACGTGTACGCCGGGGACCTGCCCTTCGAGGTGCGCCGCCTGAGCGTGGAGAGCATGCCGAAGCTGCCCTTCAAGCTTGGGATGATCGTCGGCAACCCGGAGCGCGCGTTCCAGTTCCGGCGCCTGCCGAACGCGGGCGTGGGCCTCGCGCGCCTGGAGTTCATCATCGGCGCGATGATCGGGGTGCACCCGCGCGCGCTGCTCGAGCACGACCGGCTGGAGCCCGGGCTGCGCGCGCGCGTGGACGCGCTGATCGGCGGCTACGCGAGCCCGGTCGAGTTCTACGTGGAGAAGCTCGCCGAGGGGGTGGCCACCATCGCGGCCGCGTTCCACCCGAAGCCGGTGATCGTGCGGCTCTCGGACTTCAAGAGCGACGAGTACGCGAACCTCGTCGGCGGCGAGGTCTACGAGCCGCGGGAGGCCAATCCGATGCTGGGCTTCCGCGGCGCGTCGCGCTACCTGTCCGACGACTTCCGCCCGTGCTTCGAGCTCGAGTGCCGGGCGCTGAAGAAGGTGCGCGACGACATGGGGCTCACCAACGTGGAGCTGATGGTGCCCTTCGTGCGCACGGTGGGCGAGGCCCGCGCGGTGCTGGACCTGCTCGCCGAGGGCGGCCTCGAGCGCGGGCGCAACGGTCTGCGCATCGTGATGATGTGCGAGGTGCCGTCGAACGCGATCCTGGCCGAGCAGTTCCTCGAGCACTTCGACGGCTTCTCCATCGGGTCCAACGACCTCACGCAGATGACCCTCGCGCTGGACCGCAACTCGGGGCTGGTCGCGGGGCTGTTCGACGAGCGCGACGACGCGGTGAAGGCGCTGCTGCACCAGGCGATCCAGGCCTGCCGGCGCCAGGGCAAGTACGTCGGGATCTGCGGCCAGGGGCCGTCGGACCACCCGGACCTCGCGCGCTGGCTGATGGAGGAGGGCATCGAGAGCGTCAGCCTGAACCCCGACACCGTGGTGCAGACCTGGCTGTACCTCGGCGGCGAGGAGGTCGGCTGAGGCCCCCCCCGGGCGCCTTCTCCTGCCCGGCACGGTGGTGCGCCGTCCGGCGGCCGCGGCCGGTCCCCGTACCCGCCGCGCAGGCAGCGCGTCGAGGACGCGCGTTCCCCGTGATGCGTCGCAGCAATACTCACTATTGACACGTCGAATAGGCCGCGGCGGCGGTCCGTGATTCCATACCCTTAGCCAACGAAGTAATTCCCGGTCGCGACCGGCGGTGGGGACCGGCATGGCGCGGGCGAGGTGCCCGCGGGTATCGAAAAGCACGTCGGCGGCGCAGCGGAGCGCGCCGCCCGAGGAGGTGTCATGAAGATCTGTGTGGTGGGCGCCGGCGCGATCGGCGGCATGCTGGGGGCGGGGCTGGCGCACGCCGGCGAGGACGTGAGCCTGGTGGCGCGCGGGGCGCACCTGGACGCGATCCGGCGCAAGGGCCTGAAGTTCATCCGCAACGACGGCGTGGTGCAGCTCGCGCGGGACGTGCGCGCGACGGACCGGATGAGCGAGCTGGGGCCGCAGGACCTGGTGATCCTCGGCGTGAAGGCGCACCAGATCGCGCCCGTCGCGGACGAGGTGCGCAGCCTGTTCGGCCCCGACACCATCCTGCTCACCACCCAGAACGGCCTGCCGTGGTGGTACTTCCAGCGCCTGGGCGGCCCGTACGAGGGCCACGTGCTGCGCGCGGTGGACCCGGACGGCAAGCTGGCCGCGACCTTCGAGCCGCAGCGCATCATCGGCTCCGTCGCGTACCCCGCGGCGGCGATCACCGAGCCGGGCGTGATCGAGCACGTGGAGGGCACCCGATTCGCCCTCGGCGAGCTGGACGGCAGCATCAGCGAGCGGGTGCAGGACCTCTCCGCGCTGCTCACGCGCGCCGGCTTCAAGGCGCCGGTGCTGGAGGACATCCGCTCCGAGATCTGGCTCAAGGCCTGGGGCAACATGACCTTCAACCCGATCAGCGCGCTCACCCACGCGACGCTGGAGGACATCTGCCGCTTCCCGCTCACCCGCGAGCTGGCCGCGAACATGATGGCCGAGGCGCAGGCGGTCGCGGAGAAGCTGGGCGTGACCTTCAGGGTGCCGCTCGAGAAGCGCATCGCGGGCGCCGAGCGCGTGGGCCGGCACAAGACCTCGATGCTGCAGGACCTGGAGGCCGGCAAGCGCCTGGAGACCGACGCCCTGATCGGCGCCGTGGTGGAGCTGGGCGCGCTCACCGGCACGCCGACGCCGTGCATCGGCGCGATCTACGCGGCGGTGGAGCTGCTGTCGAAGACGGTGCACGACGAAGGCGTGAAGGTCGCGGCGCAGCCCGTCGATCCACCGGCCGGGCCGCCGCCGGTCGCGGACTGGCGGGCGATGCAGTACGGCCCCCCGCCGATGGCGGCCGCGGGCGGCGACGACTGACGGTCGCGCGCGGTCCGCGGCGAGCCGCCGACCGCGCTGCGCACCTGCCGGGCGCTACTTGAAGCGCGCTCCCGGCTTCAGACCCACCTCCGCGGCCCACTCGGCGGCGGCGACCTTCTTGCCGCCGTCCGGGCGCAGCCGCTCGACCAGGATCTGGCCGTCGGCGGTCGCCACGTGCACGCCCGCGTCGCCGATCGCGACCACCTGACCCGGCTGCACGCTCTTCGGCTCGTGCACCTTGCGCGAGTCGAACAGGCTCACCTTCGTGCCGTCGAAGGTGGTCCAGGCGCCGGGCTGCGGATTGCAGCCGCGGATCAGGTTCCAGGTCACCTGGGTGGGCATGTGCCAGTTGATGCGCACCAGGTCGCCGCGGCACCAGCCCTCGTAGGTGGCCCGGGAATGGTCCTGGTCCACCCGCGGCGCCTTGCCGTCGCGCACCAGATCCACGCTCTCCAGCAGCGCCGACACGCCCATCGGGAACAGGTGGTTGAAGTAAAGGCTGCCCAGCGTGTCGTCGTCGCCGATGGCCACCTCCTTCTGCAGCAGGATCGGGCCCTCGTCGAGGCCGTTGTCGGGCCAGAAGATGCTGAGCCCGGTCTTCGTCTCGCCCCAGATGATCGGCCAGTTGATGGAGCTGCCGCCGCGATGCAGGGGCAGCAGCGACGGGTGGTACTGGATGGAGCCGTGGGTCGGGATGTTCAGCGCCTCCTCGGGCACGAACAGCGTCACGTAGGCCATCACGCACAGGTCCGCGCCCAGCGAGGCCATCTGCTCGTGGGTCTCGGCCTTGCGGTACGACGCCGGCTGGAACACCGGTACCCCCTTCTCCTCGGCGAAGGTCTTGATCGGGTCTGCCGGACGACCCTCACGGTCGGGCTCGCAGTACACCCCGAGCACCTCGTCGCCGCGGTCCAGCAGCGCCTCCAGCACGCTCTTTCCGAAGGCCTGCTGGCCATGCACGATCAGTTTCATCGCTCTGTCTCCTCCCGGTGTCGTCTCGATATGCGTGTGGCGGGTCGTTGACCGGCTCGCGGGCCTCAGCCGTCATCCGGCGCCGGAAGCACCGCGGCGAGGGCGTCGGGCAGCGCCACCACTGCCCGTCGGTCCAGATCCATGATCACGCTGGTCACCGCGGCGTCCACCACCGCCACACCGTCATCGCGCGTCATGTGCTGCTCGAGCGTGAAGCTGCGCCTGCCTCGGCGCAGGCCCCCGGTGACGACGCGCAGCCGGTCGCCAGCCACGCACTCGGCGCGAAAGTTCACGTTCAGGTTGACCACCACGGTGCCGAGGCGCGGCGGCGTGCGGCGCTCGAGCGGGACGCCTGCCGCGCGGTAGAAGGCGGTGCGCGCCGTCTCCAGCATGCGCACGTACGCGGCGTGGTTGACGTGCTCCAGGGAGTCCAGGTGCTCGTCGCCGACGTCGATCTCCAGCACGCAGCGGGTGATCGTCGGCTCGCTCACGGCGGCGCTGGCCTCATGGTGCGGCGGCGCATGGTCCTCTTCGCGCGGTGCCCGCGCCGCGGCGCGGGGTGGACGGAGATTCGCATCGTAGCGCAACGGCGGGAACGAGGCGGCGAAGCACCGGCACGCCGTGCCGGTGCGGTTCGGCGCGGGCCCGCAGGCTCGCGGCGGCCCTCGGCGACGCTTCGGGGGAGCGTCCTTCCTGAGCGTGCTGCCGATCGCTTGCCCGTAAAACCGGGCGCACAGTATTCTCTCCGGTCTCTCACTCCCGCCGCTCCGCGCGACGCGCCCGCAAGAGGCGCCACGGAGTCGGGGCCAGGCCGCGCAACCGGGGACTTCAGATGGATCTCGCCCAGGCGCTCGAGCGCAAGCTCGGGCTCAAGAATCTCGAATATCGCTACAACCTGTCCAAGGATCGGCTGTTCCACGAGGCCATCGCAAACGACCGCGGGCGAGTGGAGCCCGACGGCCCCGAGGACGCGCAGAAGGCATTCCCCACCGCGCTGGGCACGAACGGACCGCTGATGTTCTTCACCGATCCGTCGTGCACCGGGCGGCCGGTGGACGACACCTTCGCGGTCGCGTGGCCGGAGGTGGAGGATACGATCTGGTGGAAGGACAACCTCAAGCCCTTCGACCCGGAGAAGTACGAGGGGCTGCTCGCGCGCGTCGTGGAGCACCTCAACCGCCGCGGCGGGCACCTGTACGTCAAGGACGTGTTCGCGGGCGTCGATCCGGAGTACGCCGTGCCGTACCGCTTCGTCGGCGAGTACGCGACCCACGCGCTGTTCGCGCACAACCAGTTCCCGAAGCGCATGGACGGCATCGCGGACGCCGAGGCGAAGCGGTGGACCATGCTCAACGTGCAGTCGTACCGCTGCGAGCCGGAGCGCGACGGGACGCGTTCGAACCGCGCCGCGATCATGGATTTCCGCAACCAGATCTGCCTGGTCGTCGGGCCCGCGGACTATTGCGGTCTGGTGAAGAAGACCATCTTCACGGTGATGAACTACCTGCTGCCGAAGCAGGGCTTCCTGTCCATGCACTGCTCCGCGAACATGGGCGGGCGCGACGACTCGGCGATCCTGTTCGGCCTGTCCGGCACCGGCAAGACCACGCTTTCGGCGGACCCCGATCGGCGCCTGATCAGCGATGACGAGACGGGCTGGACCGCGAGCGGCATCTCGAACATCGAGGACGGCTGCTACGCGAAGCTCATCGACCTCGACAAGGACGCGGAGCCGGTGATCGCCGCCGCGCTGTCCATGCCCGGCACGCTCATCGAGAACGTGCCGCCGCTGCCCGGGCGCGCGATCGAGGACACCGACCCGCAGGACCTCGACCTCACCGACGGCTCGATCACCGAGAACACCCGCTTCTCGTACCCGATGGACTGCAACCCCAACGTGGCCGAGGGGGCCCGCGGGGACCACCCCGCCACCATCGTGCTGCTCACCGCGGACGCGTTCGGCGTGCTGCCCCCGGTCTCGATCATCGAGGGCAAGGACGTGATGTACCACTTCGTGCAGGGCTTCACCGCGCGCCTCGCGGGCACCGAGGTGGGCCTCACGGAGCCCACCGCCGCGTTCAGCGCATGCTTCGGGGCGCCCTTCATGGCTCATCGCCCGAACGTGTACGCGAAGCTGCTCGAGGAGAAGATGCGCGCGAGCGACGCGCGCTGCATCCTGCTGAACACCGGCTGGAGCGGCGGCCCGGCCGGCGAGGCGGACCGGATCTCCATCAAGGACACGCGCGCGCTGCTCAACGCGGCGCTGGACGGCGAGCTGGACCACGTGGAGACCGAAACGCATCCCGTGTTCGGGCTGCGCATGCCCACCCACTGCCCCGGCGTCGACCCCGCGGTGCTCAATCCGCGCAACACCTGGGCCAACAAGGACGCATACGACCGTTCGGCGCAGCGGCTTCGCAGCATGTTCCGCGAGAACTTCGACAAGAACCGTTTCGCCGACTTCGGCATCGAAGCGGTGATGTGAGGGCCGGGCGGCGCACGCCGCCCGCAGCCGCCGCCGTCAGTCGCAGCCGAGCTGGTCGGCCAGATCGAGGAAGTCGCGCGCGACGACCTCGAAATCGTGCTCGGCGCGCAGGTCGATCTGCTGGCCGGGGCCGTGCTCGGTGGGACGCGCGATGAACGCACGCTGGAAGCCGACCCTGCCCGCGGCCACGAGGTCGTCGTTGTGGGCAGCGGCGAGCATGCAGCGTTGCGGAGGCAGGTCCAGCGCGGCCGCCGAGCGCAGGTACGCGTCCGGGTGGGGCTTGTACTGGCGCGCGACCTCCGCTCCGAGAATCACGTCCCACGGCAGCCCGGCGTTCTTCGCCATGTTCACCATCAGCGCGATGTTGCCGTTGGACAGGGTGCCGATGACGTAGCGCGACTTGAGCCGCGTCAGCCCTGCCACCGCGTCCGGCCAAGGTCGAAGCCGGTGCCACACGCGATTCAGCTCCTCGCGTTCGTGCGCGGGAAAGTCTCCATGGCCGAACTGCTCCAGCACCTGGTCCAGGTTCTGGCGGTGCAGCACGTCCAGCCTGACGAAGTCGACGTCACCCGCGCGCACGCGCTCCATCGCCGGCTGGTAGAGCGCGCGCCACGCATCGGCGAATGCGGCCCAGTCGAGATCGAGGCCGCGGCCGCGCCACACCCGCTCGCCCTCGTCGACGATCGATCCCCGCCAGTCGACCACCGTGCCGAACACGTCGAAGGTGATGGCGGCCAGGTTGTTCAGCGACATTCGTTTCTCCAGCTGCGGCGGACCGTGGGGCGCCTGCTGCGTTGGTCGCGGCCGCGCGCGCCGCGCCGGGCGAACGCCGGTCGGGCAGCTCGGCGGCGTCAGTGCACCATCAGGACGGGCAGGCGTGCCTCGCGCAGCAGGAACCGCGTGACGCCGCCGAGGAACATCTCCTGCACCCGGGTCCGGCTGTACGCGCCGACCACCAGCAGCCCGGCCTCGAGCTCGGCGCACTGGGCGAGGATCGTCTCGCCCACGTGGCCCTCGCGCATCTCCACCACGCGCGCCTCGGACGCGACCCCGTGGCAGTGCAGGTAATCCACCACGTCGTCGCCGTTGGGCCGGATGTTCTGCCGCTTGGTGCTCACCAGCACGGTGACCCGTGACGCCGCGCGCAGCAGCGCCCGCGACGCGGCCAGCGCCGAGGCGGCCTCGGTGCTGCCGTTCCACCCGATCGCGACGTGGCCGGTGATGGCGCCGGTGCTGGTGCCCCGCGGCACCATGATCGCCGGCCGCCCGGTGTCGCGCAGGATGGCCTCGAAGGTCTTCGGCGGCGGGTCGGCGCGCTCCGGGCGCGGAGTCAGGATCAGGTCCGCGAGGCGCCCGCGGCGGGCCACCTCCTCGCTGCGCACGCCCGACGCCTCGGACCAGTCGGCACTGGGCTCGCCGGTGTAATCCCGCCGCGGCCGCTGCGCCAGCCCGAAGCGCTCGCGCACCTTCTGGAACAGCGACTCGAGCCGCGCCGCCTGATCCACCGACGACTGCTTCGCGCTCTGCTCCACCATCTCGCGCATGCCGCGGGTGAGGCCCATGGTCGCGTAGGGCATCAGGTCGCTGGTCTTCGGGTGCACGTAGAACACGTCGAGGTGCGCGGCGTGCTGCTGCGCTGCCAGCATCCCCGACTCCAGCATGTGCTCGCTCATGTCGCTCTCGCGGAGCGGAAGCAGGATGGTCTTGACCGGCATGCGATTGGCTCCGTGCGGCGGGGCTCAGGGCAAAATACCTGCGCGGGAGAATCGATCAGTCCACGCGATCCCGGCCCTTCCCTCCCCCTGTCGGGGGAGGGCCAGGGAGGGGGAGTAGAGACAAGAGGCCACGTGAAACCGAGTCGTTGTCGTGTAGTGATTCACGGATCACCTATCTGGGCGGTCACGCGGCCTTGGCCGCGTCCTCGCTGCCGACCGCGCCCGACGCGCGGGCCGCCTCCACCTCGGCCTCGGACAGTCCCAGAACCTCGCGAAGGATCGCCTCCGTGTGCTCGCCCAGCAGCGGCGAGCGCTGCACGTCGGAGGGCGAGTCGGAGAGCTTGATCGGGTTGCCCACGGTCAGGTACTTGCCCCGCGTGGGGTGATCCACCTCCACCACCGTGCCCGTCTCGCGCAGCGACTGCTCGGCGGCCAGCTCCTCCATCGACAGGATCGGGCCGCACGGCACGTTCAGCGGATTCAGGATGGACATGACCTCGAACTTGTCCTTGGTCATCGTCCACTTCTCGATCTCGTCGAACACCTGCTCCAGCTTCGGCAGGCGCGCCTCGGGCGTGTTCCACTCCGGGTCGTCCAGCCAGTCCTCGTGGCCGATGGCCTTCGCGAGTCCCGGGAACGCCGCCGCCTGCGTGATCACGTAGATGTACGCGTTCGGATCGGTTTCCCAGCCCTTGCACTTCACGACCCAGCCCGGCTGCCCTCCGCCGGACGCGTTGCCGGAGCGCGGCACCGCGCTGCCGAACGTGCCGTTCGGATACTGCGGGTACTCCTTGAGCGGCCCGTGGGCGAGGCGCTGCTGGTCGCGCAGCTTCACCCGGCACAGGTTCAGCACGCCGTCCTGCATCGCACAGGTCACGCGCTGCCCGCGCCCGGTGCTCTCGCGGTGGAAAAGCGCGGTGACGATGCCCAGCGCGAGGTGCAGCCCGGTGCCCGAGTCGCCGATCTGCGAGCCGGTCACCAGCGGCGGGCCGTCGTCGAAGCCGGTGGTGCTGGCCGAGCCGCCGGTGCACTGGGCCACGTTCTCGTAGACCTTGCAGTCCTGGTACGGGCCGGGGCCGAAGCCCTTCACCGACGCGTAGATCATGCGCGGGTTGATCTCCTGGATGCGCTCCCACGTGAAGCCCATGCGGTCCAGCGCGCCCGGCGCGAAGTTCTCCACCATCACGTCGCAGGCCTGGATCAGCTTCGTGAAGATCGCCTTGCCGGCGTCCGACTTGGTGTCCAGCGTGATGCTGCGCTTGTTGTGGTTGAGCATCGTGAAGTACAGGCTGTCGACGTCCGGCAGGTCGCGAAGCTGCCCCCGCGTCGCGTCGCCCACGCCGGGGCGCTCCACCTTGATCACGTCCGCGCCGAACCACGCCAGCAGCTGCGTGCACGTCGGACCCGACTGCACGTGCGTCATGTCCAGGATCTTCACGCCTTCCAGTGCCTTGCCCATCAGAACTGTTCCTCTAAATAGGTGATCCGTGAATCGCTACACGACAACGACTTCGTTTCACGTGGCCTCTTGTCTCTACTCCCCCTCCCTGGCCCTCCCCCAACAGGGGGAGGGAATGGCCCGGGTCGCGTGTACTGATCGATTCTCCCGCGCAGGTATTCAGATCGCTGATCCGTGAATCGCTACACGACAACGACTCCGTTTCACGTGGCCTGTTGTCTCTACTCCCCCTCCCTGGCCCTCCCCCAACAGGGGGAGGGAATGG
>CBDUCN010000182.1:0-10403 GCA_965365655.1 uncultured Gammaproteobacteria bacterium | reverse complement strand
GCGGCGTGTCACGACAGCCTGAGCAGGCTGGTCGCGGCGGCGTCGTTCTCCTGCGCGGCGTTCATGGCCTTGACGTTCATCTCGAACAGGCGGGCAAGCTCGATCATGTTGACCAGGGCGTCCACCGGGTTCACGTTGCTGGACTCCAGCGCCCCGCTCGCGACGGTCACCGCGGCGTCCGGGTCCGCGGGCTCGCCGCCGGTCTGGCGCAGCAGGCCGTCGGCGCCCTTCTCGATGCGCTCCGCCGGCGGGTTCACCAGCTTGAGGCGATCGACCGCCGCGAGCGCGGCGCCGTCCTGCCCCAGCGGCCGGATGGAAACGGTGCCGTCGCTGCCGATCTGGATGCTCTCGAAGGGCGGCAGCGCGACCGGGCCGCCGTTGCCGATCACCGGGTGGCCGGCGCCGGTGGTGAGCAGGCCGTCGGGGCTCAGGCGCAGGTCGCCCGCGCGGGTGTAGGCCTCGCTGCCGTCCGGCGCCTGCACCGCGAAGAAGCCGTCGCCGTTGATCGCGACGTCGAGATCGCGCCCGGTCGCGTTGACCGCGCCGTGGGACAGGTCCACGCCGGCGCGCTCGTCGCTCGCGTACACGCGGCTCGGGTGCACGGGCCCGTTCACCGGCAGGCTGGCCACCGCGTCGAGATCGGCGCGGAAGCCGCTGGTGCTCGCGTTCGCGAGGTTGTGGTTGTTGCTGGCCTGCCCCAGCGCCACCTGCTTCGCACCCGCCATCGCGAGGTAGATCATGCGGTCCATGGTGTGTGCTCCGTGAGGTGGCGCCGTGGGATGGCGTTCAGCGTCGGGTCCGGGTGCGGACGTTCGTCAGGCCGCGCGTCAGCGGCCGATGTTGATCACGGTGCGGGTCACTTCCTCGGCCGCCGAGATGACCTGGGCGTTGGCCTGGAAGTTGCGCTGCGCGGTGATCATGTCCACGAGCTCGCGGGTGAGATCCACGTTCGACTGCTCGAGCGCACCGGACTGCACGAGGCCCAGATTGGTGCTGCCCGGCGCGGCCGTGGTCGCCGGCCCGGAGGCGAAGGTCTCGCTGAAGCTGGTGTCGCCCTCTGGCTTGAGCTCCTCGGGGTTCGCGAAGTTCGCGAGCGCGACCTGGGCCAGGGTGCCGGTGCGCCCGTTGGAGTAGCGGGCGAACAGGTTGCCGGTCTCGTCGATGTCGATGCTGTTCAGGCGGCCCGTCGGGAAGCCGTCCTGGGCGAGCTGGGCGATGCCGAACGGGCCGCCGAACTGGGTGAGCGTGGTCATGTCCAGCGTGAGCTGCATGTTCGCCGCCCCCGAGCCGGGGTTGAACGTGGTCGTGTTCACGGTGCTCACCGCCGCGCCGTTGATCAGGCTCACCTGGCCGGCGGTGTCGAAGGAGAGCGTGTCGCCGCCCGGGTTCGAAACTTCAGCGCCGTCGACGAAGGTGAACGCCTCCCAGGTGTTCACCGCGTCCTTTCGGAAGAACATGGTCGCGACGTGCGACGCGCCGAGGGAGTCGTACACGGTGAGCGACGTCGAGTGGTTGAAGGTGGTGGGGTCGTTCACGTTGAACGGCGGCGGCACGGTCTCCGACGCGCTCAGGTTGGCGCCGACGTCGATGGTCGTCGTCGCCTGCGGCGTCGCGTCGTCGAGGCTCACCTGGATGTCGCCGAGGGCGCCCGTGACGTTGCCCGCCGCGTCGGTCTGGAAGCCCGTGAGACGCTGCCCGCTCGCGTTGACCATGAAGCCGTTGCGGTCCAGGCCGAACTCGCCGGCGCGCGAGAACACGGTGGAGCCGGCGTCGTTCAGCCGGAAGAAGCCCTGACCGGAGATCGCGAGGTCGAGGTTGCTCTCCGTGAAGTTGATGTCGCCCTGCGTGTGCATGGTGCGCACGTTGGCAACCCGCACGCCCTTGCCCGACGCGTCGTTGGCGACGCCGAACTGCGTCAGTGCGTACACGTCGGCGAACTCCGCGCGCGACTTCTTGAAGCCGGTCGTGTTGCTGTTCGCCACGTTGTTGGCGATCACGTCGAGGTCGGTCTGGGCCGCGTTGAGCCCGCTCAGTGCGATGTCGAAGGCCATGGTCTGCTGTGCTCCGGTGTCGTTCGCGGCGCGTGATGCGCCGCACGCGTGGCGCGCGATTCCCTACAGGAACTCACGCGCGTCGTTGAAGTTCATCACCGCGCCGTCGTCCAGGTTGAGCCTGAGGTCGCCGGCTTTGGCGCCGATGGTGACGCTGTCGATACGCCTCGCCACCGCGGTGTCGGCGGCGAGGGTCTGCCCGGCCACGGTGGCCTGGGCCTGCATGCGGTAGGTGCCGGCGGGCAGCATCGAGCCGTCGGCGGCCCGAGCGTCCCACACGTAGCGGGTCACCCCGTCGCCGGACGGCGCGAGGTCCTTGCGCGCGACCAGCGCGCCCGAGGCATCGAACACGTCCAGCGTGATGCTCGACGCGTTCGCGTCGGCAAGCACCGAAAGGCCGACCGGCCCGGTGCCGTCGAGCTTGAGCTCCCGGCCCGGAGCGAGCACGCCCCGCCCGACCAGAGCGCTCGCCGACAGCGCCTGGCTGGCGGTCATCGTGTCGTTCAACGAGGCCATCGATCCGCGCATCTCGCTGATGCCGTCGACGGTCGCGAACTGCGCCATCTGGGCGATGAACTCGCCGTTCTGCATCGGCTGGAACGGGTCCTGGTTCTGGATCTGCGCGACCATGAGCTCGAGGAACTCGTCCTGGCCCAGCTCGCCGGTGCGCTTGTTCTCCCCGGGCGGCGCCGCGTTGAGGCGCTCCAGGACCTGGTCGCTGATGGTGTTCATCGCATGCGTTCCTCGTGTGTGGCCCGGGCCGCGCTCACTCGCCCAGGCGCAGCGTGCGCATCAGCAGTTCCTTCGAGGTGTTCATGACCTCGACGTTCTGCTGGAAGCTGCGCGACGCCGAGATCATGTTCGCCATCTCCTCGATGGCGTTGACGTTGGACTCGTAGACGTAGCCCTTGTCGTCCGCGAGCGGGTGGCCCGGCGCGTAGCGCGCCTCGGTCTCCGCCGCGCTCTCGACGACACCCGCGGTGCGCACGCCGACGCCGGCCTCCTCGAGCACCGACTGGAACACCGGGTGGCGCGCGCGGTACGCGTCCTCCGGACGGCTCGCGACCGACTCCGAGTTGGCCAGGTTGCTGGCGGTCAGGTTCAGGCGCACGCTCTGCGCGCTCATGCCGGAGCCGGAGATGCCGAACACGTTGAACAGGGACATGACTACTCCTCGCGCAGGGTTCGGATGAGCCCGGAGACCTTCTTCTCCAGGAATTGAAGGCTCGCCATGTAGCGCACCGAGTTCGACGCGAACTCGCCGCGCTCCATCTGCTCGTCGACGGTGTTGCCGTCGAGCGAGGGCTGGCTGGGCACGCGGTACTTGAGCGTGACGTCCTCGAAGCCGCCCACCGCGCCGGCCGCGGGCAGGTGGCCGCCTGCGGTGCGCGCGAGGTTCACCGGGGCGCCCGCTCCGGCTTCGGACGCGAGCAGCGTGCGGAAGTCCACGTCGCGCGCCTTGTAGCCGGGCGTGTCCGCGTTGGCGAGATTGCGGGCGAGCAGCTCCGCGCGCTGGCCGCGGAGCTCCAGGGCGCGGGCGTGGATGCCGAAGATCTTGTCAGTCACCATGACGGTCCGCCGGTGGTCGGGGTTCAGAAAACGCTCGCAGGGACTGAAGCAAGCGCCGTGCCACATGCCGGACACGCGTCGTGCAGCCGCAGCCCGGGGGTGCACGGACGTCCGCCGCCGGCCGCTATATAGAGGAGTCCGGCGCCCGCGCGGCACGCACGGCGGAACGACGGCACGCAACTTGCTGCAGGGCTGCACAGAACCACGGCACCCCCGCGAGGCGACAGAAACCAGTGAGAAATCGCACGGCCGCAGTCAAACAATTGTCGAGAACCCGTCGCTGGCGGCCTGGCGTGCTGATCGCGCTGGCCCTGGCTGCCGGGGCGGCGCCGGGCGCGCAGACCGAGCGCCACCCGCTCGCCGGAATCCGCGACGCCGTGGTGCAGTTCGTGACCGCGTTCCACGGCGCGGGCGCGGATCTCGCGGTCGCGCCGGGCGACCTCGACTCGAGGCTGCGTCTCGCGCCCTGCCCGCAGCCGCTGGCCGCGGCCTGGGCCGCCGGCTCGGCCCACGTCGGGCGCGTGACGGTCGAGGTGCGCTGCACCGCGGGCCGCCCGTGGCGGCTGTACGTGCCCAGCCAGGTGACGTTGAAGCGTGACGTCGTGGTCGCGGCACGGCCTCTGGCCCGCGGCCAGCGGCTGTCGCCGGCGGACCTGCGCCGCGAGCGACGCGACCTGGGCCGGGTCGGCGGCGACGCCGTGCTGGACCCGGCGCGGGTGCTGGGCTACGTGTTGACGCGGCCGCTGGCCGCGGGCAGCGTGCTCGAGCCGCGGCTGCTGGAGGCTCCGCGGCTGGTGGAGCGCGGCCAGCGCGTGCAGCTGATCGCCGAGGGGCCGGGGATCCACATCAGCATGGCCGGCCAGGCGCTGGACGACGGCGCCCTGGGCGACACGGTGCGGGTGCGCAACCCGGCGTCCAGGCAGGTGGTGGACGCGGTGGTGAGCGCACCGGGACGGGTCAGCTTGCGCGTCGGCGTGCCGTCCCAGGTGTCGATGAAACAATGAGTTACGAAGTCGTCACCGCGCCGGGACGATTTTCCGGCGCACGGGCTAAAGCTTTCGGCCCGGACGTCCGATACATGAGCACAGGACAGACCGGAGTGCGGAAATCATGAGCAACTCCATCGATTCGATGGTGGACGGCAGCATCCAGCGGCTCGTCGAGCGGCGGGCGGGCACCACGTCCCGCGAGGGCAGCCCCGCGGCCGCCCCGCAGGAGCAGCCGAGGTCCGCCGACAGCGTGGACCTCACCGGCCGCGCGCAGGAGCTGCGGGACGTGAGCAAGGAGCTCGCGAAGACGCCGGAGTTCGACAGCGCGCGGGTCGAGGCGTTGAAGCAGGCGATCAGCAGCGGCAGCTACGAGGTGAACGCCGAGCGCATCGCCGAGAAGCTGCTCGCGACCGACGGCCAGCTTCCGTGAGCGGCGACGCCAGCCGCCGGGCGGACGCCCTCGAGGACCGGGTCGGCGAGCTGACCGCGGCGCTCGAGTGCATGGGCGAGCTGCTTGCGAGCGAGCGCGCGGCGCTGCGCGGCAGGAGCGACGCCGACACGCTCGAGCAGGTGGCGCGCGACAAGCAGCACACGGTGGAGAGCATCGCCGAGCTGTACCAGGGCCTGCGCGAGGACCTCGCGCCGTTCGGCGAGCCCGGGGCCGGCATGGCCGGCACCCTCGCCGGGCTGCGCCACACCCATCCCGATCTCGCCGCGCGGGTCGACCGCCTGGTCGCGCTGACCCGCGAGTGCCAGCAGGCGAACCAGGAGAACGGCCTCATGGTGAGCGCCGGCCTGCGCAGCGCGAGCCGCGCGCTGGACAGCCTGCGCGGCCCGTCGATGGACGACGGCACCTACGACCCGGCCGGACGCGCCGCGCGCTCCGCGGCCCAGGGCTTCGTCGCCCTGCGCGCCTGACGCGCGCACCGACCCTCCGACCCGCAGAGAACGCCGCCGCCCGGGGCCACGCGCCGCGGGCGGCGCCATCGCGCGCGCGGCGCGCGCACGCCCCGTGAAGATGTCGCCGGCGCTTAAAGCGCCCGCCGCCCGCGGCCGATAACAGGTGCAGGAGCGGACGACGCCGCCGCCCCGCTCACCACCACCGATTCGGACATCCAAGGAAACAGAACACGTGGATCTCGCGACCCTGCTCGGCATCCTCGGCGGCCTCACCGTGATCGTGGGCGCCATCGTGATGGGCGAGAGCGCCCCGATCTTCATCAACGCGCCCGGCTTCCTGATCGTCGCCGGCGGGACCGTCGCCGTCGTCCTGACGCGCGTCTCGATGAAGCACGTCGTCAGCTCCATGAAGGTCGGCATGCAGGCCTTCATGCACAAGAACCACCTGCCGCAGGAGCTGATCGCGCAGGCGGTGGAGCTCGCCAACGTCGCGCGCAAGGAGGGCATCCTGGCGCTGGAAGGCCGCGAGATCGCCCACCCCTTCCTCAAGCAGGGCATCGACCTGTGCATCGACGGCCATCCGCCGGAGACGGTCACCGAGATGCTCGAGCGCGAGATCGACATGCACCTGGAGCGCCAGGACGTGGGCATCAAGATGTTCATGGCCATCGGCGAAGCGGCGCCCGCGATGGGCATGATCGGCACCCTGATCGGGCTGGTGCAGATGCTCTCGAACATGGACGACCCGAAGAAGATCGGGCCGGCCATGGCGGTCGCGCTGCTGACGACGCTGTACGGCGCCGTCATCGCGAACTGCTTCGCAATCCCGATCGCCGAGAAGCTGAAGCTGATCCTCAACGAGGACCGGCTGAACAAGATGCTGATCCTGGAGTCGGTGACCGCGATCCAGGAGGGCACCAACCCGCGCGTGCTGCAGCAGTCGCTCGGCGCATTCCTGCCCGAGAACCACCGCACGTTCGAACCCACAGAGGCGCCGGCCTGAGGCCGGGCGCCAGGGAAGGACGCAGTCGTGGCGCTCAAGGCCAAAGCCGACGCGCAGCCGGCAGGCGCGCCGGCGTGGGTGATGACCTTCGCCGACCTGATGTCGCTGCTGATGTGCTTCTTCGTGCTGCTGCTGTCGTTCTCGGAGATGGACGCGGCGAAGTACAAGGAGGTCGCGGGCTCGATGAAGTTCGCGTTCGGCATCCAGCGCGACGTGAAGGTCATGGAGAAGCCGAAGGGCGTGAGCATCATTGCCCGCGAGTACACCCCCGGCAAGCCGCAGCCGACGATGGAGAGGGTGCTGCGCCAGCAGACCACGGACGAGAACCGCGAGTACATCGAGATCCTGGACCCGTCGGAGATCGGCCAGGGCAACCGGGGCCTCGACGGCGACGCGGGCGAGGGCACGGGCCGCGACGGACGCGGCACCGACGCCGGCAGCGGCGGCCTCGCGGAGGGCCTGGGCCTGCTCGCGGGAAGCGACGCCGAGGGCGACGGCAAGAGTGCCGAGGAGGCTGCGGCGGCTGCCGAGGCCCGGCGTTCGGCAGCCGAGGACCAGGCGCGCAAGCTCGCGCTGGCGCTGGCCGACGAGATCACGGACGGCCTGATCGAGGTCGAGGCGATGGATGACGGCGTGCTGATCAAGGTGCGCGAGCAGGGCTCGTTTCCGTCCGGGTCGGCGGTGCTCAACGAGACCTTCAAGCCGGTGCTGGACAAGATCGCCCACGCGATCTCCGACGACCAGTCGCGGGTCGTGGTCGCGGGCCACACCGATGACATACCGATCGCCACGGCGCGCTACCCGTCGAACTGGGTGCTGGCCGCGTCGCGCGCGACCAGCGTGGTGCACAACCTCATCGAGCGCCGGCTGGTCCGCCGCGAGCGGATGGAGGTGCGCGCCTACGCCGACACCGCCCCGGTCGCGAGCAACGCGAACGCCGCGGGCCGCGCACGCAACCGGCGCATCGAGATCTTCATCGGCACCCCGCCGTCGCTGGACGCCGGCGCGCGCGCGGCGATGGACGAGGAGGAGCGCCGCTTGATGGAGGACAGGACATGAGAACCCGGGCCTCGGTCGCCGACGACGCCACCGACCTCAATCGCCGCGAGAGCTTCCGCATCAACGACCGCGTCGCCCTCGCGGTGGAGCCGCTCAGCGAGGAGGCTTACCGCCAGCGGCGCGCCGCCGGCCACGGCGAGCGCGACGTGCAGCGGATCCTGAACAGCATCATCGCCACCGGCGAGAACCAGCGCGGACTGCTGCGCGGCATCCGGGACACGGATCCGGCGGTCGCGGAGTACCTGCAGAGCCTGGAGGATCGGCTGAACACGCTCGCGCGCCTCCTCGGGCGCGCCGGGCGGCGGGTGGAGGACCGGCCGACCCACGACGTGAACCTGAGCGGGACCGGCATCCGCTTCAACCACGACCACCAGCTGCCGCGCGGCGCGCGCGTCGCGCTGGAGATCCAGATCTTCCCCAGCCGCACCTGCCTCGAGCTGCTGGGCACGGTCGTGCGCAGCCACGAGCGGGACCCGGCGCGCCGCGGCCCCCGCTGGCAGGTTGCGGTGGACTTCAGCGACATCCACCCGGACGACCAGGAGCTGCTGATCCGCCACGTGCACGCGCTGCAGCTCGACCACGTCCGCCGCGGCAGCCGGCGCGGCTGACAGGAACCGCGAGCGGCGGCTGCGCGCGAGCGCGCCGGCGGCTACCAGCCGCCCGTCAGCCTGCGGACCTGCGGCGCCGGAAGCGCAGATCCACGATGTCGTGGCCCAGCCGCTCGCCCCGGCGCTCGAAGCGTGTCGCCGGGCGGTCGCCCGGCCCCGGCGCCGTGTTCCCTGGACCGGCGAGGTTCTCGAAGCAACCGTCCGCCTCCACCACATCGAGCATCTGCTCCGCGTAGGGCGCCCAGTCCGTGGCCAGGTGCAGCAGGCCGCCCGCGGCGAGCCGCTCCGCGAGCAGGCGCACCAGCGGCGGCTGGATCAGGCGGCGCTTGTGATGGCGCTTCTTCGGCCAGGGGTCGGGGAAGAAGATCAGCACCGCGTCCAGCGCGCCCGGGGCGATGCGCTCGCGCAGCACCGGCACGGCGTCGCCGTGCAGCAGCCTGACGTTGCGCAGACCGGCGTCGTGCACCAGCCTCAGCGCCCGGCCCACGCCCGCGTCGTGAACCTCGATGCCGAGGTAGTCGCGCTCCGGGTGGGCGGCGGCCATGCCGGCCAGCGCGTCTCCCATGCCGAATCCGATCTCCAGATAGCGGGGTGCATCACGGCCGAAGAGCGCGCGGAAGTCCACAGTGCCGGCCGAAGCCACCCCGAATACCGGCCACAGCTCGTCGAGGGCCCGGGCCTGGGCACGGGTCACGCGTCCGGCGCGGCGCACGTAGGTGCGCACCGGCCGCCGGGCCGGCGGATCGGGAGGGTGGAGGCTCATTCGTGGAACCCGTTAGTTCCCGCCTGATGTTTCCACGCCAAGCCCATGAACAACTTGAGAAAATACATTAACTCCCCCGGGAAAAGCTGCTACATTAACTTCCGGGTCAGAGCACTCTCAAAATAGCGCGGATAACGAACCGGTCGTACCCGATGGCCCTCAAGCAGCCAGAAATCGTGGTCATCGACGACAGCCGGGCGTCGATGGTCCTGTACGAGCGCGGCCTGGGTCCGCTGGACGTGTCGTGGAGTGCGTTCGAGTCGCCGCGCGAGGGCTTCGACCACCTGCGGGACAACGGCGCGGACCTCGTGTTCCTGGGAAACCTGATGCGCGAGACCGACGGCCTCACGCTGCTGCGGAAGATGCGTGACATGTCGCACCATGCGGAGACGGCGGTCGTGATCATGAGCACCAAGGACTACGATCAGGATCGTGCCATGGCCCGCAAGCTGGGCGCGCTGGAGTATCTGATCAAGCCCGTGCGCTCGCAGGACATCCGGGAACTGGTCGAGAAATACACCGGCGCGCAGCTGCGCGAGAAGTAGCCCTGAAGTCCGGAATGTCGAAGAACTACCTCCGCTTCTGGGGCGTGAGGGGCTCGTACCCCGCTCCGTTCGCAAGCCACATGAAGATTGGCGGCAACACGCCGTGCGTGGAGCTGCGGCTCGGCGGCGACGTGATCCTGTTCGACGCGGGCACCGGCATCATCCCGTTCGGACAGTCCATGGTGCGCGACGCGAAGAGCGGGCACCTGAGCGTGTTCCTCACCCACTTCCACTGGGATCACATCTCGGGGCTGCCGTTCTTCGCGCCGGCCTTCACCCCGGGCTACCAGGTCGACATCTACGGGCCGGGCGGCTCGCCGGACGAGCTCGAGGAGCACATCGCGCAGCAGATGCGCGCCCCGTACTTCCCGGTCGAGACCGAGACATGGCTCGCGACGGTGCGCTACCACACGCCGCATCACGACCCGGTCCGCATCGGACCGGCGACCGTGTCGTCGTTCGTGCTGCATCACCCGGGGCTGACCTTCGGTTACCGCATCGAGGTCAACGGCAAGGTCATCCTGTTCTGCCCCGACAACGAGATCTTCTTCGTGAACCAGCGCATCGACGCGATGCGCGACGAGTTCGACGAGGACGAGCACGCGCTGCTGGAAGCGATGAAGGAGGAGCAGCGCGGGCGCGTGACCGAGTTCATGCGCGACGCGGACTTCCTGATCCACGACGCGCAGTACACGCCCGAGGACTACCAGCGCAAGCGCGGCTGGGGCCACTCCTGCTACATCGACACCGTGAACTCGGCGATCGACGCCGACGTGAAGCACCTGTTCCTGTTCAGCTACGACCCGAACTACGACGACGAGCAGGTGGACGAGCTGCACGCGCGCACCCGCCAGGTGGTCGAGGAGCGCCAGGCGAGCACCGTGTGCCACAAGACCTGCGAAGGGATGATCATCGA
>CBDUCN010000181.1:0-10407 GCA_965365655.1 uncultured Gammaproteobacteria bacterium | reverse complement strand
GTCCTGGACACGCTCCAGGAGGCCGGCTTCAAGGCCTACCTCGTCGGAGGCGGCGTACGCGATCTGCTGCTGGATCTCCATCCGAAGGACTTCGACGTCGCCACCGAGGCGCATCCCGACCAGGTCAAGGAGCTGTTCGGGCGAAGCTGCCGGCTCATCGGGCGGCGCTTCCGCCTCGCGCACGTGCGCGTCGGACGCGAGATCGTCGAGGTCGCCACCTTCCGCGGCACCGGCGAGCCCGACGACGGCGGTGACGACAGCCGGGTCAACGCGAGCGGGCGCATCGTGCGCGACAACGTGTACGGCAGCATGGAGGAGGACGCCTGGCGGCGCGACTTCTCGATCAACTGTCTGTACTACGACGCCGGCGACGGCACCGTCATCGATTACTGCGGCGGCATGGCGGATCTCCGCGAGCGCAGCCTGCGCCTGCTGGGCGATCCGGAGCAGCGCTACCGCGAGGATCCGGTGCGCATGCTGCGCGCGATCCGCTTCGCGGCCAAGCTGGACTTCACGATCGCCCGCGACACCGAGCGCGCGATCGACAGCTGCGCCGAGCTGCTGCACGACATCCCGCCGGCGCGGCTCTACGACGAGACGCTCAAGCTGTTCATGGGCGGGCGCGCGCTCGCGACCTACGAGATGCTGCAGCGCTACCGGCTGTTCGAGTTCATCTGCCCCGAGACCGCGGCCTGCGTGGACGACATGGAGGACGAGGAGGGGATCGTCGAGCGTTTCCTGCGCCAGGCGCTCGCCAACACCGATGCACGCATCGCCGAGGACAAGGCGGTCACCCCCGCCTTCCTGATCGCGGCGCTGCTGTGGGAGCCGGTGAAGCGGGACGCGAAGGCCATCGAGGCCCAGGGCATGAGCGCCGTGCAGGCGGTCGAGAGCGCCGGCGTGGACGTGATCGCGCGCCAGATCGAGCACGTCGCGATGCCGCGGCGCTTCTCGATGACGGCGCGCGAGATCTGGGGCATGCAGCCGCGTCTCACCGCGCGCCGCGGGCGGGGAGCGCAGGAGATGCTGGAGCGCCCGCGTTTCCGCGCCGGCTACGACTTCCTGGTGCTGCGCGGCGAAGCGGGTGAGGACGTCAAGGACGCCGCCAACTGGTGGACGCGCTTCCAGGAGGTCGACGAGACCGAGCGCGCAGCGATGCTCGAGCGCGGCGCCAGCAACGGCGGCGGAGGCGGCGGCGGCGGTGGTGGCGGCGGCAGTGGTGGCGGCGGCGGAGGACAGCAGCCGTCGGGCAACGGCAAGAAGCGCCGGCGCCGGCGGCGGCGACGGCCGCGGCGGCCGCAGCAGGCGCAGCCAGCCTGACGACGCGCGCCTACGTCGGGCTGGGCGGCAACCTCGGCGACGCGGCAGCGGCGATCCGCCGCGCGCTCGCGGCGCTGGACGCGCTTCCCGGCACGCGGCTGGACGCAGCGTCCTCCCTGTACCGCAACCCGCCGATGGTGGCGCGGGGCTCGTCGCCCGCACCGCAGCCGGACTACGTGAACGCCGTCGCGGCGCTGGACACCGCGCTCGCGCCCGACGCGCTGCTCGATCACCTGCTGGCGATCGAGCGCGCGGCCGGCCGGGAGCGGGCCGCGACGCGCTGGGCGCCGCGGACGCTCGACCTGGACCTGCTGCTCTATGGTGACGAGCGGCGTTCGGATTCGCGGCTCACGCTGCCCCATCCCGGCGCTCACCAGCGCCCCTTCGTCATCCACCCCCTCGCCGAGATCGCGCCCGCGGCGTCGATTCCCGGTCACGGCACCGTGGCCGCGCTGGCGGCCGTCGTGCCGGCCGCGGGACTCGTGCGACTGAGTGCGCGCGACGCGTGACGCAGCGGTGACGACGCGCGTGCGGCGCATCGTCACGTTGCGGCGCGCGCGGCGTCGGCCCTGGCGGCCAGTGCGCTGGCACCCGCGTGCCCGATGACCGCCGCCGCCTCCGTGCAGCGCGCTGACGCCGGCCCCGCGCCCGTCTTACAATCGCGGGCTTGGCCTGGGGCTCGGCGGACGGTCAGGTGACGCAGCGATCGGAGTTCGGATACATCGTCGTCGAGGGCCCCATCGGCGTCGGCAAGACCACCCTCGCACGGCGCCTCGCGGCGAGCTACGGGGGCGAGACGCTGCTCGAGGCGCCGCAGGACAACCCGTTCCTGCCGCGCTTCTACGAGAATCCCCGCGCCCACGCGCTGCCCACCCAGCTGTCCTTCCTGCTGCAGCGCGTTCAGCAGATGCGCGACATCAACCAGCGCGACCTGTTCGCGCCGGTGCGGGTGGCGGACTTCATGCTGGAAAAGGACAGGCTGTTCGCCGAGCTCACGCTGGACGCGGACGAGCTGGACCTCTACCACCGCGTCTACGAGCAGCTCATCGCCGACGCGCCGGCGCCCGACCTCGTGATCTACCTTCAGGCGCCGGTGGAGGTCCTGCTCGAGCGCGTGGCGACCCGCGGCGTGGAATACGAGGACCGCATCGACGCGCGTTACCTCGACCGTCTGGTCAGCGCGTACACGCGCTTCTTCTATCATTACGAGGCGGCGCCGCTGGTCATCGTCAACGCCGCGGCGATCAACCTGGCCGAGGGCGACGAGGACTACAATCTGCTGTTCGAGCAGCTGCAGAGCATCCGCAAGGGGCGGCACTACCTGAATCCGCTGCCCTTTTGAGTCGCAACGCGAGCCGGAGCGTGGGAGCCATGGCGGGCAACGAGAGCGATTCCGCGAACGCGGCCGGGACCGAGGTCGTGCGGCCGCTGGATGCGTTGCGCGAGCGCCTGGACGCGGTGCGCGCGGCGGGGCGCCGGATCGCGCTGGTGCCCACGATGGGCAACCTTCACGACGGCCACCTCGAGCTGGTGCGCCAGGCCCACGTGCACGGCGACTTCGTGGTCGCCACCATCTTCGTGAACCCGTTCCAGTTCGGCCCGAACGAGGACTTCGAAAGCTACCCGCGCACCTTCGAGCAGGACCTGGCGATGCTGCGCGAGGAAGGCTGTCACCTGGTGTTCGCGCCCGACGGGCGCACGGTGTACCCGCACGGGCCCGACACGATCACCCGCGTCGCGGTGCCCGGCCTCGGCGACATCCTCGACGGTGAGAGCCGCCCCGGCTTCTTCCGAGGCGTTGCGACGGTGGTCAACATCCTGTTCAACATGACCCAGCCCCATGTCGCGCTGTTCGGCGAGAAGGACTACCAGCAGCTGCTGGTGATCGGGCGCATGGTCGAGGATCTGAAGATGCGCGTGCGCATCGTGCCGGTGCCCACCGTGCGCGAGGCGGACGGTCTCGCGATGAGCTCGCGCAACGGTTACCTGGACGCCGCGCAGCGCGCGGTGGCGCCGGTCCTGTACCGCACGCTGTGCGAGGTGCGCGACGCGCTGGCCGGCGGCGCGTCGGATCGTGCGGGCCTCGAGGCGCGCGCGGAGGCCGCGCTGGCCGACGCGGGGTTCCGGCCGGACTACGTGCGCATCCGGCGACAGGACGATCTCGCGATGCCGGGTGACGGCGACGCGTTGATCGTGCTCGCCGCGGCCTGGCTGGGGCCGGCGCGCCTGATCGACAACCTGCGCGTCTGACGCGCCTACAACCTGCGCGTGTAACGCGACGCCGCGCGCCGCGCTACCGTTCATCGCTGCGCCCGCCGCGTTCGTCCCCGAGGGCGTGATCGCGGCGCATCGTCCTGATACGACTGGTTCGTAATGTTCCGCGCCGAGTGCCGGAGGACGACGTGATGAACCAGTTCCAGCGAGACCATCTGCGCCGCACCGAGGCGGACCTGACCGCGGAGATCCGGCGCATCGGCGGCCTGCTCGCCCGCGCGACGGGGCGACGCGACGAGCGCGCGCGCTGCGCCGCCTCCTACCTCAACCAGCTCCTGCGCGACCGCGAGGAGACCCTCGCGACGGTGCGCGTGCGCCAGCGCGAGGCCGGCTGAGGGCCGGCGGAGGATCGCGGCGCCGCGCGCCGCACGGTGACCGCGTCGCGGCGCCGGGTGGCCGATCCGTGAACACCTTTTAAGATCCCCCCGCCCGGGTGCCGTTCCCGGGCGCCGCATGTGCGGCGACCACAAGGGAGTTCACGGTGAAGGCTGTCGTCGTCGAGGAGTACGGCCCCTACCGCAATGCGCGGGTGGGGGAGGTGGACGCGCCCGAGCCGGGCGACCGCGAGGTGCTGGTGCAGGTCAGCACCGTGGGCGTGAATTTTCCGGACGTGCTGATGATCGCCGGCCGCCACCCGGTGCGCCCGGCGTTGCCGTTCGTGCCCGGGATGGAGCTCGCGGGCACCGTCGCGGCGGTCGGTGCGGACGTGACCGAGGTCGCCGTCGGCGACCGCGTCGCGGGCGAGGTGGACAGCGGGGCCTGGGGCGAGCAGGTCGTGGTGCCCGCCGACAGCTGCTACCGCATCCCCGAGGAAATGTCCTTCGAGCATGCGGCGGCTCTGGGGCTGTCGTACCAGACGGCGCACTTCGCGCTGAGCGATCGCGCCCACATGAGCTCCGGAGAGCGGGTGCTGATCAACGGCGCCGCCGGCGGTGTGGGGATGGCCGCGGTGCAGCTCGTGAAGGCGCTCGGAGGCACCGCGATCGCGGGCGTGCGCAGCGACGGAGAGGCCGAGGTCGCGCGAGCGGCCGGTGCCGACCACGTGGTGGACCTCGGCGCCGACGACCTTCGCGAGAGCCTGCGCGAGCAGGTGCTGGCGATCACCAACGACCACGGCGCCGACGTGATCCTGGACCCGGTGGGCGGCGACGTGTTCGACGCGAGCCTGCGCGCGCTCGCGTGGTCCGGGCGCCTGGTGGTGGTGGGCTTCGCGTCGGGCGTCGCGCCCACCGTGGAGGCCAACGTGCTGGTGCTGCGCAACATCAGCGTGATCGGCCTGCAGTGGCGACAGTACCGCCTGCGCGAGCCGGACTGGGTGCGCCGCGTGCAGAACGACATGTACGGCCTCTACGGCAAGGGCCGCCTGACGCCCCACGTGATGCACAACTTTCCGCTGGAGCGTTTCGTCGAGGCGCTGGAGACCATCGAGGCCGGTCGGGTGAACGGCAAGATGGTGCTGTCGCTGGACGGCGCGGCGTAGCGCCGCGCGGCGGGCGCCGCCGATACGCCCTCAGTGCGCCATGAGCACCGGCAGATCGGCCCCGTAGAGGATGTGCCGCGTGGCGCCGCCGAACACGAGCTGGCGCAGCCGGCTCTGGGTGTAGGCGCCCTTGACCATCAGGTCGGCGCCGGCCTTGCGGCTCTCGTCCGCCAGCGTCTGTCCGGGGGTGCGGCCCTCGGTCGCGACGTGGTGCAGCGCGGCGTCGATGCCGTTGCGAACGAGGTGCTGCACCACCTGCGCGCCGTCGGGTCCCGGCACGGACCAGCCGTCCACGGTGACCACGGTCACGCGCCCGGCCTTCAGCAGCACCGGCATGCTGAGCGCGATGGTGCGCGCCGTCTCGGTGCTGCCGTTCCACGCGATGGCGACGTGCTCGCCCAGCGACGTCGACGGCTGCTCGGGTGTGATCATGACCGGGCGCCCGCACTCGAACAGCGCCGCCTCGCACATCGCGTCCCAGTCGCTCCACGGGTAGCCGAAGCCGCGGCCGATCACGACCAGGTCGAACAGCCGCCCGTAGTCCCCCAGCACCTGGCCTTCCAGCCCCTCGAACTCGCGCCAGCTCGCCGTGAGCCGGCCCTCGTCGGCCCCCATCGGGCCCACGGTGACGCCGCGCGCCGACATCGCGGCCTCGAACCGGGCCTTCGCGCGCTCCGCGAGGCGTTCGCCTTCCTCCTCGAGCTGGGTCACGTAGGAGGCCATCATCGCCATGCCCTCGCCGTCGATCACCTGTGGGGGGCGCACGACGAACAGGCCTTCGATGTGTCCCTGGAAGCGCTCGGCGAGCAGGGCCGCGGTGTCCAGCGCGACCTGCGCGGCGTCATCGTCGAAGAAGGGCACGAGGAGTGTCTTCATGGCGCCGTTCCGCAGCAGGTGGAGGATTCCCGGCGAAAGGTAGTGCCTCGCGGGCCACGTGACAAACCATGTGTACCGCGCGGGACCCGCGCGCTACGCTGGGAACGCGAAAACTATGGAGCGCGTCACGGACGCCGGCGCCGTGGCGGGGCTTCAATCGGCACTGGAATGACGCATTCGGGGCAGCGAGAACGGCAATGCACGGTCCGCCACGTGGGGGCCGCACCGGGAGGCCGGGCGCGGTGCGCGCCGGTGGCGCCGTGAGGAGCCGCCGCGATCATCCGCGCCTCGAGATCGACCTGCATGCGACGCTGTCGCTGCCGGACGGGGTCACGGTGGACGGGCGCACGCAGAACCTGTCGGCGGCAGGCTTCCAGCTCGCGGTCGGGCCGGAGGTGGTGCGCGCGCTGTTCCCGCACACCCGCCAGCCGGGGCCCCGGGAGCGCTGCGAGGCGCGGGTGAGCCTGCGCGGCCCGGGCGCCGGAGCAGACCCGGTGGAGGTGCGCTGCGCCGGGGTGTTCGCCCGCCGCACGTCGCAGGCCGCATGGCACGTGGGCTTCGAGTTCATCGACCCGCCGCCGCCGGCGCTGCTGTGGATCGAGGGTCACATCGACAGCGCGCTGCGCGGCGCCGGCGGCTGAGGCCGCTGTCGGAATCCTTTACAGGTCACGTCCCGTGACCGCGGTCCCGGATCCCGTGGCGCGCGAAAGCTACTGTATTTACAGTGCGACTCTCCCAATGGCTTGAATATTGCAAGTCTGTGGCCTGAATGGGCCGAGCGGCCCGATCGGCATGACGACAGCGCCATGGCGGGGTCGCGGAACGGCAGGTCGCCGTAGCGGGTGTCGAGCGGCGCCCGGTCGGGGACGGCCCCTTGCGAGCGCGCGACGCGCCTGGAGAACAATCGCGACATGAAGGACGTTCACGAGCCCCGGAATCCGCCTCCCGAGACCGGTGACACGGACGCCGCTCCTGCGCGCCCCGGCGGGGTGAGCGCATCCCGGCGCCGCTTCACGCGGGCCGGCCTGTCCGCGTCGGTGATGATGACGCTGGCGAGCCGCCCGGCGCTGGCCAACCACTGCAGCGTGTCCGGTCACATGTCGGGCAACCTGTCACGGCCCCACGCGGCCGTGTGCTACGGGCTCACGCCCGGCTACTGGAAGACGCATCCCGAGGAGTGGAACGCGGCCGGCTACGAGCCGGGCATGTGCAACCCGATCACGAAGACCAACGGCGAGTGCAAGGACTGGTGGCACGTCACCTTCGGCGAGCTGAAGGCCGCCGAGGGAACCATCCCGCCCGGCCAGTACTCGGCCTACAAGACCTGGGCCAACTGGGTGGACAACGTCACGCCGGACAACACGCTCCCGCAGCCGAGCTTCCCGCCGACCACCCTGGCCGAGGCCTTCGCCGGCTCGGGCCTGACCTTCACCGACCCGAATCAGACCATGATGCAGGCGTTCTGGGATCCGCCCGAGGACCCGGACCCGCGGACGCTGGTCGCCCACGCGTGCGCGGCGCTGCTCAACGTGGGCCGCTTCGGGGAGGAGTCCTTCGGCTACACCCGCGCCGGCCTGCTGCAGTTCATCCGTGACTGGACGGGCAGCCTGGAGGCCCTGAAGAACGCGCTGGAGAGTCTGAACACGCGCAGCGGCAGCTGAGCGCCGCACGGCGGCGCCGCGCGTGGCGGTCCGCGTGCGGTAGCCTTGCGCTCATGGGCACGGCGCCGGAGTCCAGGTGGCGGGTGATGCATCCCGGACGGCTGCGCGTGCGGCGCTGGGACGACGAGGCCGTGGTCTACGACGACCGCTCCGGCAACACTCACCTGCTCGACGACCGCTCCGCGCGCATCCTGGAGCGCCTGCTCGCAGGCAGCGCGGGGCTCGCGGAGCTGGCGGCGCTGGACGCCGGCGCCGGGCCGGAGCGCGGCTCGCGGGAACGGCGCGAGGCCGCCGCCGAGGACGTGCTGTCGCGCCTCGCCCGCGAGGGCATCGTCAAGCCGCTTCGCAAGTGAACACCCGCCCGTGAGGCTCGCGGACCTTCCGCCCCGCGAGCTCCGCCGCCGGCTGCGCCGGGGCCGGCTGCGCCTGCGGCTGGGACCCTTCCAGGTGCGCCTCGGCAGCGCGTTTCCCGAGGTCGCACGCGAGCTCGCGCGGCTGTACCCGGACCACGCGCTGCCCGCGGCGGGCGAGGACTTCGACGACTGGCACGTGCGGCTCGCCCCGCCGCGCGGCCTGCGGCGCTGGATCCGTCCGCAGGCCCTGTTCCTGCTCGACGGGCGCAGCCCGTTCAAGCCGTTGCCCCGCGACCAGTCGGTGCCGCTGCTGGAGTGGGGCCTCAACTGGTGTGTCGCCAGCCAGGCGCATCGCTACCTGATCCTGCACGCGGCGGTGATCGAGCGCGGCGGGCGCGCCGTGGTGATGCCCGCGGACCCCGGTGCCGGCAAGAGCACGCTGTGCGCGGCGCTGGTGCACGCCGGCTGGCGCCTGCTGTCGGACGAGCTCGCGCTGGTGTCCATGCGCACCGGCGCCCTGCACGCGATGGCGCGCCCGGTGAGCCTGAAGAACGAGTCGATCGACGTGATCCGCGCGTTCGCGCCGGGCGCGGTGCTGAGCGACGCGTTCGCGGACACCAGCAAGGGCACCGTCGCGCTGCTGAAGCCGCCGCCGGACAGCGTCGCGCGGGTGCACGAGACGGCGCGCCCGGCGTGGGTGGTGACGCCCGAGTACGTGCCCGGGGCCGACGCGTCTCTGGAGCCCGCGTCGCGTGCCACCACGTTCATGGAGCTCGCGCACAACGGATTCAACTACTCCATCCACGGCGCCGCCGGTTTCGACGCGCTGGCGCGGCTGGTGGACGCGTGCGCGTGCCACCACTTCCGCTACAGCCGCCTGTCCGACGCGGTCGCGTCGTTCGAGCGCCTGGCCGGCGAGGCCGCGCCGTGAGCGCGTCGCGCCGGGTCGTGGACGCGGGGCTGCTGCACCGCGGCCTGCTCGATCCGGCGACCGCGCGCGGCTGGTCGCTGGCGCAGTGGGACGTCGCCATCCGCCAGGCGGCGCGCGCCGACCTCACCGCGCGCCTCGCCGCGGAGCTCGAGCGTCGCGGCCTGCTGGACGCGGTGCCCGAGGCGCCGCGCGGGCACCTGCGCGGCGCGCAGGTGCTGGTCGCGAAGCACGGCCGCGACGTGCGTTACGAGATCGAGTGCATCGAGGCGGCCCTGCACCCGCTCGGTGTGCCCGTGCTGCTGCTCAAGGGCGCCGCCTACGTCGCGCAGGATCTGCCGTTCGCCCGCTCGCGGCTGTTCCACGACGTGGACATCATGGTGCCGCGCGAGCGCCTGCGCGACGTGGAGCGAGCGCTTCGCAACGCGGGCTGGGCGGCGGCGCCGCTGGATGCGTACGACCAGCGCTACTACCGCGAGTGGACCCACGAGCTGCCGCCGATGCTGCACGCGATGCGCGGCACCCTGCTCGACGTGCACCACACCATCCTGCCGCCCACCGCGACCCCGGACCCCGACCCCGTGCGGCTGATGGGCGACGCGCGCACGCTGCGCGGACGGCTCAGGGTGCTGGATCCGGTGGACCAGTTCCTGCACTCGGCGACCCACCTGTTCCACGAGGGCGAGTTCGAGCACGGCTTCCGGGACCTGCTGGACCTCCACGACCTGCTCGCGCTGTTCTCGGCGGAGCCGGCCTTCGCACCGCGCCTCGCGAGGCGCGCCCGCGACTTCGGCCTCGGCGTGGTCGTGCACCACGCGCTGCGCTCGGTGAGCCGCTTCTTCGGCAGCGAGCACGTGCCCGCGTTCGACGCCGGTCTCGGCGCCGGGCGCCAGCGCCTGATGGACGCACTGTTCGACCGCGCGCTCGCGCCGGCGCACCCCACCTGCGATCGCGCCGGCAGCGCCGCCGCGCGCTTTGCGCTGTACCTTCGCGGGCACTGGCTGCGCATGCCGCCGCGCCTGCTGCTGCCGCACCTCGCCCGCAAGACCGTGAAGAGACTGCACGCGAACCCGAGCCGTTGAGACGCACCCGGGCGCGCCGCGGCCGCGCCGGAGCACGATCCACCACCGAGGAGAGCCCGCCGATGTCCGACCGCGAAACCGACTCCGTCTCGCTCCGCGAGCGTGGCCTGCGCCTGCGCCGCGAGGTGCTGGGCGACGCCCACGTCGAGCGCTCGCTGGCGAAAGCCGCCGAGGACCCGTTCCTGCAGCCGGTGCAGGAGCTCGTGACCGAGTACGGCTGGGGCGCCGTGTGGGCGCGTCCGGGACTGGAGCGCAAGGTGCGCAGCTTCCTGTCGATCACCTGCCTCGCCGCGATGGGCAAGAGCGACGAGCTGCGCGCCCACCTGCGCGGCGCGGTGAACAACGGCGCCACCCGCGACGAGATCCGGGAAGTGCTGCTGCACGCCGGCGTGTACTGCGGCATGCCCGTCGCGCTCGAGTGCACCCGCATCGC
>CBDUCN010000180.1:0-10410 GCA_965365655.1 uncultured Gammaproteobacteria bacterium | reverse complement strand
CGCTTCGCCGGCCAGACGCCCGTGGTGCTGGCGTGCATGATCGGCGGGCTGATCCCGACCGTGGAGCTGCTGCGGCGCATCGAGATGCCGCTGGAGCTGGACTACGTGCACGCGACCCGCTACCGGCAGGGCACCAGCGGCCACGAGGTGGAGTGGCGCGTGCCGCCCCCCGCGCGGGTGCGCGGGCGGCAGGTGCTGGTCGTCGACGACATCCTGGACGAGGGACACACCCTCGCGGCGATCCTCGCCGCGCTGCGCGACGCGGGCGCGGCCGAGGTGCACAGCGCGGTGCTCGTCGAGAAGCGTCACGAACGGCGGGTGCCGGGCCTCGGCGCCGACTTCGTGGGCGGCAGCGTGCCGGATCGCTACGTGTTCGGCTGCGGCATGGACTACAAGGGCTGGCACCGCCAGCTTCCGGCCATCCACGCCGTGGCCGGCGAGGCGTCGGGCTGATGGCCGGCGCGGGCGGCGCGCCGGGCGGAGGCGGGCTCGCGATCATCGGCGGCACCGGCCTCACCGCGCTCGAGGGCCTCGCGATCACCCGCCGCGAGATGGTGCACACGCCGTGGGGAGAGCCCTCGGGCCCGGTCACGCACGGCACGCTGAACGGCTACGGGGTGGCCTTTCTCGCGCGTCACGGGTACCGCCACACCATTCCCCCGCACCAGGTGAACTACCGGGCCAACGTGTGGGCGCTGCGCGAGGTGGGCGTGACGGCCATCGTCGCGGTCGCGGCGGTGGGCGGCATCCGCGCCGACCTCGCACCCGGCGGGCTCCTGATCCCGGATCAGATCATCGACTACACGTGGGGTCGCGGCCACACGTACTTCGAGGGCGGTCCGGACCCCGAGCGGGTCGTGCACGTGGATTTCACGTCACCCTACGACGAGGCGCTGCGCCAGCGCCTGATCGCCGGCGCCGAGCGTGCCGGCGTGGCGGTCTCCGACACCGGAACGTACGCGGCCACCCAGGGCCCGCGGCTGGAGAGCGCGGCGGAGATCGACCGCCTGGAGCGCGACGGCTGCGACGTCGTCGGGATGACCGGGATGCCGGAGGCGGCGCTGGCCCGCGAGCTGGACCTGGCCTACGCGCACGTCGCGGTGGTCGCGAATCCCGCGGCGGGCCGCGGCGCCGGCGCCATCACGATGCAGGACATCCAGGCGCAGCTCGAGGTCGGCATGGGGCGGGTACGCGCGCTGCTTCACGCGCTGCTGGACGCGTGACACGGGCGGGCGCCCGCGCGGCGCTCAGTCGCGCAGCGGCGTCACCATCACCAGTACCCCGAACAGGGGATGGTCGATGTAGTGCAGCTCGTTCGAGCGCATGCGGCGCCGCGCCTCGAGGCGGTAGCGATCGCCCGCGTCGTCGTAGACCAGGTCCACCCGCGCGTGCAGGAAGCGCCCTCGCGTGATCTGCACCAGGCCGCGCACCGCGGCCTCGGGCTCCTCGCCGACCAGCACCACGGGCGCGCCGCGCGGCGTCTCGCCGGGCTGCGTCCACGCGAGGTGGCGCAGCGGGCGGTACTCGCGGGAGCCCTTCAGGGCCTGCCACACGCCGCTCAGCCGGTACGCGGCGGGGCTCACCGGCGGCACGCCGATGCCCTCGGCCACCGGCACCGCCCGCGACAGATCCGGGGCGCCGGGGTCCACCGGCCAGATCTCCTCACCGTACGCCGCGCCGTCGATGTTCGCGAACACGATCAGCTCGACGGCGTACCAGGTGTCGTCCTGCGCGGCGGCCGGCCCGGCCGGCGCGATCAGCGCCAGCGCGAGCAGCGCGACCCGCCAGGTGCGCGGTGGTGTCATGGGCGTGCCTCGGTGCGTGCCGCGCGAGTGTACCGCCGCCAACGCGCTCACGCCGCTGCCGGGGTTCCCAGCGCGTCGAGGAGGTCGTTGACCGCGCCGATGCGATCGTCCAGCTCCGGCAGGTCCATGGACAGGCGCAGCTTGTCCGCGCCGTCGAGGCGAAAGCGCGCGGGCTCGCGCTGCACGAGGCGGATGACGTTGGCGGGGTCCACGTTCGGCTCGGCCGAGAACACCACCCGCCCGCCGCTCGCACCGAGGTCGATCTTGGTCACGCCCAGCGGCGACGCCTTGAGCTTGACGGCCGTGACGTCGAACAGCGTGCGCGCCGCCCCGGGCAGCGGCCCGAAGCGGTCCACCATCTCCTCGCGCAGGCCGGTGAGCGCGTCGGCGTCCTCGGCGCTCGCGATGCGCTTGTACATCATCAGCCGCATGTGCACGTCCGGCAGGTAGTCGTCGGGGATCAGCGCCGGCGCGCGCAGGTCCACCTCGGCGCCGTGGTCCAGCGGGCGGTCCAGCTCCGGCGCGCGCCCGGCGCGCAGCGCGCGCACCGCGCGTTCCAGCAGCCGCGTGTACATCGCATAGCCGACCTCGTGGATCTGCCCGCTCTGGCCCTCGCCGAGGATCTCGCCTGCGCCGCGGATCTCGAGGTCGTGGGTGGCCAGCGTGAAGCCGATCCCGAGGTCCTCCAGCGACTCGATGGCCTCCAGGCGCTTCACGGCGTCGGCGGTCATCGCGGCGCGCGGCGGCACGACGAGGTACGCGTAGGCGCGGTGGTGCGAACGCCCGACGCGGCCGCGGAGCTGGTGCAGCTGGGCGAGCCCGAAGCGGTCGGCGCGGTTGATGATGATGGTGTTCGCCGACGGCACGTCGATGCCCGTCTCGATGATGGTGGTGCACACCAGCACGTTGAAGCGCCGGTGGTAGAAGTCCAGCATCACGCGCTCGAGGTCGCGCTCGCGCATCTGGCCGTGCGCGATCTCGACGGTCGCGTCGGGCACCAGCTCGGCCAGCTCGCGCGCGGTCTTCTCGATGTTCTCGACCTTGTTGTGCACGAAGTACACCTGCCCGCCGCGGCGGATCTCGCGCTCGACCGCCTCGCGCACCAGCGCGCCGTTCCATTCGCGCACGAAGGTCTTGATCGACAGACGCCGTTCGGGCGGCGTCGCGATGATGGACAGGTCACGCATGCCCGACAGCGCCATGTTCAGCGTGCGCGGGATCGGAGTCGCGGTCAGCGTGAGCACGTCGGTCTCCGCGCGCAGCGCCTTCAGTCGCTCCTTGTGGCGTACGCCGAAGCGGTGCTCCTCGTCGATGATCGCGAGCCCGAGCTTCTTGAAGCGCACGTCGCCCTGCACCAGCCGGTGGGTGCCGATCACGATGTCCACGCGCCCTGCGGCGAGATCGGCCACCACCTCGTCGCGCTCCTTCTTCGAGCGGAAGCGCGAGAGCTGCTCGATGCGCACCGCCTGGTCGGCGAAGCGATCGCGGAAGTTCTGGTGGTGCTGCTGCGCGAGCAGGGTGGTCGGGACCAGCACCGCGACCTGGTAGCCCGCGCTCACCGCGACGAAGGCCGCGCGCATCGCGACCTCCGTCTTGCCGAAGCCGACGTCGCCGCACACCAGGCGGTCCATCGCGGCGTCGGAGCGCATGTCCTCGAGCACCGCCTCGATCGCGAGGCGCTGGTCAGGCGTCTCCTCGAACGGGAAGTCCGCCTCGAACGCGGCGAGCGCCGCCGGGTCCGCCTCGAAGCGGATGCCCGGACGCGCCGCGCGCCGCGCGTGCACGTCGAGCAGCTCTGCGGCGACGTCGAAGGCCTTCTCCGCGGCGCGCCGGCGCGCCTTCAGCCACTGCCCGCTGCCCAGACGGTGCAGCGGCGCGGTTTCGGCGTCGGCGCCGGTGTAACGCCCCACGAGGTGCAGCGACGCGACCGGCACGTACAGGCGGTCGCCGTCGGCGTACTCGATGCACAGGAACTCGCCCTCGGCGCCGCCGACCTCCAGCGTCTCGAGGCCGCGGTAGCGCCCGACGCCGTGGTCCTCGTGCACCACCGGCGCCCCGGTCTGCAGCTCCGTCAGGTCGCGCACGATGCTCTCGGCGTCGCGCCCGCGCCGCCTGCGCCGTCTGCGCTGCATCGCGCGCTGGCCGAACATCTGCGCCTCGGCCACCAGCGCGACGGCCGGCGTCTCCAGCACCGCACCCTGCTCCAGCGGCGCGACGGTGATCGCGACCCGTTCGTCGCCGTCCAGGAAGGCCTGCCAGCCGCTGACGGGGTGCGGGTGCAGCCCGCGCGCGGCGAAGGTCTCGAGCAGGGTCTCGCGCCGTCCCGCGCTCTCCGCCATGAACAGCACCCGGCCGTCGAATCCGTCCACGAAGCGCGAGACGAGGGCGAGCGGCTCCGCCGCGCGCGCGTCCACCGGGATCTGCGTGGGCGCCCGGGTCGCGAAGCGGGTGTGCCCCGGGGCGCGCGGCTGCTCTGCGCGCTCGACGGTGACCCGGCGGTGGCGGTTCAGCGCCGCGTGCAGCTCGCCCACCTGCAGGAACACGCGGCCCGGGGCGAGCAGCGGGCGCTCCGGGTCGTGTCGGTACTGCTCGAAGCGCTCGCACGCGCGTTGCCAGAACGATTCCGCCGCCGCGTGCACGCCGTCGGCCTCGATCACCAGCGCGTCGGGCGGAAGGTAGTCCGGCAGCGTCTGAAGGTCGTCGAAGAACAGACTCAGCCAGTACTCGATGCCGGCCGGGGCGAGGCCCTGGCTCACGTCGCGGTACACCGGGCAGCGGTTGGGATCGCCCTCGAAGGTCGCGCGCCAGCGCTGGCGGAACGCCGCCACCGCGTCGGCGTGCAGCGGGTACTCGCGCGCCGGCAGCAGCCGCAGCTGCTCCACCCGGTCGCCGGAGCGCTGGGTCTCCGGGTCGAAGGCGCGGATGCTCTCGACCTCGTCGTCGAACAGGTCGAGCCGGTACGGCGTCTTCGCGCCCATCGCGAAGAGGTCCAGCAGAGAGCCGCGCACCGCGAACTCGCCGTGCTCCATGACCTGGCCGACGCAACGGTAGCCGGCCTCCTCGAGTCGCCGGCGGAAGGCCGTGACGTCGAGGCGCTGGCCGCGCTCCAGCATCACGCTGTGGCTGTCCACGAAGCTCCGTGGCGCGACCCGCGTCATCAGCGTGGACACCGGCACCACCAGCACCCCGCGCCGGGTGTGGGGCAGCCGGTACAGCGTCTGCAGCCGCTCGGAGACGATGTCCTGGTGCGGCGAGAACTGGTCGTACGGCAGGGTCTCCCAGTCCGGGAAGTGCAGCACCGGAAGGGCGTCGTCGCCGGAACAGAAGAAACCCAGCTCGGCGCCGGCGCGGTCGGCGGCCGGGCTGTCGGGGACCACGAGGACGGTGAGCCCGTCGTGGGCGCGCGCGGCGCTGGCCACCGCGAGGCCCTGGGCGCTGCCGTGCAGACCGCTCCAGCGCACGCGTTGGCCCGCAGCCCCGGGTAGGGCGGGCGCCAGCGGCGAGTCGGCGGAATCGGTCATGTACGGTCCGGGGCGGAAAAAGCCCGAGATTGTCCCGGCCCGCCCGCCGGGCCGCAAGGCCGCATGCGGGCGCCAGAGGCGCTATCCTCGGATGGCCGCCGCCAGCGGAGAGAGCGATCGATGAGACACGACGGGACCACGGGGCGGCCGGCCGCAGCGGCGCTCGCCGCGCTGCTGCTGACGTGCATGCCGGGACCGCCCGCCGCGGCCGGCCAGATGCCGCTCGAGGTCTTCGGCAACCTGCGCCGCGGAATGCCGGAGAGCGAGGTGCTGCTGCGCGCCGGCGCGCCGGATCTCGTCACGTCGCCGGACGGAGAGGTCTTCGTGTACGGCTCCGGGAGCGTCGGGCCCGAGGTGCGCGAGCTGCACTACGTGCCGGAGGCGTCGGATCACGACCCGCAGCTCACCATCGTGACGATCCGCCGCGGGCGCGTCGCGGCGCTGGACCGCCGCAAGATCGTCGCCCCGCCTGCCGCACTGCTCGGCGCGCCGCCGGGGCCAGAGGCGGCGCGGCCGGGCGCCGTCCCGCGGCACGACGTGGACGTGCGGCGCGAGCGCGCGGAACGTACCCTCGAGGCCGCGGAGCGCTACGCCGAGGTGCGCGCGCGCATCAAGGCCCGCGACGAGGCGGCGCCCGCCGGGCGCTCTGCCGTCTACCGCGGTGTCGACGCGGAAGGCACCGCGTACTTCGGCGACGTGCCGCCGGACGGAGCGGACGCTCGCGAGCAGTGAGCCCGGTTCGTCGAGCGTTCGCGCGATGCTGATCGGCCGGGGCGCGGTGCTGGGCGCACTGCTGGCCACGGTGCCCGTGACCGCGGCGCTCGCGGACCCACCGCCCGACGCGCAGGCGAAGGGCCTCGCCATCGCCGAGGAGATGGAGCGCCGCGACTCGGGCTGGGGCGACCAGCGCGCGCAGATGATCATGATCCTGCGCAACCGGCAGGGGCAGGAGAGCCGACGCCGGCTGAGGGTCGACGCGCTGGAGGTGCAGGGAGACGGCGACCTGAGCCTGACCGTCTTCGACGAGCCCCGCGACGTGAAGGGCACCGCGTTCCTGAGCCATACCCACGCGCTGGAGCCCGACGACCAGTGGCTGTACCTGCCGGCGCTGAAGCGGGTGAAGCGCATCTCGTCGGCCAACAAGTCCGGGCCGTTCATGGGCAGCGAGTTCGCGTACGAGGATCTCAGCTCCCACGAGGTGCAGAAGTACCGCTACCGCTGGCTGCGCGACGAGACGCTGGACGGGCGCCGCACGATGGTCGTCGAGCGCATCCCGGTCTACGAGCACTCCGGCTACGCGCGCCAGGTGGTGTGGCTGGACGCTGAGATGTGGCAGCCGCTGAAGGTCGAGTACCACGACCGCAAGGACGCGCTGTTGAAGACGCTCGAGGTCTCCGCCTACCGGCGCTACCGCGATCGGTACTGGCGTCCGGGCCGGATGCAGATGCACAACCACCAGAACGGCAAGAGCACCGAACTGCTGTGGTCCGACTACCGTTTCGCCACCGGCCTGGACCGGTCGGACTTCGATCGCGGCGCGCTCAGGCGCGTGCGCTGAAGCCCCGGACGCGCCGCGCGCAGCGATGACGCTCCGTCGCGCAGCGGCCGCCGCGGTGCTGGCGCTGCTGGCCGGCGCCGCGCCGGCCGCCGAGCTGTCGGGCTACGCCGGCGTGGAGGTGCGCGCGTTCGCGCACCGCGCCGCCTTCCCGGCGCAGCGTGAAGACGACGCGTCGTTCGTCGTGCGCCCGGAGCTCTACCACGAATGGGACGGCGGCGCGCACGGCGTCGTGGTGACCCCGTTCCTGCGCCGGGACAGTGCCGACGCCCGGCGCAGCCACTTCGATCTGCGGGAGGCGCTCTACATCCGCACCGGCGAGCGCTGGTCGCTGCGCGCCGGCGTCGGTCAGGTGTTCTGGGGCGTGACCGAGTCGCGTCACCTGGTGGACGTGATCAACCAGGCCGACCTCGTGGAGGATCTGGACGGCGAGGACCGGCTCGGCCAGCCGATGGTGGAGCTCACGCTGCGCCAGGGGCCGGGCACGCTCGATCTGTTCGTGCTGCCCGGATTCCGCGAGCGCACTTTCGCCGGGCCGCGCGGGCGGCTGCGCAGCGAGCCGTTCGTGGACCGGACGCGCTCGCGCTACGAGTCGGGGGCCGGGCGGCATCATGTGGATCTCGCGCTTCGCTGGTCGCACTTCTTCGGCGACTACGACGTCGCGCTGTCGCACTTCATGGGCACCGGCCGCGAGCCGCGGCTGCTCGCGGAGCGCGCCGCCGACGGCTCGCCGGTGCTGATCCCGCGTTACGAGCAGGTGCACCGCACGGGGCTCGAGCTGCAGGCCACGCGCGGGGCCTGGCTGTGGAAGCTGGAGGCGGTGCACGAAGGCGGGCAGGGGCCGTCGCACCTGGACTGGGTGGCGGGCTTCGAGTTCACGTGGTTCAACCTGGGCGGACGCGGCACCGACGTGGGCCTGCTGGCCGAGCATCTCTTCGACAGCCGCGGCAGCCACGCGCCGCAGACCTTCCAGAACGACCTGTTCGTCGGACTGCGGCTCGCGCTCAACGACGCGCAGAGCAGCGAGCTGCTGGCCGGAGTGATCCAGGACCTCGGCGGCAGCGGCGCCGTGATGTCACTGGAAGCCTCCCGCCGGCTGGGCGAGCGCTGGCGCCTGGAGGTGGAGGCGCGGTCGTGGAGCGGCATGTCGCGCGACGATCGTCAGCGCTCGCTGACACGCGACGATCACCTGCTGGTCCGGCTGCTGCGCTACTTCTGATCCCGGGACTGCGGTGTCGCGCCGCGCGAGCGAGCGCGCGGGCGCGCAGCGCAGAGGTGGCAACGATCCGACGGGCCGCCGGCGGCGACGGTCCGCTGCTCCTGCGGCGGGCTGCTGCGATGACCCGCCCGAGGAGCCTGGGAGTCCACATGTTCGCGCGGTGCTCGCGACCGGGCGTGCCGGACGGAGAGCGTTCAGAGCGCCGCCAGCGGGTCCGGCATGCCCGCGAGCAGGTGCATCGACAGCCGCGCGGCCGGAGGCTCGTGGACCAGGGCACCGGCGTGCCCGTCGCCCAGCCGCAGCGGATGAACGTGCAGGCGCTCGACGCCCGCCTGGCGGCCCTGCGCGGCGCTCACCCACGCGGCGCCGGCCGTGTCCAGCGCGATGCCGAAGCTCGCCATCCCGGAGTGGATGCCGAGGCCGGTGCACTTCACCAGCGCCTCCTTGCAGGTCCAGATCTGGAAGAACAGGCGCCGCCGCTCCCGTGCATCCGCGGCGGCCAGCGCGGCCTGCTCCGAAGCGCTGAAGGCGCGCCGGGCGACGCGCTCCGGGGACGTGCGCTCGTTGTGCCACTCGATGTCCAGTCCCACCTCGCGCCCGCGGGCGATCGCGACGCCGACCACGCCGCCCGAGTGGGTGATGTTGAACTGCAGCTGCGAGCCGTCGTGAGGTGCGTCCAGGTAGGGCTTGCCCTTCGCGCCGCGGCGGTAGCCCAGCGTGCAGGGGTCCGCGTCCAGCGCGCGGCCGAGCAGGGTGCGCAGCGCGGCCTGACCCGCGACGTACTCGGCGCGCTTCCCGGCGACCCGCTTGGCGCCGGCGCGCTCGCGCTCGGCCGGGGTGAGCCGCGCGAGCAGCGGCGCGAGGGAGTCGTCGGGAGGCACCGCGACCAGCCAGAGCTGGATCTCGTCCACGCGCGGCGCGGTGCACGGTGGGGCGGCCTGCCAGCCGAGACGCTCGAGGGCGGCGGCGTCCAACGCCGTGGCGCCGCGTCAGCGCAGCAGTGCGTCGGGTCCGTGGCGGCGCAGCGCCGCGGTGAAGTAGCGGCGGTAGTAGCCGACCGCGCTCGCGCCGTTCGCGGTCACGTCGTACACCCGCCAGCCCGCGCCGCTCCAGTAGAAGCGGAATTCCAGGCGCAGCGGCGGGCGGCCCTCCGGCAGCACCCGCGCGAACACGCTGGCCTCGGTCATGCTCCGCCCGGGGCGCGCCGGGAACACGTCCACCGGCGGCAGCGGCCGTTCGAGGGTGCCCAGGTTGCGTGTCAGCGCGTCCAGGAACAGGGTCTTCAGCCGTGCCGTGAGGGCCGCGCGGTGGTCGGGGCCGAGCCGGTGGTGCAGCGGGCCGGCGGCCCATCGCGCCATGTACGCGAAGTCGAAGTAGGGCGCGATCTGGATCTCCAGGAACTCCCGCAGCTGTGCCGGCGAGGCCTGCGGGAAACCCATCAGGAAGCCGGTCATGCGGTCCAGGCCCTGGCGGATGAGCTGATCCGGGCTGGCGACGTAGTAGGGATCCGCCGGGAAGCCCCCGTCCCGGCCGCTGCGCGCCGGGTCGAACGGCGCGGCCGTCGCCGTCGCGGTGACGAGCAGTAGGCACGCGGCCGCAGCGACAATCCTCATGGGCATCTCTCCGGTATGGCTGCAACAGGGGGCGCGCACGCGCGCGCCGGCCAGCGCGGGCGACGGCGTCGGCTCAGCCCGGCTCGGGCACGTTGGCGGGAGAGTCCGCGGGCTCGATCTCGAAGCTCAGGCGATCGTCGCTGACGCTGATGCGCACGTGCCCGCCGCGCTCGAGCTTGCCGAACAGCAGCTCCTCGGCCAGCGGCCGCTTGATGTTCTCCTGGATCACGCGCGCCATCGGGCGTGCGCCCATCTGGCGGTCGAAGCCGTGCTCCGCCAGCCACGCGCGCGCCAGCTCGTCGACCTCGAAGGTGACGTGCTTGTCCTCGAGCTGGCTCTCGAGCTCGATGATGAACTTGTCGACCACGTGGCCGATCGTGGTGCCGTCGAGCGGCGCGAACTGGACCACCGCGTCGAGGCGGTTGCGGAACTCGGGGCTGAAGGTGCGCCGGATCGCCTCCGAGGAGTCGCTGGAGTGGTCCTGGGTGGTGAATCCGATGGACGGCCGGCTCATCTGCTCCGCGCCGCAGTTCGTGGTCATCACCAGCACGACGTTGCGGAAGTCGGCCTTGCGCCCGTTGTTGTCGGTGAGCGTCCCGTGATCCATGACCTGTAGCAGCAGGTTGAACACGTCCGGGTGCGCCTTCTCGATCTCGTCGAGCAGCAGCACCGCGTGCGGCTGCTTCGCGATCGCCTC
>CBDUCN010000179.1:0-10411 GCA_965365655.1 uncultured Gammaproteobacteria bacterium | reverse complement strand
CGCTGGCGCGCGGGCGGCACGCTCAGCGCCGGGTGTACCCGAGGCTCGAGAAGCTCGAGAAGCGAAGCGATACGCCGTCCACGGTCACCGAGCTGCCGGCGAACACCGTGTCCGTGGTCATGCCCATGCTGCTGATGCCGGCGAAGACGGTGTCGAACGACGACCCGGCGCCGACGACGTTGTCCAGCTCCGCGTCGCTCAGCTCCTCCAGATCCTCCAGGCTCTCCGGCAGCGGGCGCTGCGCCGCAGCGTCCATTCCTGCCCTGAGCTCGTCCTCGCTGAAGCCGTATCCGGCGCTTCCCGCCACGACGTGCAGTCCGGAGACGAACGCGTCGTCTGCCTTCGTCGCCAGCTCGTCGTCCGTTTGCAGGCGGCTCAGAAACTCGAACACCTTGTCCATCGCCATGTGGAGGTCCTCCTCGCAGTGGTCTGTCGCACCGTTGTATTCCTAACACCGTCCGGCCCGCAACGCCCGTGAACGGCTTCACACGGGATCGCCGCGGCCGGCCGGCGCATCCGCCGCGCTGCGGCGCCGCATCGCGGACGGCGGCGCGTCCGCGGGCTCCGCGAGGCCGATGACACGGCGCAGGTCCGCGGCCAGATCGAAGCTCGCGCGCCGGCTGAAGTGGGTCTGCATGTCCACCAGCTGTCGCGGCCCGTGCACGCGGCGGCGAACGTCGAGCACGCGCATGCCGTCGGCTGCGCCCATCGCGTCCAGCGCGGCGTTGAGCATCCGGTGGCGCTGCGCCGCCGGTGCGCCCCACGGATACGTGAAGCGCCGGTCGACCTCGGCGCCGTTCATGACGACGAGGCCGGTGCGCCGAGGAATCCGGCGCCGCAGCTCGATGAGCTGATCGCGCAGCTCGCCGGGCGTGAGCGGGCCGATCGGCTCGAACGTGCTCTCGAACCACGAACGATGTTCCTGGTCCTCGCCCCACCAGTAACGCCATACCGACTGCGGGGTCTGCGGGCCCAGCGGTTCGAACGCGGGCACGACCAGGCCCGTAGCGCGGTGTCGGTAGCGCGTGCACGCGTAGTCGACCCACAGGCTCAGGCACGCCCAGTCGTAATCGCCGCCGAACAGCCGCGTCTGCCAGTTGCGCAGCCACGGCAGCCGCCCGATCAGATCCACGTGCGCACCGTCGTCCACGGCGAGCAGGATGCCGAGCGCGCTGTGGCCGTAACGCTGCACGCCCTGGTCGTGCTCCAGCAGCTCCCAGTCCACCCGCAGGCCGCCGGGGCCGAGCTGCTCCGAGTGCAGATACGCCTGCATCGCGAGCAGGTCGCAGCCCCCCTTCATCAGCAGCGAGGTCCCCGCGGCCGCGCCGCACGGCTGCGGCGCACCGCCGGGCGCGTCCACGATCGCGATCCAGTCGACGTCGTCGGGCGTCGCGGGATCCGAGGCCACCGGCGACACCACGTCGAGCGCGGGGCGCCCGAGGTGGCGCCACACGAACTGCTCTACACCCATGTTCAGCACCCGGCACGAGAACAGGAAGTGGCGCAGCCGGTGCGCGCCTTCGTCGAGCGCGTAGAAGCCGGCGATGCCGTAGTCGCCGAAGCGATCCGTGACGCGCACCGTGCCGGTGCGCAGCCGCCGGTCGCCGAGCACCGCGTCCAGCTCGCCGTGCGCGAGCCTCACCTTCGTGAAGTTCAGCTGATTCGTGCGCGCGATCAGCTCGACGATCCGCTCCCGGTGCGGCGCCGGGTCCTCGTCCAGGCTCACGCGTATCCGGGACCCCTCGAGGAATTCCCGGTCGCTGCCGGGAGCCGTGCGGCTGCGCGCGCTCGCCTTGCGCTCGAGGACGCGGTAGCGCTCGAGGCGCCGCAGCCCCGGATCGAGGACCGGGATCGCGCCCGGGTCCAGCGCGGACAGCGCCCCGCACGCCAGGACTCTCATTCGGGGGTGCCGGTAACGAACCGCCTCGCGCACGCGGGCATTGTCGTCGACGAACGCGACGTCGTCGGCCCGCAGGCCCGCCGCCCCGAGCAGCTCGCCGATCATCCGCGCCTTGTCGTGCCACGCGATGCGCGGGAAGACGAAGTGCTCCCACAGGCCGTGCTCGCGCAGCACCGCCGCCGCCCGGTCGTGGTCGTTGTTCGAGCAGATGGAGCTGACCACGCCCGCCGCAGCCAGCGCGCGCACGATCCGCTCGTTGCGCGGCTCCCAGCGGATGCCGCCCTCGTCCAGCGTGCCGGACCAGAAGGTGTCGTCGAGATCCCAGACGACGAGCTTGACGCCCGTGAACGGGTGCGGGAGCGGTGCGGTCATCGCATCACCGGGCCGGCTCGCGGATACGCCCGGATTGAAGCGTGCGCCGGCATCGCGCGCAAGCGCGGCGCGGGCGCGTGCTCAGCGCCACCAGTCCGCGGGCGAGCGCAGCGCCGGCATGCGCTGCGATGGCGGCGGCCGCGCGTCGGGCAGGCACAGCACGTTGATCGACGCGATGCCGGGGAACAGGTTGCGCGTGACGCCCCGGAAGTTGTGCGGGTTGAACAGGTACGGCAGGTGCCAGTAGAGCCGGTAGCCGAGGTCCAGCAGCAGCGCGATCAGGGCCTGCGATCGCTCGCGGCGATCGTTCTCGACGTAGAGCACGGGACGGTGCCGCCGGATGGTGTCGCGTGCGCCCTCGACGACATCGCGCTCCATGCCTTCCACGTCGACCTTCACGAGATCGCAGCGCGTCAGCTCGAGCTCGTCGATGCAGCGCACCCGGACCGCGGTGCCGGAGCCATCGCCGGTCAACGCGACGCCGCCGAAGTTGCCCGTGGCGCCGTAGTCCACCGGCGGCACGTGCAGCGTTCCCGGCGCGCTGCCGAGCGCCTCGCCGCGCGCCTCGACGTTGTCGGCGCCGGCGAGGGCGAGGTTCGCGGCGAGCAGCCGGTGCATCAGCGGCTGCGGCTCGAACGCGACGACGCGCCCGCGCGCGCCGACGATGCGCGACAGTGCGAGCGTGTGTGCGCCGACGTTGGCGCCGGCCTCGACCACGCGGTCGCCGGGCGCGAGCAGCCTGCGCAGCAGCGCACACTCCGCCTCGGAGTACTCGCCGTACGCGTGCAGCGAGCGCCCGATGAAACGGTCGTTCGCGAGATAGACCATGTGGCCGTAACGGCACGCGCCGAACGCGGCGCTGCCCGGAAGGGCGGCGGGCTCAGCAGTCACCTTCGGAGCGCGCGTCGCGGCGGACGTAGATCTCGTCGACGCCGAGGATCGCCCGCTGTAGATAACCGTGACGCTCCATCAGCGCGCGCAGCGCAGGCGCGTGCGTGTGGTTCTCGATGCACCACGCGTCGACGTGGAAGCGATGGAACGCGAAGTCCTCGAGCACCGCCATCTCGCCGCCCTCGATGTCCAGCGACACCAGGTCCACCCGCGTGAGCCCGGCCTCGTCGAGCAGCGCGGCGAGCGGCCGGGTCGGCACGTCGATCACCTGCTCCTCGTGCCGCGCGTTCGCGCGCAGCGCGTGCAGCAGATCCGCCGGGTACGTGCGCTCGAGTCCACCCATCATCCGGTAGCCGGCGTGCACGTCGATGAAGCGCGCGTGACCGGTGCGCGGCGCGAGCGCCACCTCGTGCACGGGGCTGTCGCGATGTCGCCGGGCGTGCGCCGCGAGCGACGGGGACGGCTCGACGAGCAGGCCGCGCCAGCCGCGCACGCGCTCGAAGAACGCCGTGTTGGACCCGGTCACGCCGTCGTACGCGCCGGCCTCCACGAACACGCCGTCGCGGCGGCCGTGGAATATCTCGCGGTCGAGGAAGCGGTCCTGTCCGAACTGGGAGTGCCACGGCCCGCCGCTCGCGGCGGCGCCGCGCTGCACGGCATCACCGGTCATCGTGCCGCCTGCATGATTGATCGCCGCCCTCCCGCAACGTTGCCGCCCCGCAGCGGCGCTCCCGTTCTACGGACTGGCCGTATCGTTTGCAACCGGCCGCTGCGGAGTGCGACGTCGCCCGGCATCGAGCGCGGACGAGAGGACACGGCGCTGCGGTCCGCACCGCGGCGGCCGCGCGCCGGGACGGCGTCAGCGGACCCGGAACGCGTCTCAACGCGCGTGCGGCAACACGCCCACGCCCTGGAACATCTGTCGCACGTCGACGCTGGAACGCACCCCGAGATCGTCGAAGTGCTTCGCAAGCCATTGCTCGGCGGCGTCGCGTCCGATCGCGAAGAGGTGACGCAGGAAGGCCCATTCGGCGTTCAGCTTCGACGAGGCGTCCAGCGGCCGCATCATCTTGCGCGCCTCGATGATGTGCAGGTTCACGCGCCGGTACTCTCCCGGATCGAGCCTTCCGTGGTCATGCAGCCGGCGAACGAAGTCGATCGCGCGGAGCTCGTGCAGCAGCGCGCTGTTGAAGGTGATCTCGTTCACGCGGTTCTGGATCTCGGCCGCGGTGCGCGGCGTGCCCTCGCGCAGCACCGGGTTGATCTGCACGATCACGATGTCGTCCGAGGGGCTGCCGTGGAAGAACGGGAACAGCGGCGGGTTGCCCATGTAGCCGCCGTCCCAGTACGCGCAGCCGTCGATCTCCACGGCCTTGAACAGGTAAGGCAGGCACGCCGATGCCATCACCGTGTCCAGCGTGATCTCCTCGCGCTCGAAGACCCGCACGCGCCCGGTTGTCACGTTGGTGGCGGAGATGAAGATCCCCATGTCGCCGCAGGCGCGCACCTTGTCGAAGTCGACCAGCTCGTCGACCAGGTCGCGCAGCGGATTGTGGTCCAGGGGATTGAGATCGTAGGGCGAGGCGACCCGCTGCAGCATGTTGAAGAACACGTAGCTGGGCGAGCTGTCCAGGGACCAGGAGCCGGTGAGATGGGCCCACGCGGAACGCTGGATGGGGCTGTGCCGCGCGGCCCGGCTGGTGGCCTCCCAGAACCGGTGCAGGTGCTCGCGGGCGCCTGCGGCGCCGTTCTCGTACATGCCCTGTGCCGCCACCACGGCGTTCATCGCGCCCGCGGAGGTGCCGCTGATCGCCTCGATCCAGATACGGTCGTCCTCGAACAGCTTGTCGAGCACGCCCCAGGTGAAGGCGCCGTGCGCACCGCCACCTTGCAGCGCGATATTCACCGCCTTCTCGTGCCGCGCGTGGCGCCTCGTCACGGCCTTCGCCCCGGCTGTCATGCCGTGCGCGCCTCCGGTCGCTGCGCCGGCACGGCGGCGTGCCTTGTCGCCCGACGCCCCGCTCCGCCGCGCGATGGGTGCGTCCCGCTGCGGAGCGGCGACAGGTTCGTTGCACCAGCGGACATCACGGCTTCCCCCTGCGAACGCCCGCCGGACTCTAGCAGGACGGTGAGAGAGCGCTTCCTTCGGGTGTCACCCCGCTGCGCCGGTGATGACAGGATTCACCGGCCCTTTCGTGCCGCCGGCCGGCCCGACGGCCTCGTCGCCGCAGGACCGCCGCGCCGTCATCGCCGGCTTCGCCGTCGGGCGTCGCCGATGCGGCAGACGCGTCATGTCACGGCGCAACGTGCGGTATCGCGTGCGCCCGGGGATCTCGGGGCGGACTGCGCTGCCGCTTGCAGCCGGCCACCTGGCGCGTTACGAAGGAGGTCCGCACGATCAGCGAGCATGTCATGAGCAGCGACGCCACGGGCCCGGACGACCCTCACGATCTCGCCCGCTTCCTGACGGCGCAGGAAGAGTGTCACTCGCGGGCGCTCGCGGAGATCCGCGGCGGCCGCAAGCGCTCACACTGGATGTGGTTCGTGTTCCCGCAGCTCGCCGGGCTCGGGCACAGCGCGACGGCGCGGCGCTACGCGATCGCGGGCCTCGACGAGGCGCGGGCATATCTCGCGCATCCGGTGCTCGGGCCGCGGCTCGTCGAGTGCGCGCAGGCCCTGCTCGACGTGCCGGGCCGCACCGCGCACGAGATCTTCGGCTCGCCCGACGATCTCAAGCTCCGGTCCTGCGCAACCCTGTTCGCCCACGTGGCGCCCGCGGGCTCGGTGTTCGAGAAGGTGCTCGATCGGTACTACGCCGGCGAGCGCGATCCGCGGACGCTGGATCTGCTGTCGCAGCACGGTGCCCCGGCAACGCGCGACCCGCGCGGCCCAGGGTCCGGCGACGGCCGGTGAGCGGCGCGCGCAGCCGATGGCCTCGCGGCGCACGCGCGGTCACACTCCCGGGTACGCTCCGCTCACGGGTTCGCGGGGATCCGCCGCACCGCCGCACGAGGACGAACGATGGACAGCGACAAGTTGGACGAGCTGCGCCGGCGCTACGGCGACGCATCCATGTTCGAGATCCACGACCCGGCGCTGAGGGCGATCGCGCAGACCACGCAGACCGATGACGGCCGCCGCCGCGCGCCGTTCTCGGGGATCTCGACGTTCCTCGATGCGCCGGCCCGGGACTCGGTCGACGGCCTGGACGTCGCGCTGATCGGCGTGCCGATGGACCTCGGCGTGTCCAACCGCGCGGGCGCACGCCTCGGCCCGCGCGCCATCCGCGCGATCGAGCGGATCGGGCCCTACAACCACGAGACCGGCATCGCGCCGATCAGCCGCCTGAAGTTTGCCGACGTCGGAGATTGTCCCGTCAGCCGCTACTCGCTGGACGACTCCCTCGCGGACATCGAGACCTACTTCAACGCGGTGGTCGATGCCGGCGTGCGCCCGTTGAGCGCGGGCGGCGACCATTCGATCACCTATCCCATCCTGAAGGCGATCGGACGCGATCGGCCCGTCGGGCTGCTGCACATCGACGCGCACTGCGACACCGGCGGCATCTACGACGGCGCGAAGTTCCACCACGGCGGCCCGTTTCGCCACGCCGTTCTCGACGGCGTGCTGGACCCCGAGCGCACGATCCAGATCGGCATCCGCGGCTCCTCGGAGCTCGTCTGGGAGTTCTCGTACGAGTCGGGCATGACGGTGGTGCACATCGAGGACTTCATGCGCAGGGGCGTGGAGCAGACGATCGTCACCGCCCGCGCCGTGCTCGGCGACGGCCCGGTCTACGTGTCGATAGACGTGGACGGCTTCGACCCGGCCTATGCGCCCGGCACCGGCACGCCGGAGATCGGCGGCATCCTGCCGCGCGAAGGCCTGCAGCTGCTGCGCGGGCTCGGCGGCCTGGACGTGGTGGGCGGCGACGTGGTCGAGGTCGCACCGCAGTACGATCCGACGACGAACACTGCACAGCTCGGCGCGCAGCTCATGTTCGAGGTGCTGTGCATGATGGCGACGGACGGGCGGCGCGGCGCCCGCTGACGGCGCCCGGGCGACCGTCTCGATCCGATCACGCTCACCGGTCGCTGCTGAGTATCGACGCCGTGATCGACCTCGGGTCCCTGGACTCCCAGCGCCCGGCCTCCACCAGGTGGAAGAACGCGTCGAGGTGCTGGTTGTAGAGCGCCGGCTCCTCGAGGTTCAGCGCGTGCCCGGTCTTCGGGAACAGCACCAGCCCCGCCGACGGCACCACGCGCTTGAGGAACAGCGACGCCTCCAGCGCCGGGTCGTCCTCGTCGCCGGCCATCACCAGCATCGGCACGGTGATCGCGCGAAGCCCCTCTTCCAGGTCGAACAGCGACGGCCGGCGTGACTGCACGCCCTGCATCGTGTTCGCGGAGCCCGTCGTGGAGTGCTCCTGGAGCTGGCGCTTGAACTCGGCCCAGCCGCGTGGATCCTTGTTCTGGTACTGGACGCGCGCGGAGGTGACCGAGTAGTCCTCGGCCATGTGCTCCATGCCGACGTCCCGGATGCGCTGCGCCATCGCCTGCGCTTCCTTCGCGAACGCCTCGTGCACCGCGGGCGGCGAGCCGTAGCCGCATCCGCCCGGGGCGAGCGACAGCGCGCGTGCCGGGTGGCGCAGGCCGAAGTGCACGGTCGCGAAGCCGCCCATGGACACGCCCACGATGTGCGCCTGCTCGAGCTCCAGCCCGTCGAGCACCGCGAGGATGTCGTCCGCCGCGCGCTCCTGCGAGTAGCGCGCGACGTCGTCCGGCACCTCCGACGGCGGGTAGCCGCGCGCGTCGTACGCGATGCAGCGATGGCTGCGCGAGAAGTAGCGCATCTGCGGCTCGAAGCTGCGATGGTCGCCGGCGAACTCGTGCACGAACACCACCGGCGTGCCGCGGCCCGCCTCCTCGTAGTACAGGCTCACGTCGTCGTCGGTGCGGATGTGGGGCATCGGTGCGGTCTCCTCGTCCCGGCATCGCGCCGGCCGTGATTCGTCGTGACTCGAGGCGCCGTCGCGCGCCGGCGACAGGCGTCGAGCTCAGAACTTGCCGTACTTCAGGTACGCCTGCTGCGGATCCAGCCCCGCGCGGATCGCGTCGCGCATCGTGTTCTCGGTGCTCACCGCGGCCTCCGCGGCGTCGAGCACCTCGCCCACCCGCGCGCCCGGGATCACGCACACGCCGTCGCGGTCCGCGATGAGGTAGTCGCCCGCGTGCACGGTGACGTCGCCGATCGTCACCGGCACCTGGTACGCGTCGGGGATCCAGTATCCGGTCACGTCCAGCGGCGTGAAGTAGCGGCACCAGATCGGCAGCCCCACCTCCAGGCACAGCTCGACGTCGCGGCAGCCGCCGTCCACCACGTAGCCGCGCACGCCGCGCAGCTTCAGCGTCTCCGCGGACAGCTCGCCCATGTGCGCGACGCGGTGATCGTTGGGCTGGCACACCACCACGTGCCCGGCAGGCGCCTTCGACAGGAAGCCGGTCCAGCCGAGCAGCGTCTCGTGCCGGCCGACGTCCCGGTCGACGCGCCCGCTCATCGTGAACACCGGGCCGCACAGCCGCGACGCCGGATCGATGGGATGGATCCCCGGCGGGAGCACGAAGTCCTCGAGGCCGAGGCCCCGCATCACGTCGTGCACCGCACTCGCGTAGCAGCGCTCGAGCCGCTCCACGGTGGCAGCAATGGGGTCAAGTCTTGACATTTGACACTATTGACGAGGTCCGCCGAAGACACCGACTCTCAGATGCGCCGGGGTGCAAACGACCCGGACGAATAGTGTCAAATGTCAAGACTTGACCCCATCAGCGGCTCCATCAGCCGCCGGCGATGCGCGGCATGATGTGCACCTCGCTGTCCGGGCGCACCGGTGAGAACCATGCGTCCTGGTGGATCTCGCCGTCGATGGCGACCGCGATCCCTTCCTCGAGGTGGGGCTCCAGCGCCGGGTGCAACGCGACCAGGCCCTTCAGCACGCCGCGCACGTCGCGCGCGTCGATCTGGAACTCGGACTCGCCGCCGGCGACCTGGCGCAGGTTCCCGGACAGCACGACGCGCGCCATGCCCGAACGCCCCGACTACGCGGCCCGCGGCCGGCGGACCGCGCCGGCTGCTGACGTACGCTGCGTGCCCGACCGCGCGGCGCGCACCGTCACTCCGCGGCGTCGGGCAGCCGGTTCTCGAGCAGGCGCTTCAGCACCCGCGGCGGCGACATCGGCAGCGCGGTGAAGCGGATGCCGGTGGCGTCGGCCACCGCGTTCGCGATCGCGGCCATCGGCGGCACGATCGGCGTCTCGCCGACGCCGCGCACGCCGTACGGGTGGTTCGGATTCGGCACCTCGACGATCACGGCGTCGATCATCGGCACGTCGGAGCACACGGGGATGCGGTAGTCGAGGAAGCCCGCGTTCTGCAGCTTGCCGTCGGCGCCGTAGATGTACTCCTCGTTCAGCGCCCAGCCGATGCCCTGCACCGCGCCGCCCTGGATCTGGCCTTCCACGTAGTCCGGGTTGACCGCCTTGCCGGCGTCCTGGAACGCGGTGTAGCGCACGACGCTGACGCGCCCGGTGTCGGGGTCCACCTCGACGTCGACGAGGTGGGTGCCGAAGCTGGGCCCGGCGCCCTGCGCGTTGATCGCGGCCTTGCCGACCAGCGGGCCGCCGGACTTGCCGGCCACCTTCGCGATGTCGGCGAAGCTCATCGGCTCGAAGTCACCGGCGTTGCTGCCCGCGGGCTTCGCGGCGCCGTCCTCCCACACCACGGCGTCGACCGGGATCTCCCAGATCTTCGCCGCGCGCTCGCGCATCTGGTTCACGACGTCGTGCGCGGCCTCGATCACCGCCATGCCGGTCGCGAAGGTCGCGCGGCTGCCGCCGGTGAGGAAGGTGTAGCCGAGGCTGGAGGTGTCGGCGATCAGCGGGCGGATGCGCTCCAGCGGGATCCCCAGCACCTCGGCTGCCTGCTGGCGCAGCGACGCGCGCGAGCCGCCGATGTCCGGCGTGCCCGCCATCAGCGCGACGGTGCCGTCCTCGCTGACGTTCAGGTTCGCGCAGCTCTCGCCGCCGATGTTGAACCAGAAGCCGCTGGCAACACCGCGACCCTGGTTCGGGCCGAGCGGCGCCGAGTAGTGCGGGTGCGCCTTGCAGGCCTCGAGGGTCTCCACGAGGCCCACCGGACCGAACTTCGGGCCGTACGCGGTCTGCGTGCCCTCGCGCGCGGCGTTCTTCAGCC
>CBDUCN010000178.1:0-10452 GCA_965365655.1 uncultured Gammaproteobacteria bacterium | reverse complement strand
GCCGCACGGCGCTGCGCCTCGGCGGGCGCGACGTGAAGGTCATGGCGCGCAAGCCCCGCGCCCACTTCAAGGCCTCGGCCTGGGAGCTGGAAGACGCCGAGGAGGAGAGGGTCGAGATCAAGGAGTGCCATTCACCGGAGGCGATCGTCGTCGAGAACGGCCGCGTCACCGGCATGCGCTTCACGGTTCTCGAGTACGCCGAGGACGCCGGCGGGCGCCTGCGCTCGCAAGCCGTCGGCGAGGTCACCATCCCGTGCGACGACGTGATCCTGGCCATCGGCCAGGACAACGCGTTTCCGTGGATCGAGCGCGACCTCGGGATCGACTTCGACGGCCATGGCATGCCGGTGGTGGACCGCACCACCTTCGCGTCCACGCGCGACGGCGTGTTCTTCGGCGGCGACGCCGCGTGGGGCCCCGAGAACATCATCTGGGCCGTCGAGCACGGCCACCAGGCCGCGATCTCCATCCACAAGCACTGCCAGGGCCTGCCGCTGGATGAGCGTCTGCCGTTCGCGATGAACCTCGGCAGCCGGAAGATGGGGCTCCACGAGTGGAGCTTCAGCAACGAGTTCGACGCCGCGGCCCGCCACGCGGTGCCCCAGGCGGACCCCGAGCAGCGCTTCAAGGCCCTGACCATCGAGGTGGAGCTGGGCTACACCGGCGCGCTGGCCGCCACCGAGGCCCAGCGCTGCCTGAACTGCGACGTGCAGACGGTGTTCACGGCGCGGCTGTGCATCGAGTGCGACGCCTGCGTGGACGTCTGCCCGGTGGACTGCCTGGCGATCACGGCGAACGGCGAGGAGGCGGAGCTGCGCGGCCGCCTGAAGGCCCCGGCCACCAACCTCGCGCAGCCGCTGTTCGTCTCCGAGACGCTGCCGCAGACCGGGCGCGTGATGCTGAAGGACGAGAACGTGTGCGTGCACTGCGGGCTGTGCGCCGAGCGCTGCCCCACCGCCGCGTGGGACATGCAGAAATCCACCCTGAGGGTGCCCTACGCCAGCGACCACAAGGAGAGCCCGGAGCCGTGGCAAGCAACCAAGAAGGCCGGCTGAACGACTTCGTCATCCGCATCGCCACGGTGAACGGCACCGGCTCGGCGAGCGCCAACGCGATGCTGATGAAGGCCATCTTCCGCATGGGCGTGCCGGTGTCGGCGAAGAACTACTTCCCGTCCAACATCCAGGGCCTGCCCACCTGGTTCGAGATCCGGGTCAACAAGGACGGCCACCTCGCGCGCGCGGGCCGCGTGGACGTGATGGTCGCGATGAACGCGGAGACCTACCGCCAGGACCTCGCGGCGGTGCGCCCCGGCGGCGTGTTCCTGTACGACAACACCTGGCCGCGGCAGCGCATGCTGGACCGCACCGACGTGACGGTGATGGGCGTGCCGCTGGCGCGGCTGTGCGCGGATCACTTCGAGGGCTCGCGCACCCGCATCCTGATGAAGAACATCGCGTGCGTCGGGGCGCTGATCGCGCTGCTGGACATCGACCGCGAGGTGGTGAGCGACCTGCTGAAGCGCACCTTCGCGAGCAAGCCGGACCTGGTGGCGGCCAACGAGAAGGCCCTGGCGCTCGGCTTCGACCACGCGCGCGAGCACTTCGCGTGCCCGCTGGACACCCGGGTCGAGGCCATGGACCGCACTGCGGGTCACGTCGTGGTGGACGGCAACACCGCGGCGGCGCTCGGCTGCATCTATGCCGGCGCCACCTTCGGCGCCTGGTACCCGATCACACCGTCCACGTCGCTGATGGACGCCTTCGGCACCTTCGGCGAGCGCTTCCGCAAGGACCCGGAGACCGGAGAGCGGCGCTACCTGCTGGTGCAGGCGGAGGACGAGCTCGCGGCGGCAGGCATGACCGTGGGTGCCGGCTGGGCCGGCGCGCGCAGCTTCACCGCGACCAGCGGACCCGGGATCTCGCTGATGAGCGAGTTCCTCGGCTACGCGTACTTCACCGAGATCCCGCTCGTGCTGTTCGACGTGCAGCGCGTCGGCCCGTCCACCGGCATGCCGACGCGCACCCAGCAGTCCGACATCCTGGCCTGCGCGTACGCCTCCCACGGTGACACCCGGCACGTGCTGCTGTTCCCTGCGGACCCGCGAGAGTGCTTCGAGCTCGCGGTCGAGGCCTTCGACCTCGCGGAGGGGCTGCAGACGCCCGTGATCGTGCTGACCGACCTCGACATCGGCATGAACGACTGGATGGTGCCGGAGCTCACCTGGGACGACGCGCGCCGGCCGGACCGCGGCAAGGTGCTGGACCGCGAGGCGCTGGAGGCCATCGAGCAGTTCCACCGCTACGCCGACGTGGACGGCGACGGCATCCCGCGGCGCACGCTGCCCGGGGTGCACCCCAAGGGCGCGTACTTCACCCGCGGCTCCGGCCACAACCCGCGCGCCGCGTACACGGAGGACCCGGTGGAGTACCAGGAGGTGCTCGACCGGCTGTGCCGCAAGTGGTACACGGCCGCCGAGCGGGTGCCGCCCGCGGTCATCGTGCCCACGCCCGGGCGCAGCGACCTCGGCATCCTCGCCGTGGGCAGCAGCGACGCCGCGGTGCGCGAGGCGATCGCCCGCCTCGCCGGCGAAGGCGTGCACCTCGACTACTGCCGTCCGCGCGCGTTTCCGTTCGGCCGCGAGGTCGAGGAGTTCCTGGCCGCCCACGAGCGCGTGTTCGTCGTGGACCAGAACCGCGACGGGCAGCTCCGCCACCTGCTGCTGACCGAGACCCGCTGCCCGCGCGAGAAGCTCGAATCGGTGCGCCACTACGACGGCCTGCCCCTCGAGGCCGGCGCGGTGGTGGACGCCGTACGTACCCACGTCGACAGGAGCGCCGCCGCATGACCTTCATGGCCAAGCCCCGCGTGGAGCACGCCGGGCTCCCCCGCAACCGCCTCGGGCTCACGCTGCGCGACTACGAGGGGGGCATGTCCACGCTGTGCGCCGGCTGCGGGCACGACTCGGTCAGCGCCGCCCTCGTGCAGGCCTTCTTCGAGCTCGACGTGTCCATGGAGCAGGTCGCGAAGCTGTCGGGCATCGGCTGCTCCTCGAAGACGCCCGCGTACTTCCTGCGCGGCGCCCACGGCATCAACGCCGTGCACGGGCGCATGCCGGCCGTGGCCACCGGCGCGGCCGGTGCGAATCGCCGGCTGATCAACGTCGGCGTGTCCGGCGACGGCGACTCCCTGTCGATCGGGCTCGGCCAGTTCGTGCATGCCATCCGGCGCAACCTGGACATGCTCTACGTGATCGAGAACAACGGCGTGTACGGGCTGACCAAGGGCCAGTTCTCGGCGTCGGCGGACGTGGGCAGCGCGCGCAAGAAGGGCGAGGTGAACACGCAGACGCCGGTGGACCCGGTGATGATGGCGATCACGCTGGGCGCGAGCTTCGTCGCGCGCGGCTTCTCCGGCGACAAGGCGCAGCTCGTGCCGCTCATCAAGGCGGGCCTGCGCCATCGCGGCTTCGCGCTGATCGACGTCCTCTCGCCCTGCGTCACGTTCAACGACCACGAGGCGTCGACGAAGAGCTACGCGCACGTGCGCGGCCACGACGTCGAGGTCGTGCACGCCGACTTCATCCCGGTCAGCGAGCCGATCACCGCGGAGACGGAAGCCGGCAGCGTCACGCCGGTCACGCTGCACGACGGCTCCCGGGTCCGGCTGTCCCACGTGGCTGCGGACTACGATCCCACCGACCGCGCGAGCGCGCTCAAGGTCCTGCTCGGCTGCCAGTCCCGGGGCGAGATCCCGACGGGGCTGCTCTACCTCGACGAGGACGCCCCCGACATGCACAGGGTCGCGCGCACCGTGGACGCGCCGCTCGCGACGCTGGACCACGTGGATCTGTGCCCCGGCGCGAAGGCCCTCGACGAGCTGCAGGCCCGCTGGCGCTGAGCCCGGCCCGCAGCGGGCCCGTGCCCTTCGGGGCCGCCCGTCAGCTCGCGTCGCCTCGGTGGGTCGCGACCACGTCGCCGCTCGTGTCGTCCACCTCGTCGAGCACCACCGGGTAGCCCCACAGCGTGGCCAGGTGGCGCAGCGTGCGCCGCGCCTCCAGCGGATCGAGCGTGCGACCGTGACGCACGGCGTGGCTGATGGTGAGGCGGCGATCGCCGCGGAGATCGGCGCCGGTCACCTCCAGGCGCGGGCGGCTCTCGCCCGGGTCGAAGCTCGCCGCCAGCGCCTTGCGCACCCGGCGATAGCCGCGGTCGTCGTGGATGGCGCCCACCGTGAGCACGTCGCTCGCGGCGTCGTCGTCGAGGCGGAACAGCCGGAACTGCCGGATCAGCCGCGGTGACAGGAACTGGCGCACGAAGCTCTCGTCGCGGAATTCCGTCCACGCCCACTTCAGCGTCTCCAGGGCCCGGCCGTTGCCCGCGATGTCCGGAAACCACTCCCGGTCCTCGTCGTCGGGCTCGGAGCAGATGCGCTCGATGTCGCGGCACATCGCGAAGCCCAGCGCATACGGGTTGATGCCCGAATAGCCACGCTGGTCGAACGGCGGCTGCGCGACCACCGACGAGTGCAGGTGCAGGAACTCGAGCATCGCGCCCTCGGTGAGCAGTCCCTTGTCGCGCAGCCGGTGCATGATGGTGTAGTGGCACCAGCACGCGCAGCCCTCGTTCATCATCTTGGTCTGGCGCTGGGGCTCGAAGTACGACGACAGCGTGCGCACGATGCGCAGCAGCTCGCGCTGCCACGGCTTCAGCGCCGGGGAGTGCTTCTCGAGGAACAGCAGCACGTTCTCCTCCGGCAGCGCGAGCGCCCGGTCCTCTGCCTCGTGGTCGGGATCCGCGTCCCCTCCGGCGACCGGATCGCTCGGCGCCACCACCCGCCACAGCTCCATCTCGTGCTCGCGCTGGTAGCGCCGGCGCTCGGCGAGCCGGCGCCGCTCGTCCTCCACCGTGTGCCGGCCGCGGCTTCGGCTGCGATCCACGCCCTGCTCCTGCAGCGCGTGCGCCGCGTCGAGGGTGCGCTCCACCTCGCGCAGGCCGTGGCGCTCCTCGCAGCGCGAGACGTAATTGCGCACGAACTCGGCGTAGTCGAGGATCGTGTCGGCATGCGTCCATTCCCGGAACACGCGATTGGTCTTGAAGAAGTGGTTGTGGCCCATCGCCGCGTGGGCCAGGACGGTCGCCTGCGCGGTGGCGCTGTTCTCCTCCATCAGGTAGCACACCGCCGGATCGGAGTTCACGATCATCTCCAGCGCGAGGCTCATCATGCCCTTGCGGTAGAGCGCCTCGTGACGCGCGAAGCGCTTGCCGAAGGACCAGTGGCGGTACATGTGCGGCAGGCCCAGCGACGCGTACGCGTCCAGCATCTGCTCGGAGGTGATGACCTCGATGCGGTTGCGGTAGAGGTCCAGACCCAGCTCGCCGGCGCCCACCTCGGTGACGGCGTCGTGGATTCGCTCGATGTCGGCGAGCACCCAGTCGCCGCCCTCGAACAGCGGCGCGCGCACGCGCGAGGCCGCCGACGCGTTCACGCGCCGGCCCCGCGGCGCGCGAACAGCTCGCGGAACACGGGGTAGATGTCGCGCGGCGCGTCCACACGGCGCATCGCGAAGCGCCGCTCGTCGGCGGCCAGCCCCGCGTAGGCCTGCCAGAGATCGCTCTCCGCGCGCGGCACCAGGCCGCCCGGCGCGTCCGGGTCGCGCCCCACCTCGATGTACGCCGCGTACTGGCACAGTGGCAGCACGCGCTCGGCCAGCAGCCTGCAGCAGTGGGGGATGTCCTCGCGCCAGTCGTCGCCGTCGGAGGCCTGCGCGAGGTAGAGGTTCCAGCTGTCCACCGGAAAGCGTTCGCCGATCACGCGCAGCATCTCCTCGAACGCGGTGGACACCACGGTGCCGCCGGTGAGCCGGTCGTGGAAGAAGGTCTCCTCGTCCACCTCCTGCGCGTGCTGGGTATGGCGGATGAACACCACCTCCACGCGCTCGTAGCGCCGGGTCAGGAACAGGTGCAGCAGCATGAAGAAGCGCTTGGCGAGGTCCTTCATGTGCTCGTCCATGGACGCGGACACGTCCATCAGGCAGAACATCACCGCCTGCGCCACCGGCCGCGGCACGCGGCGGAAGTAGTTGTAGCGCAGGTCTATGGGGTCGATGAACGGGATGCGGCGACGCCGCTCGCGGGCGCGCGCGAGCATCTCGTCGATCTCGGCGATGCGCGCGTGCGTCGGGCGCCCGTCCGCAGGAACGATGTCTCCACGCGCGAGCCCCTCGCGCTCGCGCTCCAGCGTCTCCACGGCGCCGCGCCCGGGACGCCCCAGCGCGACGCGCCGGGCCATGGACTTGCGCATCGTCTGCATCATGTTGATGCGCACCGGTGGCCCGTCGGTGGTGTAGCCGGCGCGCTGCGGCAGCGCGGCGCGCTCCGACGCGACCCGGGCCTTGACCATGTCCGGCAGCTCGAGGTCCTCGAAGAAGATGTCCAGGAACTCGTCGCGCGACAGCTCGAACGTGAAGCTGTCCTCTCCGTCGCCGTCGGCACTCCCGCCGCCGCCCCTGCCGCCGCCGCCTTCCGGGCGCTCGATCCGGTCGCCCTCGACGAACTCCCGGTTGCCCGGCAGCACGTGCTCGCGGCGCCCGGTGCGCGCGTCGTGGGTGAAGCCCGGCTCGTGGATGTCGTCGCGCGGGATGGACACCGTCTCGCCGCGATCCGAATCGGCGATGCGGCGATCCTTCAGGCTCTCCTTGATCGCCTGGCGGATCTGCGCACGCGCGCGCTCGACGAAGCGCTGCCGGTTGCCGACGTTCTTGCCGCCCGCGTGCTGGCGCCTGTCGACGATGACGTCCATGTTCGATGCCCTCACCTCAGGGAGAGGCCCGGTACCCGTGACCGGCGTGACGACCGCGTGCGGCGCTCAGCCGGCCTTGCGCACGCGCATGTACCAGTCGACGAGGCGGCGCACCTGGCGTTCCGTGTAGCCCCGCTCGACCATGCGCTCGAGGAATGCCTGGTGCTTCTGCTCCGTCTCGCTGTCCTTCTTCGCGCCGAAGGAGATCACCGGCAGCAGCTCCTCGACGTTCGCGAACATGCGTTGCTCGATCACCTCGCGGATCTTCTCGTACGCGGTCCAGCGCGGGTTGCGCCCCTCGTTGCGGGCCCGCTCGCGCAGCGCATACTTCACGACCTCGTTGCGGAAGTCCTTGGGGTTCGCGATGCCCGCCGGCTTCTCGGTCTTCGCGAGCTCACGGTCCAGCGTCTCGCGGTCCATGAGCTGCCCGGTGTCCGGGTCCTTGAAGTCCTGGTTCTCGATCCACGCATCGGCGTACGCGATGTAGCGGTCGAACAGGTTCTGGCCGTAATCGTCGTACGACTCGAGGTACGCCTTCTGGATCTCCTTCCCGACGTGCTCCGCGTAGCGCGCGGCGAGGTCCTCCTTGAGGAACGTCAGGTAACGCTGCTCGACCTCCTCGGGGAGCTGCTCGCGGCGCAGCGCCCGCTCGAGGACGTACATCAGGTGCACCGGGTCCGCGGCGATCTCCTGGGTGTCGTAGTTGAACGCCTCGGAGAGCACCTTGAACGCGAAACGGGTGGACAGCCCTGACATGCCCTCGTCGACGCCCGCGACGTCGCGGTACTCCTGCACGGTCTTCGCGTGCGGATCGGCGTCGCGCAGGCTCTCGCCGTTGTAGACGTGCATCTTGGAGTACAGCGAGGAGTTCTCGTGCGGCTTCAGGCGCGTGAGCACGGAGAATCGCGCGAGCATCTCCAGGGTACCGGGCGCGCAGGGCGCCGCCGCAAGCTCCGACTCGCGCAGGATCTTCTCGTAGATCCTGGCCTCCTCCGAGTAGCGCAGGCAGTACGGCACCTCGATCACGCAGATCCGGTCGAGGAAGGCCTCGTTGTTGCGGTTGGCCTTGAAGCTCTGCCACTCCGACTCGTTCGAATGCGCCAGGATCAGCCCGTGGTACGGCAGCGCGCCCAGGTTCTCGGAGCCGATGTAGTTGCGCTCCTGGGTCGCGGTGAGCAGCGGGTGCAGCATCTTCTGCGGCGCCTTGAACATCTCGACGAACTCGAGCACGCCCTGCGTGGTGATGTTCAGGCTTCCCGAGTAGGAGTAGGCGTCCGGGTCGTCCTGGCTGAAGAACTCGAGCTTGCGGATGTCCGGCTTGCCCACCAGGGTGGAGATGTCCTGGTTGTTGTCGTCGCCCGGCTCCGTCTTCGCGACCGCAATCTGGCGCCGGCGCGACGGGTAGAGCCGCGCGACGGTGAAGCGGCGGATGTCGCCCTCGAACTCGTCGAGCCGCTTCAGCGCCCACGCCGAGCACAGCCCCGGGAGCTTGTGGCGCGGGATGCCGTAATCGGCCTCGAGCCGCTCGCCGTAGCGCTGCGGGTCGAGCAGACCGAGCGGACTCTCGTACAGCGGGCTCAGCTGGTCGTTCGCCTTCAGCACGTAGATCGGCCGCTCCTCGGCGAGCTGCTTCAGCCGCTCCGCGAGGGAGGACTTGCCGCCGCCGACCGGGCCGAGGAGATAGAGGATCTGCTTGCGCTCCTCGAGGCCCTGCGCGGCATGGCGCAGGAAGCCGACGAGGCGCTCGATCACCTCCTCCATGCCGAAGAAGTCGGCGAAGTACGGATAGCACCGCAGGTAGCGGTTCTGGAAGATGCGCCCGAGGCGCTGGTCGGTCGCGGTGTCGAGGATCCGGGGCTCACCGATCGCGTCGAGCATGCGCTCGGCCGGGCCGGCGTACATCAGGGGCTCGTTGCGGCAGCCGTCGAGATATTCGTCGAAGCTCATCTCGACGACGGCGCGTCGATCGCCGTACTCCCTCTGGGCGAGTTCCAGCACGCTGCTCTGCGACATGACTGCTCCCTCGGTTGATGTTCCCTGTGGTCTCCCCGTGTGCCTGCTCTGCCTGAAGTTTTTATTACCGTCGTGCGCGTCGTCGCGATCGTGTCCGCTGCCGTCCGGGCGCATTGGCCCGGAGGCTGCTCATACGCGCCGCGCGGCATTCCCCCTGCGCACGCGGCTCACGTCATCCTGACCCATCATCGCCTGTTCCGCGTCGGCACACCGTGATGCCCGTCAAGCACCGCCGCTCAATATGCTGCGGCGCGCCGGACGTGTGGATGCGGAAACGCTGCTAAAGAACGGTGTCGCGATGGAGGCGCCGTTTCCGGCGTGCGAGCGCGTCATCTCGTACCACGCAGTCTACCCGCGTCGCCGCGCATGCAACGTTACGGACGTCATGCGCGGCACCGTCCGCGCACGGGGCGGACTCGATCACACGCACCGCGACGCGCCGGCGATGCGGTGCGCGGGAACCTTCACGCGACCCGGCGCCCGCCAGGGGGCGGCGCACGCTGCTGCGCAGGGACGCGGAGCGTCGACCGTGCGCGGGCGCACGCGGCGCGCCCGCCGATGCGGCATTGCACCATCGCGGTGCCCGCGCCGTATCGGGGCCGCGCCCGACGCGTCGGCCGGCGATAGACTTCGCCGCGTTCCGCCACGAGATCCCGCCATGCGCACCACCACCCGGGTCCTGTTCCAGCGCGTGCCCGACGGCCTGCCGGTTCCCGACGACTTCCGCATCGAGAGCCGGGAGCTGCCCGGCCCGGGCGACGGCCAGTTCCTGGTGCGCAATCGCTACCTGTCCCTGGATCCCTACATGCGCATGCTGATGGACCCGGCGTGGACCTTCCGCGGTGCGAGCCTCGCGCCCGGCGACCTGATGCCGGGGCGCACCCTCGCCGAGGTCGTCGAGAGCCGACACCCGGATTTCGGGCCCGGTGACCTGCTGGTCGGGAACTTCGGGTGGCAGACGCTGGCGCTGGGCGACGGCAGCGGCGTCGACTTCCCGGTCGTTCCCCGCGACGGCGTCCCGCTGACCGCCTGGCTCGGTGCCTGCGGGTCGAACGGCGTGACGGCGTGGACGGGGCTCAAGCTGATCGGCGAGCCGCGCGCCGGTGAGACGGTCGCGGTGTCGGCCGCCGCGGGCTCGGTGGGCAGCACGGTGGGCCAGCTCGCGAAGGCCTGGGGCTGCCGCGCGGTGGGGATTGCCGGCGGGCGCGACAAGTGCCGCCTCGTGACGGAGGAGTTCGGATTCGACGCGTGCTGCGACTACAAGGCGCCCGACCTCGCCGGGCAGCTCCGCGACGCCGCGCCGGACGGCATCGACGTGTACTTCGACAACGTGGGCGGCGAGATGCTGGACACGCTGCTCACGCTGCTCAATCCACTCGCGCGGGTGCCCGTGTGCGGAGTGCTCTCCACGTACAACGCGCGCGGCGAGTACTACGGGGTGCGCAACACCCGCCTCATCTTCGACAGGCGCCTGACCCTGCGCGGCTTCCTGCAGAGCCAGTTCAGGGAGCATCACGCGCAGGCGCGCGACGAGCTCGCGACGCTGCTCGCGGCCGGCCGGCTGCGCTCGCGCGAGACCGTCGCGCACGGCATCGACTCCGCAGCGCAGGCCTTCATCGGCATGCTGCAGGGCGCCAA
>CBDUCN010000177.1:0-10565 GCA_965365655.1 uncultured Gammaproteobacteria bacterium | reverse complement strand
ACCCGGCGCCGTGCGGCGCGCCCGGCACCGCGCTCGCGCGCACGCGGATGCGCGTGCCGTGTGTCGCGTCGACGCCGCCGACGGCCTCGATCGCGTCGATCTCGCCGATCGCGAGCGTCGCGCCGCGCGCGCCGATCAGCGCGGCCTGGCGCCCGCGCCACTGCTCGTGAGCCGTGAGCGGCGGCGGCGTGCCGAGCACGGGGACCTGCGACGTGTCGACGACGTGCTCCGCGGCGCCGGCGAGGAACGCGTCCCACAGCCGCGTGCGCTGGCGGGCGCGCGCGCGCTTGCCCGGCCGGCGCGCGGCGTCCGCCCCCGCGACCGCGAGCACCGGCAGGCCCAGCGCGTGCAGCGCGGCCGCGAGCAGCGGCTGGGGCCCGGCGTGCGCGACGAGCACGACGGCGGTGAGGCCGGACGCCGCGGCGATCGCGTCCAGCAGCTCGGCCCCGGCGACGCCGCGCACGACGCCGGGCCCGTCGACGATCAGCGGCCCGTGCGCGCGCGCCGCGAGCCGGCGCACGGCCTCGGCGAGCGGCAGCCGGAAGCGCCCGGCGTCGAGCGTGCACAGCGCCTCGGCGCCGGCGAGGCGCCAGTCGCCGTCGCGCCACTCGCCCAGGCACACCGCGCCGGGCACGCCGAAGCCCGGCGAGCCGGGATCGGCGCCGATGCACGCCGGCGCGTGGCCGAGCCGGTCGAGCGCGCCGGCCAGCTCACGCGCGAGCGTGGACTTGCCGCAGCCCGGGGGGCCGGCCAGCAGCACGCGCCCGCCGAGCGCGAGGATGCGCTGCGGGCATTCGGAGCTCGTCACCTGCCGGGTGTGCACTGCGCCGCGTCGCCGTTGCGTGATCGGGCGCGAGCCTGTGCCGTGGACGGTGCGAAGCCGGCGGGCTCGCGGGTCGCAGGCTTCGCCGCTCGGCGCAAGCCTGCCGCAGGCCGCGCGCGGGATCCATCGGCGCGGGACGCGGCGCTCCGGACAGCGGTTCAGGCGCCGCTCACGTCCCAGCCGGTGAAGCGCTCGATGGTGCCGTTGACGAAACGCAGCAGGCGGCCCTTGAGTCCCTGGCCTTCGGGGAACTCCTCGGCGAGCCGCTGCTCGCGATCGCGCCGCCGCGCCTCGGCGGCGAGGTACTTCTCGACGATCACGCCGCACTGCGCGCACTCGTCGTCCTTCGGCACCGTCGCGGCGCACTTGGGGCAGCGCATCATCGGGCGCACCGTTTCGGACGCGGGCGGCGTGGACGCACGGGCCGGCCGCGGGGGCAACGGGGGCGGCCGACGCACGGCCGGCGCGCGTGCGGCATCGCCGCCGGCCGGCTCGCGGCCGCCGTCGGCGCCGGGCAGCTCGAACTCCTGCGCCGCGGTCTGCGCCTGCCGCGCGGCGGCCGCGTCCGCGCTCGCGCGGGCGGCGTGCACGCGGTTGATCTCGCGGTCGTCCAGCCAGGTTCCGGCGCACGCCTTGCAGCGTTCCACCAGCACCACGGTGCCGGGGTAGCAGCAGGTGTACAGCGGCTCGCCGCAGCGCGGGCACGCGAGGTCGCGGCGCTTCGCCTGCGGTGGCACGCGCGGGCTCGGGCCGGGCGCGCCCAGCACCTCGGGCAGCTCGCCGTCGTCGAACCACAGCCCCTTGCAGGACGGGCACCGGTCCAGCTCCGTGCCGGCGCCCTTGACCTTGCGCGGGACCAGCGCCGCGTCGTCGCACTTGGGGCACTTCATGCCGGGCGCCTCACCACGAGCCGGTCGCGCCGCCGCCGCCGGACGATCCGCCGCCGAACCCGCCCAGGCCGCCGGACGACCAGCCACGGCTGCGCGTGTCGGGCAGGTGCCGAACGATCTGCATCAGCATGTACACGATCACGAGCACGACGATGATCAGCAGCCCGACGACGATCCAGCCCCAGCCCCGCTTGCCGTTGCGGAACAGGCTGAACGCGATCAGCGCGAGCGCCGGGACCGCGAGCACGAGCGCCAGCAGCAGCCAGTCGAAGCCGATGCGGGCGCCGGCGAACTCCTCGGCGATGGCCTTCACGCCGGCCTCGATGCCGGCCGGGAAGTCGCCGCCGCGGAACTCCGGCACGATCACGTCGTCCATGATGCGCGCCGCGTCCCGGTCGCGCGTCGCGCCGTAGCCCTTGCCCAGCTCGATGCGCGCCTTGCGGTCGCCGGCCGCGACCAGCAGCAGCACGCCGTCGTCGGACGGCAGGTTGCCGATCCCGTAGCGGTCGAACAGCGCGCTCGCGAAGCGCTCGATGCTCGCATTCGGCGTGCCGGGGTAGTCCGCGATGGAGCGCAGCGTCACGACGATGATCTCGACGCCGGAGCGGCTCTCGACCTGCCACAGCCAGCGCTCGATGCGCTCCTCCTGGTCGGTCGTGAGAAGCGCACCGAGGTCGGTCACGTAGCCGGCGTCGGGCTGCGGGAACGGCGCGAAGTCCTCGACCGGCGCGACGCCGGCGCTGGCGTCGCGATCGCCGGCCCGCGCGCCCGCGTGCGTGGACGCGAGCGCGAGCAGCAGCACGCACGCGCCGCGGGACAGGCGGGCCGGCGATGAACGGCGGGGCGTCAGCACGGGGCGGCAGCCTCCGTCACGGTGGTCGTCTCCCGATGTTTCGGCACGGTGCGGGGGATTCTTGACCGCGCGCCCGGGCGCGGCCAGCGGTGGCTCAGGGCTCGAACACGATCGCGTTGTCGATCTCGTCGGCGTCGCCGTCGCGGCGCGGGAACAGCGCCGCGAGGCGGGTGCCCAGCATCTGCACGCCGATCCCCAGGCCGTCGCCGAAGCGGTCCGCCTGGAACTCGCGCGCCATCGCGTCGCGCACCTCGTCCCAGTAGCCGGGACCGATCCGCGCGTCGACGCCCGCGTCGCCGTGGATCAGGAACTCGCGATCCCGCGTCGCGAGCAGGATCAGCACGCAGTTGCGGTGCTCCGTCGCGTCCAGGCCCAGCTTGCGGAAGATCTGCCTCGCGCGGCGCTCGATACCCAGCCAGCAGCGGCGGACCAGCACCACCTTGATCTCGGCCGACGTGAGCTGCTCGGCGGCCGCGATCCGCATCTCCACGGCCGTGCGCTCGTCGTCGGTGAGGAACGCCTCGGGGGCGTTGCTGCGCGTCATGTTCGTCGTCGGGCCGCCGGCAGCGATGGCGTGCCAGCGTAGTCGCGGCCCGGCGGGGGGGCAAGCCGCGGCCGGGGGCGCGCGGAGCCTTGACCCAGGTCAATGATCGCGGGGAGCGCCCCTCGACCTAATCGCGCGATGAACCGTCGCGCCGCAGTGCCCCGACGTGGCGGCGCGCGTGCGACGCGCGCCGCGTGCTGCTGCCTGTTGCTGGCCCTCGCGGCCGCGCCCGCGGCGCGCGCCGCGGAATTCGAGGACGCGGTGCGCGAGATCTTCCCGCGCGCGACGCAGATCGGCCCGCTCGAGGGGGACCCGCCGGCGGCCGTGGTCAGCGGTGACGGCGGGCTGCTCGGCTTCGCGCTGCTCACCGACCGCGTGACCCCGATCCCCGCGTACTCGGGCAAGCCGATCAGCGTGCTCGTGGGCCTCGACGCCGCGGGCGTCGTGCGCGGGGTGCGCATCGTGCGCCACGAGGAGCCGATCCTGGTGATCGGCGTCTCCGACGACGCGCTGGCGCGCTTCACCGCGCAGTACGAAGGGCACGCGGTGGGCGAGCGCTTCACGATCGGCGCACGGCCGCGCGCGGGCACGGTGGCGCTGGACGGCATCAGCGGCGCGACCATCACGATGATGGTGCTGAACGCGTCGATCCTGCGCTCGGTGCAGGCCGTCGCGAGGTCGCGCGGACTGCCGCTGGACGCACGCGGTGCCGCGGCGGGGATCGCGGCCGCGACCGGTGCCGCGGCGCCGCCCGGCATCGCCGGCGGCGCCGCGACGGGCGCGGATCCGGGCGCGACGATGCCGGTGACGGACGCGGCCCGGGACGGAGCGCCCGGCATGGACGAATCGCCGCCGCCGCTGTGGAAGGAGGTGTGGGCGCTGCGCACGCCGCGTATGTGGGTCCTGGGCGCCGGCCTGGCGCTGCTCACGGCGGTGCTGTTCGTGCAGGACTGGATCACGCGTTACCCGCGCGCGTTGCGCGCGGTGCGCATCTCCTTCCTCCTCTACACCGTGCTCTTCATCGGCTGGTACGGCCTCGCCCAGCTCTCGGTCGTCAACGTGCTCACGTTCGTTCACGCGGCGGTGCGCGACTTCCGCTGGGAAACCTTCCTGATCGAGCCGATGGTGTTCGTGCTGTGGTGCTTCGTCGCGGTGTCGCTGCTGCTGTGGGGGCGCGGCGTGTTCTGCGGCTGGCTGTGTCCGTTCGGCGCGCTGCAGGAGCTCGTGAACAAGGCAGCGCAGACGCTGCGCGTGCCGCAGCTCCCGTTTCCGGCGCTGGTGCACGAGCGGCTGGTCGCGCTCAAGTACGTGATCCTGCTCGCGCTGTTCGGGCTGTCCCTGCAGTCGCTTCCGGAAGCGGTCCGCTACGCGGAGGTCGAGCCGTTCAAGACCGTGTTCGCGCTGCGCTTCGACCGTGCCTGGCCCTTCGTCGCGTACGCGCTCGCGCTGGTCGCGGTGTCCGCGGTGAACGGCAAGCTGTTCTGCAAGTACCTGTGCCCGCTCGGCGCGGCGCTGACGATCCCGGCGCACTTCCGGATCTTCGACTGGCTGCGCCGGCGCAAGGAGTGCGGCCGCCCATGTCAGACCTGCGCCACGGAGTGTCCTTCGCAGGCCATCCGCACCACCGGCGAGATCAACGCCAACGAGTGCCACTACTGCCTGGACTGCCAGGTCACGTTCTGGAACGCGTACCGGTGCCCGCCGCTGGTGGAGCGCCGGCGCAAGGCGGAGCGCCAGGGCCGCACGCTGGCGAAGCTTCCGATCCGCTGAGCGCGCGCGATCCGCCGGGCACCCTTGACCTAGGTCAAGGGTTCTCGCGCAGCGCAGCGGTATCCATTGCGCTGTCCGAGCCAACAGTCCTTCCAGCAGGAGGTCATCCGATGACCCAGCACGCATCACACCGGTCGACGGCTCTGCGCAGCGCCGCCGCCGCGCTCGTCTCACTGCTCAGCGTCGGCGCGCTGGCGCAGTCCACGGAGCACCCGAACACCACGCCGGGGGAGAAGGCCTACATGGGCGCCCCGACGCCGGGCAAGGACGTCGAGTACGTGATCACGCCCGGCGCTCCGGACCTCACCCGCGCCGAGTTCGAGCACGCCGAGCGGCTGTACTTCGAGCGCTGCGCCGGATGCCACGGTGTGCTGCGCAAGGGCGCGACCGGCAAGCCGCTGACGCCTGACATCACGCAGCAGCGCGGCACCGAGTACCTGAAGGTGTTCATCAACTTCGGCTCCCCGGCCGGCATGCCGAACTGGGGCGCCTCGGGCGCGATGACGCCGGAGGAGGTGGACCTGATGGCCCGCTTCCTGCAGCACGAGCCGCCGAAGCCGCCGGAGTTCGGCATGGCGGACATGCGCGCCACCTGGAAGGTGCTGGTTCCGCCGGAGAAGCGCCCGACGAAGAAGATGAACGCCTACGACGTGGACAACATCTTCTCGCTGACGCTGCGCGATTCCGGCGAGGTCGCGATCATCGACGGCGACAGCAAGAAGATCATCAACATCGTCAAGACCGGCTACGCGGTGCACATCTCGCGCCTGTCCGCGTCCGGGCGCTACCTGTACACCATCGGCCGCGACGGCCTGATCAACCTGATCGATCTCTGGATGGAGAAGCCGGACACCGTCGCGGCGATCAAGATCGGCCTCGAAGCCCGTTCCGTGGAGACCTCGAAGTACAAGGGCATGGAGGACCGCTACGCGATCGCCGGCGGTTACTGGCCTCCGCAGTACGTGATCATGAAGGGCGACACGCTGGAGCCGCTGAAGATCGTGTCCACTCGCGGCATGACCGTGGACACGCAGGAGTACCACCCCGAGCCGCGGGTCGCGGCCATCGTCGCGTCGCACCAGCACCCGGATTTCATCGTCAACGTGAAGGAGACGGGCAAGATCCTGCTGGTGAACTACGAGGACGTGGACAACCTGAGCGTGACGACGATTCCCGCCGCGCGCTTCCTGCACGACGGCGGCTGGGACCGCACCAAGCGCTACTTCCTGACCGCGGCGAACAAGTCCGACAAGATCGCGGTCGTGGACTCCAAGGAGCGCCGCCTCACCGCGCTGGTGGACGCGGACAAGATCCCGCACCCGGGCCGCGGCGCGAACCTCGACGACCCGCAGCACGGGCCGGTGTGGGTGACCAGCGCGCTGGGCAACGAGAAGATCACGTTCATCGGGACCGACCCGGAGGGACATCCGGACAAGGCCTGGAAGGTCGTGCGCGTGCTGAAGGGGCAGGGCGGCGGATCGCTGTTCGTGAAGTCGCACCCCGGGTCCAGCAACCTGTGGGTGGACACGCCGCTGAATCCCGACACGAAGATCAGCCAGTCGATCGCGGTGTTCGACGTGAAGAACCTCGACAAGGGCTACGAGGTGCTGCCCATCGCCGAGTGGGCCGACCTCGGTGACGGGCCGAAGCGGGTCGTGCAGCCCGAGTACAACAAGGCCGGCGACGAGGTCTGGTTCTCGGTGTGGAGCGGCAAGGACGAGCAGTCGGCCGTGGTCGTGGTCGACGACAGGACGCGCAAGCTGAAGGCCGTGATCAAGGACGAGCGCCTGGTCACGCCCACCGGCAAGTTCAACGTCTACAACACCGTCAACGACGTCTACTGAGGCCGGGCGGCGGGCAGGGCGCCGTGCGTGCGCCCTGCCCTGTCTTCCACCACCGCGGGAGGTTCGTTCGATGCACGCACCCGGTCACGTGTACCTGGTGGGCGCGGGTCCCGGCGACCCGGACCTGTTGACCGTGAAGGCCGTGCGCCTGCTGGGTGAGGCCGACGTCGTGGTCTACGACCGCCTGGTCTCGGAGCAGGTGCTGGCGCTGGTGCCCGACGGCGTGTCGCGCATCTACGTCGGCAAGGCCGCCGGCGCGCACGTGCTGCCGCAGGACGAGATCAACCGCCTGGTCGCGAGCCTCGCGCTGGCCGGGCACGACGTCGTGCGGCTGAAGGGCGGCGATCCGTTCGTGTTCGGCCGCGGCGCCGAGGAGGCGCTGTACCTGCGCGAGCGCGGCGTGTCGTTCACCGTGGTGCCCGGCATCACCGCCGCGGTCGCGTGCGCGGCCTACGCCGGGATTCCGGTCACCCATCGCGGCGTCGCGAGCGGCGTGCAGCTGGTCGCGGGGCACTGCCGCGGCACGACGCCGCTCGAGCTGGACTGGCACGCGCTGGCCGATGCCGAGCTCACGCTGGTGTTCTACATGGGCCTCGCGAACCTCGAGCAGATACGCGGCGGGCTGCTGGGTGCCGGGCGTGGTGCGGGCACGCCGGTGGCCGTGGTGGAGAACGGCACGCTCGAAAACCAGCGCCGGCTGATCACCACGCTGGGGGCGATGGGGCGCGACGTGGCCGCGGCGCGCGTCGAGGCGCCGGCGGTGGTCATCGTCGGCGAGGTCGTGCGCCTCGCCGCGAAGCTGGACTGGTACCGGCCGGATGCGGACCTCGCCGTCACCGTGCGCGCGGCCGGCGGCCAGGGGCTGGCGCGATGACGGTGGCGACGACGGCGGCGGCACGGAGCATCGGGACGGCGGTGCGGCGCGCAGCGTCGACGCGCGCGGTCGCGGCGGCGCTGCTGCTGGGCGCCGCAGCCGCGGCGCTGGCCGAGCCGGGCGCCGCGCGCCGCGCGGAGCTCACGCACCTGCTGCGCCACGACTGCGGCTCGTGCCACGGGATGACGCTGGCCGGCGGTCTGGGGCCGCCGCTCACCGCGGTGTCGCTGCGCGACACGCCGCTAGCGGCGCTCGAGGCCGCGATCCTGCACGGGCGTCCCGGCACGCCGATGCCGCCGTGGCGCGACCTGCTGAGCGTGGACGACGTGCGCTGGCTCGCGCACGCGTTGAAGACGGGACGCCTGCAATGACCCCGGCAACGGTGACGCGCACCGCACGAACCGCCCGCGCGCTGGCGGCGGCCGCGGCCTTCGCGCTGCTGGCCGGCTTCGGCGAGCCGCGCGGCACCGGGGATCTCGGGCTCGTGGTGGAGCGCGCCGCGGGGCGGGTGCAGGTGATCGACACCACCGCGCGCGCGAGCCTGGGCGTCGTCGCGGGCCTCGGCGACCTGTCCCACGCGTCGGTGGTGTACTCGCGCGACCAGCGCTACGGCTACGTGTTCGGCCGCGACGGCGGGCTCACCAAGGTGGACCTGATCGAGGGTCGCGTGGTGCGCCGCGTGGTGCAGGCCGGCAACAGCATCGGCGGTGCGATCTCCCAGGACGGCGCGCTGGTCGCGGTGTCGAACTACGACCCCGGCGGGGTCACGGTGTTCGACGCCGCCACGCTGGACCGCGTCGCCGACATCCCGGCCGTCCACGGCGACGGCGGGGCCCGCTCGAAGGTGGTCGGGCTGGTGGACGCGCCGGGCCGGCGCTTCGTGTTCAGCCTCTACGACGCCGGCGAGATCTGGATCGCGGACCTCACCGACCCGCGCGCGCCGGCGGTGCAGAAGATCCGCAACGCCGGGCGCCAGCCCTACGACGCGCTGCTCACGCCCGACGGGCGCTGGTACGTGGCGGGTCTGTTCGGGGAGGACGGCCTCGCGCTGGTGGACCTGTGGCACCCGGAGCGCGGCGTGCGCCGCATCCTCGACGGCTACGGCCGCGGCGAGCGCCCGCTGCCGGTGTACAAGATGCCCCACCTGGAAGGCTGGGCCATCGCCGGGGACCGCGCGTTCGTGCCTGCGGTGGGCCGCCACGAGGTGCTGGTCGCGGACGTGCGCACCTGGCGCGAGGTGGGCCGGATCCCGGTGCACGGCCAGCCGGTGTTCGTGATGGCGCGCCCGGACGGGCGTCACGTGTGGGTGAACTTCGCGCACCCCGACAACGACACCGTGCAGGTCATCGACACCGAGTCGCTCGCGATCGTGCACACCCTGTCGCCGGGCAAGGCGGTGCTGCACATGGAGTTCACCCCGCGCGGCGAGCAGGTGTGGGTGTCGGTGCGCGACGAGGATCGCGTCGACGTCTACGACACCCGGACCTTCGAGCGCACGGCAACGCTGGACGTGGAGAAACCCAGTGGCATCTTCTTCACCGCACGCGCACACCGAATCGGGCTGTGAGTCCGGCGGCGGCCCTGTCGAGCCGAGCGCGCTCGAGCGCGCGCTGCTCGACCGCTACCAGCGCGACTTCCCGCTGCTGCCGGCGCCCTACGCGGCCATCGCCGGCGAGCTGGGCACGAGCGAGGACGAGGTGATCCGGTGCCTGGCGGCGATGCTCGCCCGCGGGTGGGTGAGCCGGGTCGGCGCGGTGTTCGCGCCGCGGCGCGCCGGCTACGGCGTGCTCGCGGCGCTGGCGGTGCCGGAATCGTGCATCGAGGAGGTGGCGGCAAAGGTCGGCGCGCACCGCGAGGTGAACCACAACTACGAGCGCGAGCACGCGTACAACCTGTGGTTCGTCGTCACGGCGCGCGACCGCGAGCGGGTGGACGCGGTGCTGGACGCGATCGAGGCGGACACGGGCCTCGTCGCGCTGCGCCTGCCGATGGAGCGCGCGTATCACATCGACCTGGGCTTCCCGCTGTGGCGCTGAGCGAGCGCGAGGCGAGGCTGGCGGCGGCCCTCGAGGGCGGCCTGCCGATCGCGCCGCACCCGTACCGCGACCTCGGCGCGCGCATCGGGCTCGCGGAGGAGGACGTGATCGAGGGCATCTCCGCGATGCTGCGCGACGGCACGATCTCGCGCCTGGGCGTGGTCGTGCGTCATCGCGCGCTGGGCTGGCGCGACAACGCGATGGTGGTGTTCGACGTGCCGGACGCGGACGTGGACGCGGCGGGAGAGTGGCTGGGGCGCCAGGAGGGCGTGAACCTGTGCTACCGCCGCACCCGCTGCCCGCCGCGCTGGCCGTACAACCTGTTCTGCATGATCCACGGGCGCGAGCGGGCCGAGGTGCGCGCCCGTGTGCAGCGCCTGCGCGAGGCGCCGCCGCTCGCGCGCGCGCCGTACGCGGTGCTGTTCAGCAGCCGCTGCTTCAAGCAGCGCGGCGCGCGCTACCGCGGGCCGGGAGGATCGGATGCCGATCCCCGGTGCGGCTGTGACTGAGGGGCCGGACATGCCGATGGAATCCATCGACCGCGCGATCGTGAATCTGCTGCAGGACGGGATCCCGGTCTGCGAGCGCCCGTTCGCGGAGGCTGCCGCGCGCCTGCACCTCGACGAGTCGGAGCTGCTCGCGCGCCTGAACGCGCTGCTCGACGCCGGGGTGCTGACGCGCTTCGGCCCGATGTTCGATGCCGAGCGCCTGGGCGGCGCGTTCACCCTGTGCGCGATGCGCGTGCCGCAGGCCCGGTTCGAGCGCGTCGCCGGGCTGGTCAACGCTTTCGACGAGGTGGCGCACAACTACGAGCGCGAGCACGAGCTCAACATGTGGTTCGTGATCGGCGCGGCGACCCGCGAGCGGGTCGCCGCGGTCATCGAGCGCATCGAGGAGCAGACCGGCATCGAGGTGCTGGATCTGCCGAAGC
>CBDUCN010000176.1:0-10589 GCA_965365655.1 uncultured Gammaproteobacteria bacterium | reverse complement strand
CCTTCTTCTCCATGGTCTTCTCCATCAGCGCGAGCTGCTCCTCGTCGATGAAGACCCCCAGCTCGCCGGGATCGGCGAAGTCCACCATGGTGGTGAAGAAGGTGGCGCACTTGATCCGGTCGTCCTTGCGCTTCGCCATCAGCGCAAGCGTCGCGGCGAGCAGCGTGCCGCCCAGGCAGTAGCCGATGGCCTTCACGGAGCGCTCGCCGGTGGCCTTCTCGATCGCGTCGAGCGCGGCCATCGGGCCCTCGTGCATGTAGTCGGCGAAGTCCTTCTCGGCGAGCCTCTCGTCCGGGTTCACCCAGGAGATCACGAACACCGTGTGGCCCTGGTCCACCGCCCACTTGATGAAGGAGTTCTTCTCGCGCAGATCGAGGATGTAGAACTTGTTGATCCACGGCGGGATGATCAGCAGCGGCCGGCGCGCGACCGTCTCCGTCGTCGGTGCGTACTGCAGGAGCTGCATCAGCTCGTTCTGGAACACCACCTTGCCCGGAGTCACCGCGACGTTCTCGCCGAGCTTGAACTTCTCGAGCGCGGTCATCTTGATGCGCAGCTTGCCCTTGCCGCGCTCGAGGTCCTCGAGCATGTTGGACAGGCCGCGCAGCAGGTTCTCGCCGCCCGACTCCACCGTCTCGCGCACCACCGCCGGGTTCGTGCTCGCGAAGTTCGTCGGCGCCATCGCGTCCACGAACTGCCTGGAGTAGAACTCGACCTTCTTCGCGGTGTGCTCGTCCATCTCGCCGGCGCCGGCCACGCAGTCGTCGACGTAGCGGGACGCGAGCAGGTAGGACTGCTTGATGAAGTCGAACACCGGGTTCTGCTCCCAGTCCTCGTCCTTGAAGCGGCGGTCCCCCGGCTCCGGCGCGATCACCGGCTCCGCGTCCTCGCCCAGCAGCCGCCGCGTCGCGCTGCCCCACAGCTGGCTGTAGTCCTGCCAGAACTTCATCTGCGCGTCGACCAGCTTCGACGGGTCGCGCATCATCTGCGCGTACAGCTCGCCGAAGGTGCGCCCCACCACCACCGGGTCCATGACCTGGAAGCCGGGCACGTCCCCCTCCTGCTGGCGCTTCACGAACTCCTGCACGATGCGCTGGCTGCGCTCGGCGATCCGGTTCATGGTCTCGGCGACCACCTCGGGGTCCGGCATCTTGACGCCGGGCTGCTGCTGCTCTGACACGGTCATGCTCCAGGACGGTGCGGATTGTTGCGGCGCACAATAACACGTGCGCCGGTCGCGGTGGACCCGCGGAATGCTAGTCCGGCGGCAACGCGTAGGTACAGGTCACGTGGGCCACCAGCTCCTCGGAGGGCCCGCACGACAGCGACACCTCGCCGACCGCGAGGCGCCGGCCCATCTTGAGGATGGTGCCTTCCGCGACCAGGTCGCCGGGACGCGGGCGGCGCAGGAAGTTGATGTGGAGGCTGGTGGTCACCGCGAGATGAACCGGGCCCGCCAGGCTCAGCACCACCCCCCACATCACGAAGTCCGCGAGCGCCATCATCACCGGGCCGGCAATGGTGCCGCCGGGGCGCACGAACTCGTCGCGGTACGGGACCCGGGCGCGCACCCGGCCCGGCTCCACCGTCTCCACGAGGATGCCCATGCGTCCGGCGATCGGCACCTCGTCGCGCGCCAGCGCCATCAGCTCCTCGGCGCTGATCCGCGCGCCGCCAGCGGTGCCTTCGGTCGTCATGCAGCGCATTCTAGAGAGCCGTCCCCGAAAGCAGATCACGGGCCCTTCGGCCGGGCTCCGTCCCCTGCGGAGCGCGGCCCGGCCCGTCCGTCGCGCCACGTCGTGACGGGCGCCGGCGCGCCGCGCGCTACACTGGTCCGCACACTGGTCGCTCTGCCCGGGAGGCGCCATGGCCACCGCCCAACAGCCGGACCCGCGGGACGCATCGGGGGACGACGCGCAGCACGTGCTGCTCCGCGTCGACGCCGGCGTCGCCACCCTCACCCTGAACCGCCCCGAGCGCTACAACCCGCTCTCGGAGGCGATGCTGGACGCGCTCGCGCACGCGCTCGACACGGTCGCCGCGGACGACCGCGTGCGGGCGGTGGTGCTGGCCGCGCGGGGACGTGCGTTCTGCGCCGGGCACGACCTGCGCGAGATGCGCGCGACGCCGTCGCCGCAGTACTACCGCGCGCTGTTCGCCCGCTGCACGGAGGTGATGCTCCGCATCGTGCGCTGCCCGAAGCCGGTGATCGCCCGCGTGCAGGGCCTCGCCACCGCGGCGGGCTGCCAGCTCGTCGCGACCTGCGACCTCGCGGTGGCCGCGGACACCGCGCGCTTCGCGGTCTCCGGCGTGACGCTCGGCCTGTTCTGCAGCACGCCGGGCGTCGCGCTGTCGCGCAACGTGCCCCGCAAGCAGGCCTTCGAGATGCTGTTCACCGGCGACTTCATCGACGCGCCCACGGCCGTGCGCCACGGCCTGATCAACCGCGCCGTGCCCTCGGGACGGCTGGATGCCGAGGTGACCGCGCTCGCGACGCGCATCGCGCGCCACCCGCCGGTCGCGGTCAGCGCCGGGAAGAGCCTGTTCTACCGGCAGGTGGAGGCCGGGCTCGAGCAGGCCTACCGCGACGCCGGCGAGGTCATGGCGTGCAACATGATGGCCGAGGACACGCTGGAGGGCGTACAGGCCTTCCTCGACAAGCGCCCGCCCGACTGGGCGTCCTGATCGCGTTCTCCATGCGTCGTGCGCGTGAGCGCTCGACGGATGCCGGCACGTCCGCGCGCCGCGCGCAGGCTGTCGAAAATCAACAGCCTGCCAACAGGCTGGCGAAAAAGCGCATCGCTGCGCCGAAGACGCGATCTCCGGCTTCCTCCAGACATCAATCACTGACGTGCCCGATGTTTGCCGGTGCATCCCTGCACCGGACGCAGGCCGGCGAAAGACGGAGCTCTCCACCAGCCTGCTAGCCGGTGTCTCCGCCGGCGTCGGGCGCCGGTGCGTCCAGCGCGGGTATCCAGCGCGACAGCAGACTGCGCAGCGCGGCGCGGCGCACCGGCTTGCTCAGGAACGCGTCCATCCCGGCTTCCAGGCATCGCGTCTCCGCGTCCGCGCCGGCGTTCGCGGTGAGCGCCACGACCGGGGTCCGGCGACCGCCGCGCTCGTGCTCGCGGCGGCGCAGCCGACGGGTGGTCTCGCGCCCGTCCATGCCGGGCATCTGCTCGTCCATCAGCACCACGTCGTAGTGAACGGCAGCGGCGCGCTCCAGTGCCTCGTCCCCGGACCCGGCGCTGTCGGCGTCCACACCCAGGCGCTCGAGCATGGCCAGCGCCACCTCGAGATTCATCGCGTTGTCGTCCACCACCAGCACGCGTGCGGCCGTGAGCGGCGCCGCCTGCGGCGGCGCGTCGTCCGGGGCCGTGGGCCGCGCGGCCAGCGCCGCGCGAAGCTCGTCCCGGCGCACCGGCTCCAGCACCACCGCGTCCACCGCGGCGCCCTCCGGCACCCGCACCCCCGGCGGTACCCGCAACAGCACCTGCGGCCGGCCACCCGCGGCCGTGCGCAGGCGGTCCACCCACGCGGCCCCGCCCGCTGCCGTCACCAGCAGGCCGTCGAGCAACGCAGCGTGCGCGCCCGGCGCCAGCGCCAGCGCCTCGTCCGGGCTCGTCGCCGGCACCGGCGCGAACCCCAGCGACGCGACGGCCGCACCCAGCGCATCCACGGACTGCGGCCGGTCGTCGAGCAGCAGCAGGCGCCGCGCCTCGGAGCCCTCCACGCGCAGGTCCCGCGGCGGCGACGTCGGCGACAGCGGAAGGTCCACGCGGAACGTGCTGCCGCGGCCCGGCGCCGAGTCCAGCGACACCGCACCGCCCATCAGCTCGACGAGCTGCTTCACGATGCTCAGTCCGAGCCCGCTGCCGCCGTACTGGCGGCTGGTCGAGGAGTCGGCCTGGGTGAAGGGCTCGAACAGGGTCGCCTGCTGCTCCGGGGCGATGCCGATCCCGCTGTCCGCGACCTCCAGCGCCAGCCGCCCGCCGCCGGCGCCGCGCGCGCGCAGCACGATCGCGCCGTCATGGGTGAACTTCGCGGCATTGCCGAGCAGGTTGGTGAGCACCTGGCGCAACCGCAGCGGATCGCCGCGCACGCGCTCCGGCAGCGCGCAGTCGAAGTCCACGACCAGCTTCACCCTGGACGGGTCGAGCAGGCCGGTGATGCCGGCGGCAATGTCGTCGAGCTGCGCTTCCAGCGCGAACTCCACCTCCTCGAGCTCGAGCGCGCCTGATTCGAGACGCGAGAAGTCCAGGATCTCGTTGATGTTCTCCAGCAGCGAGCTCGCGGCGCGCTGCGCCGCCGCGACCAGTGCGCGGTCGCTCGCGTCCAGCGTGCTGTCGGCGAGCACCTCCAGGTTCCCGATCACACCGTTGATGGGCGTGCGGATCTCGTGACTCATCACCGCGAGGAAGCGGCCCTTCGCCTCGCTCGCGGCCTCCGCGGCATGTCGCGCCTTCTCCAGCGACGCCTGCGTCTCGCGCAGCTCGCGCTGGTAGCGGCCGAGGTCCGCGAGGCTGCGCGCGATGCGCACGAGCTCGGCCGCGGCAAGGCGCGGCAGGCGGAAGCGCGGCTCTGTCTCCCCGCGCGCGAGCTGGTCCAGGCCGCGCCCCAGCGCGTCCACCGGGCTGATCACCAGGAAGTGCACCAGCACCACCAGCACGGCGCCCAGCACGCCCACGACCAGGAACACGTCGAGCTGCAGGCGTTCGACGTGCTGCGCGATCTCGCGCACCAGGCGGCCGACGTCCCAGGAGACCACCAGGGATCCGCGCGCGCCCCCCGGCAGCTCGGCGGGAAAGCTGTAGTAGAAGATCTCGCCGGGCGTCACCTCGCGATCGCGCACCCAGCGCGACACCGTTCGTCCGCCCGCGTCGAGCAGCGCGACCGAGTGGATGCGCGCATCGCGGCGGTCCGCACGCTCAGCGACCGCCTCCAGCGCCAGCGTGTCACCGGCCACCGCCGGCTTGCCCAGCGCCAGCGTCATGGCCTGGGCGGTGCGCACGCTCTCGCGGCGCAGCTCGTCGCGCAGGAAGTCGGTCTCGATGGTGCGCATCAACGCGCCCGCGGCCACCGCCACGGCGACCGACGCGATCGACATGGCCAGGGTGATCTGCAGCCACAAGGGCCAGCGTAGCGTGGGCATGGAGACGCGCGGCGGACGGCGGCGGGCCCGAAGTATAGGCGACGCGGACCGCGTCCCGCCCGCGGGACGCCGGCTCAGGGCCCGTGAGTCTTCCGCGCGCCGTCGCGAGCCGGTCGTGCGGCGCGCGAGGCAACGCGCCCGACGTGGAACCAACCGGGTCCGGCGAGCCGGATCGCCGTCGTCTTCACGTCAGCCAACGCCGGCGCCCGGCACGCGCCGCACGCGGGCGAAGGACTCACGAGCTCTCAGCCCTGGGGGTTGCGCTTGAGCACGTAGCTGCCGGGCGCGGCCTCCAGGGCCGGCAGCCCGCCGGCTCCGGGCTTGCGCGCCGCAATCTTGCCGCCGCCGTGACGGCTCATCCAGCGGTTCCAGTCCGGCCACCAGGAGCCGGCGTGGTGGCGCGCCGTCTCGTGCCATTCGTCCGGCGACGCCGGCGACTCGGCGTTGGTCCAGTAGCCGTACTTCTTCTTGGCCGGCGGATTGATCACGCCGGCGATGTGCCCGGACTCGCCGAGCACGAACTTCACCGGCCCGGAGAACAGCTGCGTGGTGTGGTAGGTGGTCTTCCACGGCGCGATGTGGTCCTCGACCGTGGACAGGATGTAGGTCGGCGTGGTGACCTTGCGCACGTCGATGGGCACGCCCTTCAGCCGCAGCGCCCCGGGCTCGCGCAGCCTGTTCTTCAGGTACATGTTGCGCATGAAGTAGGTGTGCATCGCCGCGGGCATGTTCGTGGAATCGGAGTTCCAGTACAGCAGGTCGAAGGCAGCCGGCTTGTTCCCCATCAGGTAGCTGTTGACGTAGAACGACCAGATCAGGTCGTTGGCGCGCAGCGATCGGAAGGTGTCGTACACCGAGCGTCCGTCGAGGTAGCCCTGCTCCCAGATCTTCTTCTCCAGGCTGTCCATGCCAGCCTCGTCGATGAACAGCGACACCTCGCCGGTGTCGCTGAAGTCCACCATCGTCGTGAGCAGCGTCGCGCTGCGCACGCGGTCGTCGCCCTTTGCCGCCATCCACGCGAGCGTGGCGGCGAGCAGGATGCCGCCCAGGCAGTAGCCCACGACGTTCACCTCGCGCTCGCCGCTCGCCTTCTCGATCGCGTCCAGCGCCGCGAGCGGCCCCTGCGCCATGTAGTCCTCGAAGCTCTTGTGTGCGAGCTCCGGCCCCGGATTCACCCACGACACCACGAACACCGTGTGCCCCTGGTCCACCAGCCACTGGATGAAGGAGTTGCCGGGGCGCAGATCCATCACGTAGAACTTGTTCATCCACGGCGGCAGCAACAGCAGCGGGCGACGGTTCACCTTCTCGGTGGTCGCGTCGTACTGCACGAGCTGCATCATCTCGTTCTGGTAGACGACCTTGCCGGGGGTCACCGCGAGATCCTCACCCACCTCGAAGTGGGTGGCCTGCGCCATCGGCGCCTCGATGCGCCCGGTGGCCGCGAGGTCGTCGAGGAGGTTGTTCAGCCCGTCGACGAGGTTGCGCCCGCCGGTGTCCAGCGCCGTGCGCAGCACCGTGGGGTTGGTGAGCGCGAAGTTGCTGGGCGCGAGCGCGTCCACGATCTGCTGGGTCGCGAACTCCAGGCGCTGGCGCGTCTCGTCGTCCAGGCCGTCGGCGCGGTTCACGACCTCCATGATGGCGCGCCCGGCGATCAGGTAGCTCTGCTTGATCAGATCGAAGACGGGATTGTCCTCCCACGCCTCGTCGCGGAAGCGCCGATCGCCGCGTGCCGGCGCCACGGGCGGCGGCATCTGCTCGGCGCTGACCAGGCGCGAGACGAGGGCCATGTAGTCAGCCAGCATGCCGGTCTGGATGCGCAGCAGGGTGAGCGGGTCGCGCATCAGGCTCATGCCGAGCGCCATGCTGGCCTCGCCGAGGCGCAGCGGGTCGTCACCGGGCTGGGCGGGACGGGTGATATTGTGCAGCCACAGGTCGATGCCCGTGCGCGTGAGCTTGGTGGTGGTGTTGAACAGGTCGATCGCCGTGGGGATCGACACCTCGTCGCTGACCGCTGACATCTTCTTCTTCCCCATCAGCCTGGCGCTCCGGGACGCCGGTGGCTCGTCTGTGCGGCCCCGGACCCGTTTTGTTGCACTGCAATATAATGCAACGTGGTTGACTTCACAACGGGAACTCCGTTCCCGCTCCCAGCGGAGATCGCCGCATGCCCCTGTCGCCCCCCGCCGCCCGAGAACGCCTGCACGACCGCCACGTCCACTGCGCCGGTTTCCGGCGCGACGACGGATTGTGGGACATCGAAGGGCACCTCGTGGATACCAAGACCTACGGCTTCGACAACGTCCACCGCGGTACCGTCGAGGCCGGCGAGCCCGTGCATCAGATGTGGCTGCGCCTCACGGTGGACGACGAGCTCCTGATCCACGCCGTGGAGGCCGTGACCGAGCACGCACCGTACCGCATCTGCCCGGACGTGACGCCCCGTTACCGGCGCCTCGAGGGACTGCGCATCGGCCCCGGATTCCGTCGCGCGGTCGCCGAGCGCCTCGGCGGGGTCGAGGGCTGCACGCATCTCTCCGAGCTGCTGGGCCCGATGGCCACCACCGCGTTCCAGACCATGGCCGGCCAGCGCCGGCGCCGCCAGGCGGCCGACCCGTCCCTGCCCCCGCGCTGGCTGGACACCTGCCACGGCCACGCCCGCGACGGCTCGGTGGTCAAGGAGCTGTACCCGCAGCACTACACCGGCCCGTGAGCGCGTCGCGTTCGGCGCCCCGCTCGCGGCCGACGGTGTCCCGCCGCGGCACGTGCGCATCCGATCCGCGCGCGGCGCCGGCACGGGCATGAGCACGCTGCGCGACGCCGCCGGCAGGCATCACCTGCGCGCCGGCGCGCACGCCCGCATCGTCAGCCTGGTTCCCAGCCTCACCGAGGCGCTGTTCGATCTTGGCCTCGGTCCGCAGGTGGTGGGCCGCACGACCTTCTGCGTCCACCCGCGGCCCGCGGTGGACGCGGTGCCGCGGGTCGGCGGCACCAAGACGCCGCGCCTGGATCGCATCCGCGAGCTGGCCCCGACCCACGCCGTGCTCAACGTCGACGAGAACCGACGCGAGGACGCCGAAGCGCTCGAGGCGATGGGCGTGCAGGTCGTCGCCACCCACCCGCTCGCGCCCGCGGACAACCCGGCCCTGCTCCGGCTGCTCGGGGGCGTGTTCGGCCGCGACGCGCACGCGCAGCGCCTCGCAGCGGACTTCGAGACCGCGCGTGACGCGCTGCGGACCGCGGTCGCAGGCCGCGCGCGCCGCAAGGTGCTGTACCTGATCTGGCGCGAGCCGTGGATGACCGTGTCCCGCGACACCTACGTGTCGCGGACGCTGGCCGACGCCGGGCTGGACACCGCCGCCCACGACCCGTCGCGCCGCTACCCCGAGGTCGACCCGTCGCCGGCCCTGCTGCGGGGCGTGGACGCGGTGCTGCTGTCCAGCGAGCCCTATCCGTTCCGGCCAAAGCACGCCGCGGAGCTGCGCGCCCTGGCACGCGACCCCGCGCTCGCGGTGCACTTCGTCGACGGCGAGATGACCTCGTGGTACGGCAGCCGGGCCGCCGCGGGCTGTCGCTACCTCGCCCGCTTCGCGCGCTCGCTGGGCCGCGACTGAGCCGCGCGCGCGCCGGCATCGCCCGAGCACGCCGATGCGCGTTCGCTGACGGCCGGACGCGACGCCGCGTCCTGCGCGCCGCGAGACGCAGACGCGAGGGATGCGCTTTTCCACCATCCTGTTACGCTCGCCGCCGCACGGCGGCGCCCGCCCCGGTCACGGTCCCGCGATGCTCTTCAACTCCCAGATCTTCCTGCTCGTCTTCCTGCCGCTGACCCTGCTGCTGTTCTATCGGGTGGCGCAGCACCCGCGCCTGCGCACCTGGACGCTCGTGGCCGCCTCCTTCGTGTTCTACGGCTACTGGGAGGCGCGTCTGGTGCCGCTGCTGGCCGGTTCCATCGCGGTCAACTGGCTGCTCGCCCGCCATGCGCCGCGCAGGCTGCTGGCACCGATCGGCGTGACCGCCAACCTCGCGCTGCTGGGCGTGTTCAAGTACGCGGACTTCTTCGCCGGCACCCTGGCCACGCTGACCGGCGCGCAGCACGACGGCTTCGGCATCATCCTGCCGCTCGGGATCAGCTTCTTCACGTTCCAGCAGATCTCGTACCTCGTGGATCGCGCGCGCGGCCATGCGCCGCTGTACGCGTTCGCGGACTACGCGCTGTTCGTGAGCTTCTTCCCGCAGCTCATCGCCGGGCCGATCGTGCGCCACGACCAGATCATCGGCCAGTACCGCCTGCCGCCGCTGCGCGACGGCGCATACGAGCGAGCCGGCCGGGGCCTGGTGCTGCTCGCCTGCGGGCTGGTGAAGAAGGTCGCCTTCGCCGACGAGCTCGCGCGCATCGCCGACCCGGTATTCACCGCGGCGCTCGCCGGCACACCGATCGCGGGTCCCGACGCGTGGAGCGGCGTACTGGCCTTCGGCTTCCAGATCTACTTCGACTTCTCCGGCTACTCCGACATGGCTATCGGGCTCGCGCTGCTGTTCGGCCTCACGCTGCCGGAGAACTTCAACGCACCCTACCGTGCCGTGTCGCTGATCGACTTCTGGCGCCGCTGGCACATCACGCTGTCGACGTTCCTGCGCGACTATCTGTACTTCGCGCTCGGCGGCGCCCGGCGCGGCGCGGCGCGCCAGGCGCTCGCGCTGACGCTCACGATGCTGCTGGGCGGCCTGTGGCACGGTGCGGCGTGGACCTTCGTGCTGTGGGGCGGCCTGCACGGCGCGGGGCTCGCCGTGAACCATGCCGTGCGCCGTGCGGGCCTGCGGGTGCCGGCCGGGGTGGGAGTCACGCTCACCTTCGCGTTCGTGATGCTCGCGTGGATCCCGTTCCGCGCGGCGGACTTCGCGAGCGCCGCGCAGCTGTTCACGTCGCTGTGGAGTGCCGCCGACATCGCGCCGATCGGCCTGGAGCGCACGTGGCTGCTCGTCCCCGCGCTGCTGATCGCCGTCCTCGGGCCCACCAGCCAGCAGATCGCGCACGCGATCCTCGTGCCGCGCCGGGCCTGGGCGCTGGCCACGGGCGCCACGCTCGCCGCGCTCGCCATCGCGACCGGCGGCTGGCGCACGCCCGAGTTCATCTACTTCCAGTTCTGAACGGGCATCGCGAACCGTGCCACACCGACGAGCCCGCCGCGCCGCCCGCGCACGCATTCGTGTTCGGATGAGGACGGTTCGGTGCGGGTCGCGCAGACCGTCGGCCGCGGGGACGCGGCCGTCGAGCGTAACGGGGTGTACTCACAGCGGATCCCCGCGGCCCGCACCGCGCCGGCCGGCGTCGGAATGCCGTCATCCGATCACGCATGCCGGCGCACGGCGCCCGCGCGCAGCGGCCTCGCGTGCAACGCGTTGCGGAACAGCCGCCTAGTGTGCCGTCCCGCAA
>CBDUCN010000175.1:0-10591 GCA_965365655.1 uncultured Gammaproteobacteria bacterium | reverse complement strand
CGACTCGCAGCGCTACCTCGTGAAGTCCCGCTCCCACGTCAACCGCTGCCTGACCGTCGAGGGCAAGACGCCGATCAACGTCATCTGACGCGGCGATCGTTGCTGCCGTGCCGTGCGCCCCGCGGCGGCCCGGAGCGCACGAGCGTTGCCTTCCGGGCGCGCCGCGCGCGGCCCGGTCCGCGCGGCCCGCAGATCGCCGCCGCATCCCCGCCCGCCCGACAGGGCCGCCGGCGCCGCGGCGCCGGCGCGCTTCCCGTGCACCCCGGCGGCCAGGCCCGGCGCCGCGCACGCCTCACGCGCGACGACGCACCGGCGCGTGCCGGGAACGGGCGGTGGTAGCGTGCGTTCCGCGGCGGGTCCGTGTGCTCCACCGGCCGCCGCGAAGCCCCACAACCCCGAGGAACGACACGATGCAGCGACGACTGTTCCTGGCCCTGTGCGCCGCGCTCGCGACGAGCGCGCCTGCCGCGGCCAGCGACGTCGGGCACGTGGACTACAGCCGCGCCGCCTTCGACGAGGCGATCGCGAGCGGTCAGCCCGTGATGCTCGACTTCTACGCCCCCTGGTGAGGGACCTGCCGCGCGCAAGAGCGCACCGTGAGTGCGCTGCTCGACAGCAACCCGGCGTACCGGGGGGTGACCATCATGCGGGTGGACTGGGACACGCATCGCGACGGCGATCTGGTGCGTGAGCTGAAGATCCCCCGCCGCTCGACACTGGTGATGTTCAGCGCCGGCAAGGAGGTCGGGCGCGTCGTCGCGCAGACCGGCCGCGCGCCGATCGAGGCCCTGTTCAAGGCGGCGCTGTAGGCGCCGGATCCCGGGTCAGGCCCGCCCGGCGCCGCGTGCGCCGGGCGGGCCGCACGGCCGGCGGCGTGCGCAGTGCGTCGGCACGCGCGGCGGGGAACATCTCCGCGCGTCGGCGGTCCGTATCCGCACGGGCGCGGCGCGGCACTGGTTCCGGTGCCCTCGCCGGGGCCCCATCCGCATCGGAGACACGCCTCGAATGACGTTCGTCTGGGCCTACGTGGCCGGCATCCTGACCCTGATCAACCCGTGCGTGCTGCCGCTGCTGCCGATCACGATCGCGGCGGCGTTCCAGGCGAGCCGGCTCGGGCCGCTGGCGCTGGCCGCCGGCCTGGTGCTGACCTTCGTCGTCGTGGGCTTCGGCGTCACCGCGTTCGGCCACCTGCTGGGCATCGACGAGCGCGTCATCAACCGCGTCGCGGCGCTGACCATGATCGTGTTCGGCGTCGTGCTGCTGGTGCCGAAGGCACAGGACATGCTGTCGCGCGTCGCGTCGCCGCTCGCGAGCGGCGCCGACGCGCGCCTCGGGCGCGGCGGCGGCGAGGGTCTGGGCGGTCAGTTCCTGGTCGGGGTGCTGCTGGGCGCGGTGTGGTCGCCGTGCATCGGCCCCACGCTCGGCGGCGCGATCGGCCTCGCCGCGACCGGCGAGGGCCTGGTGCAGGCGGCGTTCACGATGCTGGCCTTCGGCGTCGGCGTCGCGACCGTGCTGCTCGCGCTGGCGTACGGGTCGCGGCGCGCGGTGGGCGCGCGGCGCGAGACGCTGGTCGCGTGGATGCCCTACGCGAAGCCCGCGATGGGCGTGGTGCTGCTGCTGGTCGGCACCGCCGTGCTGTTCCACGTCGAGCGCATGATCGAGGCGTGGCTGCTGGACGTGATGCCGGCATGGCTCATCGACCTGTCGGTGTCCGTGTAGGCGATCCGCGCCGCCTCGCGAGCCGGGCGTCGCCGCCGCCGCTCAGCCGTTCACCACCGACAGCGCCGCGTCGCCGCGCGCGACCCGGCGCACGTTGCCGTATGCGAACTCGATGCGCCTCGCCCAGGTGTCCAGCGTGGTGCCCGCGACGTGCGGCGTGGTCACGACGTTCGCCCGTCCGAGCAGCGGGTGGCCGGCGCCGATGGGCTCGTCCTCGAACACGTCCAGGCCCGCGCCGGCGAGGTGGCCGCTGTCCAGCGCCGCGACCAGGTCGTCGTTCCTGACCACCGGGCCGCGCGCGGTGTTGATCAGGATCGCGCCGCGCTTCATGCGCGCGAGCGCCTGCGCGTCGATCAGGCCGCGGGTCGCGTCGGTCAGCGGCGTGTGCAGGGTCACGATGTCGGAGCTCGCGAGCAGATCGTCGAGCGCCATGCGGGTGGCGCCCAGCTCCGCCTCCACCTCGGCCGGCGCCGCCGCGGCGTCGGCGTACACCGGCGTCGCCAGGAAGCCGCGCACCATGCGCGCGACGTCGCGGCCGATGCGCCCGAAGCCCACGATGCCGACCTGCTTGCCGCGCAGCTCGCGCAGGGAAAGCCCCTCGCGCATGCCCAGCCACTCGCCTTGTTGCAGTGCGTCATGGTGCAGCGGCAGGCGGCGCAGCACGCCCAGCATCAGCAGCAGCGCGAACTCCGCGACCGTGGGGCCGTTGGCGCCGCCGTTGTCGGCGACCGGGATCCCGGCGGCGGCCAGCGCGGCGACGTCGATGCGGTCGTAGCCGGCGCTCAGCAGCTGCAGCAGCCGCACCCCCGACGCGACGTCCAGGTCATCGAACGGCACCGCGTACGCGATGACGTAATCGGCCTTCGCGACGTGCTCCCGGCGCTCGGCGTCGGGTGTTTGCGCCTCGCAGGGCGTCAGCGTGAAGCCCTCGGGCACCTCGGCGCGCATGCGCTCGAGGATCGGTGCGGGCACGGTCGCGCCCTTGTACAGGAAGACGATGTGGCGCCCGTCACGCATTGCAGCACTCCGTGGTGGTCGAGGCGGGCGATGATTCACCGCGCGGGCGGCGCTGGCAATCGCGGGCCGCGGCGGGCCCGTCGCGGCGGCCGCGCCCGGGGTATGCTGATCGCCATTGGTCGGAGCCCGCGGGCCGCGGGGAGGAGCACGTCATGGCGCTGGAGATCCGCAGGCAGCATCCGCACTTCTTCGGCGAGGTGCTCACGCCCCTGGATCTGCGCGAGGTGCACGATGCGCAGACGCTGGACGCGATTCGCGCCGGCATGGACGAGTACGCGGTGCTGGTGTTTCACGATCAGCGCTTCGGCGACGCGGAGCAGATGGACTTCGCGCGCCGCCTCGACGGCGAGCTGCACGCGAAGACCGGCTCGCGGGTGGTCGCGCGTTCGCGCCTGGGCACCGAGGCGATGGCCGACATCTCGAACGTGGATGCCGACGGCAACATCCTGGCGCCCGACGATCGGCGCCGCCTGTACTCGCTGGGCAACCGGCTGTGGCACACCGACGCGTCCTTCGAGGATCCGGCGGGGCGCTACTCGATGCTGCACGCGCGCGAGGTTCCCGACGACGGCGGGCCGGACACGCAGTTTGCCGACATGCGCGCCGCGTACGACGCGCTGCCCGAGCAGACGAAGGCGCTGATCGCCGATCTGCGCGCCCACCACTCGATCGCGCACTCGCGTCAGACCCTGGGCTTCGAGTTCTCGGAGGAGGAGCGCGAGGTGCTCGCCGGCGCCGTGCACCCGCTGGTGCGCACCCTGCCGCGCTGCGGACGGCGCGCGCTGTACGTCGCGTCGCACGCGTCGAGCGTCGTCGGCTGGTCGCTGCCGGAAGGGCGGCTGCTGCTGCGCGAGCTGATCGAGCACGCGACGCAGCCGCAGTTCGTGCACGCCCACCACTGGCGCGCGGGCGATCTCGTGATCTGGGACAACCGCGCGACGATGCATCGCGCGCGGCCGTTCGCGGATACCGCGGTGCGCCGCGAGATGCGGCGGGTGACGACGTTGGACATCGATCCGCCCTCGGCGCAGTCCGCGCAGGCCTGAGCGCCGTTGGACCTGCTGCTCGCGTGCCGTGCGACGGCTGCGACGGCGCGGCCTGGCGTGAAGACGGCGCTCATCCCGCTCGCCGGGCTGCCCCGTCTTCGCGTCAGGCGCCTTGTCCCGCGCGCCGGGCGGCCCGCTCGCGACGGCGTGCGAACGGTTCACGGGCTCTGAGCGCCGCTCCCGCTCCCGGCATGCGGCGGCGCGGGCCCCGGGTAGAGTTCTGCGCGATGGCTCACGGCAACCTCGCGAGGCGCGCATGACCACCCTCACGCGTCGCACGCTGCTCACGTGGCTGGGCGCCGGCGCGGCCGCCGGCGTGCCGCACGTGGCGCGCGCGGCGCGCCCGAAGGTGGTGGTGGTCGGCGGCGGCGCCGGCGGCGCGACGGCGGCGCGCCATCTCGCGCTGGACGCGGCGTTGGACGCCGACGTCACGCTGGTGGAGCCGTCGCGCACCTATCACACCTGCTTCTTCTCGAACCTCTATCTCGGCGGCCTGCGCGATTACGCGTCGATCGGCCACGGCTACGCCGGGCTCGCGAGCCTGGACAGGCTCAATGTGGTGCACGACCGCGCGCACGCCGTCGACACCCGTGCGCGCACCGTGACGCTGGGCGGCGGCGCGCGCCTGCGCTACGACCGGCTGGTGCTCTCGCCCGGCATCGATCTGGACTATGGCTCGGTGCCCGGCTATTCCGTCGCCGGCGCGGACGTCGCGCCTCACGCCTGGAAGTCCGGGACGCAGGTGCAGCGCCTGCGCGCGCTGGCGCTCGCGATGAAGCCCGGCGGCACCTTCGTGCTGGTCGCGCCGCCGGACCCGTCGCGCTGCCCGCCGGGCCCGTACGAGCGCGTGTCCATGCTCGCGCACCTGTTCAGCACCCGGAACCCGCGCGCGACCATCGTGGTGCTGGATCCGAAGGAGTCGTTCCCGAAGCAGGCACTGTTCCAGTCGGCCTGGGAGAAGCACTACCCCGGCATGATCCTGTGGCTGCCGCCGTCGATGTCCGGCGGTCTCACCGGGATCGATCTGGACACGATGAGCTTCCGTACGCCGCTCGAGACCTTCACCGCCGACGCCGCGTCGGTGGTGCCGGCGCAGCGCGCCGCCGTCATCGCCGAGCGCGCGGGGCTCACCGACGACAGCGGGTGGTGCCCGGTGGTGCCGGCGACGCTCGAGTCGCGCATGGACGGCAACGTCCACGTGATCGGCGACGCGGCCATCGCGAGCGCGATGCCGAAGTCCGCGTTCGCGGCGAACAACCAGGCCCGCGCGGTCGCCGACGCGGTGAGCCGCGCGCTGCGCGGCCACGCACCCGCGGAGCCCGGCTACGCGAACACGTGCTGGAGCCTGCTGGCCCCTCGCGACAGCGTGAAGATCGGCGCGGTGTACCGGGCCGGCGCGGACGCGATCGAGCCCATCCGCTCGTTCACGTCGCAACTCGACGAGAGCGAGCAGGTCCGCGCGGCCACCGCCCGCGAGGCCGAGGCCTGGTACGACGGCATCGTGCGCGACATGTTCGGCTGACGGTGAGCGCCACGCGGGCTGCGGCCGCCGTCACTCGCGTGGCGGAAGGTGCGCGCGCCGGTGCGCCGGCGGCGTCGCGACGCACCGGGGCTGCGGGGCGCGGATCGCGCCGCGGGGCGCGGATCGCGCCGCGGGGCGCGCATCAGCGACGCACCGCCGGGGTCTCCACGGCCAGCCCCATCGCGCGCCATGCAAGGAACAGCTCCAGCGCGAGGTACTCGTCGGAGCCGTAGTCGTACATCACCGCGCGCACGCCCGCGCTGCAGGCCTTGAAGCGCCGGTGCAGCGAGCCGAGCGTCTGCCACTCCAGCCGATAGGCGGGGTAGCCGGTGCCGTGGCCCTGGCTCACGCGGTCGCCGCGCAGGCGTTTGCCCGCGTTGTCCAGGTGGCAGTGCCGGCAGGCCAGGTTGAGCTGGCCCTGGCGCGTCGCGTAGAAGTCGCGTCCGCGCTCGAACCAGGCGCGCGCCGCGCCGTCCACGGACACGTTCACCGGCATGCCCAGCGAGTGCCGCGCGACGAACGCGGTGAGCGCGAGCAGCTCGTCGCCCTCGTACGCGAGCGCGGGGAGCCGCTGGTGCCGCGCCCGGCACGCGTTGATGCGGCCCTCGAGGTTCAGCAGCCGCCCGGACGCGTCGTCGATCGCGGGATAGCGGGCCGCGACGCCGCGCATCTGCTCCTGCGCCTCGCCATGGCAGCCGGCGCACGACGGCGCGCCGTTCGCCGGAGCCGCCCGCCACAGCTCGTCGCCCTGGCTCACCCACAGCAGTCCCGGATTGCCCATCGGATCGGCCTGCATCGCGCGCGTCTGCGCGGCCTGGTACGCGGAGCCGGAGTGCTTGTGCGCAGGCACCAGCTCCATCGCGGAGAGCGCGGGCGCATCGCTCGCGGCGCTCGCCGCGCCCGCGATAGCGCCCGCGAGCGCGACAAGCAGCGCGGCGGCGATCCGCATGGGCCCGGTCCGCGTCACGGCGTCACTGCACGGTGATCGCGACCGACTGCTCGTAGCGCTCGCCGGCGTCGTCTGCCCAGCGGCACACCAGCTCGCCGCTGACGGTCGCCACCGTCCTGAACTCCAGGTACGGGTTCGCGGCGATGCCCGGGAACAGCTCCATGCGGAACACCTCCTCGCCGTCGTAGTGCGCGCTGAAGCCGTGCACGATGTTGCGCGGTATCGGCGCGCCCACGCGGTCGCGGCGGTGGCCGGACTCCATGCGGTGACGTATCAGCACCTTGACCGTGATCACCTCGCCCGCGCGCGCGCTGTCGGGTACGTTGATGAAGGCCCGGGCCATCGCTCAGCGGCCCCCGGTGCGCGGCGTACGGCTCACAGGATCGGATCCAGGCAGCCGCCGAGCGTCACCACCACGTGAGCGCTGCCGCTCCACACGCTGCCGTCGCTCATCTCCGCGAACGCGAGGACGTGCTGCGTGTCGGCGAGGCGGATGCGCGTGCTCAGGAAGGCCTCGCCGGAGCGCGGCGTGAAGTGCAGCCGCGCGACCGTCGGGATCGGGTTCACCGGCGCGACGATGTGCACGGTGCGCACGTGGTCCACGGCGGTCATCGGGCTTTGCACCGATACGGTCAGCGGCACCGACAGGCCGTTCTCCGCGAGCCTGGGGATCTCCAGGCTCACCCGGCCCTCGCGCGCCGTGCGTCCGGCGAGCAGCGCGTCGATCGCCGCCGTCGCGCGCTCGGGCAGCGCGCGCGGCGCCGCCGGCGTGCCGCCCTGTGCGTGGGCGCCCGCCGCCGCGATGCCGAGTGCGGTCGCGAGCCAGCGGCGGCGGCTGATGCCGCGCGCGCGCGGCGTGCGCGCCCCGCGCTCGTCGCGATGCGCGCTCACCGCGTGCCGTCCAGGGTCAGCAGCCACGCCACCACATCCTCTACCTCTGCAGCGTTCAGCACCGGCCGCCCCTTCCACTCGGGGGCGACGCGCTGCAGACCGTCGACGCGATGGTACGCCGGCATGACCGTGTCCGGCGCGATGCGCGTGCCGTCCACCACGCGCAGCCTGAGCCGGGGTTCGGGCACGCGCGCGCCGACGCCGGCGAGCGGCGGCCCGATGTCGCCCTGGAAGCGCTCCTGCGGTGCGTCCGGCACGGTGTGGCAGATCAGGCAGTTGCCCCGTGACGGGTCGATCGCGATGCGGCGCCCGCGCGCAGGGTCGCCGCGGGCCCCGGTGAGCGGCTCGTGGATGCCGCCGTCGCGAACCTCGAAGTCCGCGATGCCCTGCGCGTGCGCGAGCGACGCCGCTAGCGCGAGCAGCGCCGCTGCGAGGACGGCGCCCATGCGGGCCGTCGCCGCGCGGCGCGCGCGCGTCACGCCGCGCGCAGCTTCTGCCGCTTCAGCGGCAGGTGCCGTATGCGCGTGCCGGTCGCGGCGTAGATCGCGTTCAGCACGGCCGGCGCGGCCACCGCGATGGTCGGCTCTCCGACGCCGCCCCAGAAGCCGCCCGACGGCATGACGATCACCTCCACCTTCGGCATGCCGGCGATGCGCAGCGACTCGTAGGTGTCGAAGTTCTTCTGCTCGATGCGCCCGTCCTTCACCGTGCACTCGCCGTACAGCATCGCCGACAGCCCGTACACGAACGAGCCCTCCACCTGGGCTTCCACCTGCTGCGGGTTCACCACGTGGCCCGGGTCCGTCGCCGCGACGATGCGGTGGATGGTGAGCGCGCCGGCGTCGTCCACCGACACCTCGGCGCAGGCCGCGATGTAGCTCGCGAACGCGTAGCACGCGCACAGCCCCCGGTACACGCCCTCCGGGGCCGGCGTGCCCCAGCCGGCGCGCTCGGCGACCGCATCGAGCACCGCGAGGGTCTTCGGGTGGGAGGCCATCAGCTTGCGGCGGAACTCGAGCGGGTCCTTGCCGGCCGCGTGCGCCAGCTCGTCGATGAAGCACTCCAGGTAGAACGCGTTCTGGTTGATGTTCACGCCGCGCCAGAACCCGGGCGGGACGTGCGGGTTACGCATCGCGTGCTCGACCAGCAGGTTCGGCACGGTGTAGCTGAACGCGTGATCGCCCTGCGGCGCGAGGCCCTGGAAGACCACCGGGTCCGCGCCGCCCTGGAGCCGCGCGGGCATGACCCCGGCGAGGATGGACTGCCCGGAGATGCGCAGGTGCAGGTTGACCAGGTCGCCGTCGGCATCCAGCCCGCCGACCAGCTTCGCCTTGGTGATCGGGTGGTAGCGGCCCTGCGTCATGTCCTCCTCGCGCGTCCACAGCAGCTTCACCGGCGTGCCGGGGATCTGCTTCGCGATGCTCACGACCTGCTGCACGTAGTCGTGGAACGCGCCGCGGCGCCCGAAGCCGCCGCCGAGGTGGATCTTGTAGACCTCGCACTTCTCGAGCGGCAGCCCCGCCGCCTCGGATGCCGCGGCGAGCGCCGCCTCCCCGTTCTGGGTGGGGCACCACACCTCGCAGCGCTGCTCGGTCCACAGCGCCGTCGCGTTCATCGGCTCCATGGTGGCGTGGTTCTGGAACGGGTAGCTGTAGACGGCCTCCACCGTCTTCACCACCTGCGCCTTGCCGGCCGCCAGGTCGCCGTTCGCGTTGCCGACGAAGGCATCGCCGCCGGCGAGCCCCTCGTCGAGGAACGCGTCGATGGACGCGCTGGAGACCTGTGCGTTCGGGCCCTCGTCCCACGTGATCGGCAACGCGTCCAGCGCGGTCTTCGCCTGCCACCAGGTGTCGGCCACGACCGCCACCGCGGCGTCGTCCACCTGCACGACCTTGCGCACGCCGGGCATGGACGTGACCTTCGCGGCGTCGAAGCCGGCGAGGCGGCCGCCGAACACGGGGCAGGCCCGGATCGCGGCGTTGAGCATGCCCGGCAGCTTCAGGTCGGCGCCGTAGACCTGCTTTCCGGTGAGCTTGTCGGCGGTATCGAGGCGCTTCACCGGCTTGCCGATGAGCCGCCACTGCGAGGGGTCCTTCAGGGTGACCTCGGCCGGCGGCTCGAGCGCCGACGCCGCGCCCGCGACCTTGCCGAAGGTCACGCGGCGCCCGGTCGGCCCGTGGGTGATCACGCTGTCGCGCGCGCTGCACTCGGCCGCCGGCACGCTCCACGCGTCGGCGGCGGCCCGGATCAGCATCTCGCGCGCGACCGCGCCGCCCTTGCGCACGTAGTCGTGGCTCTGGCGGATGCCGCGGCTGCCGCCGGTGGAGAAGCTGCCCCACACGCGGTCGCGGGCGAGGTTCTGCCCGGGCGTGGGGTACTCGGTGGTGACCTTGCTCCAGTCGCACTCGAGCTCCTCGGCGACGAGCTGGGCGAGGCCGGTCAGGGTGCCCTGGCCCATCTCGGAGCGCGCGATGCGGATGATCACGGTGTCGTCCGGCTGGACGACCACCCAGGCGTTGACTTCGCCGGCGGCCCCGGCGGCCTCGGCGCCGGACAGGCTGAAGCCGAGGGACAGTCCCAGCCCGGACGCGGCCGTGCCGATGATGAAGCCGCGGCGGGAGATCGTGACGCTGTGTGCGGGCGCGGTGCTCATGATCCGGTGTCCTCTCAGGCGCGCTTCGTCGCCGCGAGGTGGATGCCCTCGCGCACGCGGTTGAAGGTGCCGCAGCGGCAGATGTTGGTGATGCCGGAGTCGATGTCGGCATCGCTGGGCTTCGGGTTCGACGCGAGCAGCGCCGCGGCCGCCATGATCATCCCGGGCTGGCAGTAGCCGCACTGCGGCACGTCAAGCTCGGCCCACGCCTGCTGCACGGGGTGGCTGCCGTCGTCCGACAGCCCCTCGATGGTCACGATGCGCTGCGTTTCGTCGAAGCCGCTGACCGGTGTCACACAGGAGCGGATCGCGGCGCCGTCCACGTGGACGGTGCACGCGCCGCACGCGGCGATGCCGCAGCCGTACTTCGTTCCGGTCAGACCGAGCTGCTCGCGCAGCACCCACAGCAGCGGCGTCGTGCCGTCGACGTCGACGTCGACCACCTTGCCGTTCACGTTCAACCTGGCCATGCGCGTCCCCCCACGATGGTTGGCAGGATGTCGAGGTCCGGCGTCCCGTCGGACTTCGAGCGGCGTTGCCGGAAGCGTGGCCCCGGCGTGCTCCGCGAGACGGGCACCTGCGCGCCCGTCTCGTGCCGGCACCTCCGTGTGCCGGGCACAGGCCGCGCAGAGGCGATGTCCTGCAGCAGCCTGTCCGAGATCGTGCCGCGCGGCGCAGCCGGAGCGCGTGCATGAGGGCGTCGCCCGTGCGGCGCCAGGAAGCTTACTCCCGTCCCGCGGCGTCAGCCGGGCGCGCCGCGGAACGGGATGACGGTTTCTTCACGCGGGCCGCGC
>CBDUCN010000174.1:0-10611 GCA_965365655.1 uncultured Gammaproteobacteria bacterium | reverse complement strand
GCGGGTTGCTCCGGCGTCGGCCTCAGCCCGCGGCGCGCATCCCGGCTCCGCCCTCGATCCCCTGGCTCTGCAGGTAGCGCTCGTAGTCGCCGCCGAAGTCGACGACGCCGCTCGGCGTCAGCTCGATGATGCGGGTCGCGAGGGACGACACGAACTGGCGGTCGTGGCTGACGAACAGCAGCGTGCCGGGGTAGAGCTCGAGCGCGAGGTTCAGCGACTCGATGGACTCCATGTCCAGGTGATTGGTGGGCTCGTCCATCAGCAGCACGTTCGGCTTCTCGAGCATCAGGCGCGCGAACAGCAGGCGCGCCTGCTCGCCGCCCGACGCGGCGCGCGCCGGCTGCGCGAACTGGTCGCGGGAGAACAGCAGGCGGCCGAGCACGGTGCGCAGCGCCTGCTCGTCGTCGCCGGGCCGGCGCCACTGGCTCACCCACTCGAACACGCTGGCGTCGCAGTCGAACAGGTCCGCGTGGTCCTGCGCGAAGTGGCCGATGCTCGCGTTCTCCGACCACTTCACCGTGCCCGCCATCGGCGTCATCGCGCCGGCCAGGGTCTCGAGCAGCGTGGTCTTTCCGATGCCGTTGGGGCCGATGATCGCGATGCGCTCGCCGGCCTCGACCATCAGCGACAGGCCGTCGAACAGCGGCTCGCCGTCGTAGCCCTGCGCCAGCCCGCCGACCTCCAGCGCGAGGCGGTGCAGCTTCTTCTCCTGCTCGAAGCGGATGTACGGGTTCGCGCGGCTCGATGCCTTCACCTCGTCGAGCTCGATCTTCTCGATGCGGCGCTGGCGCGACGTGGCCTGGCGCGCTTTCGACGCGTTCGCCGAGAAGCGGCTCACGAACGCGCGCAGCTCCGCGATCTCCGCGCGCTTCTTCGCGTTGTTCGCGAGCAGCGTCTCGCGCGCCCGGGTCGCGGCGAGCATGTAGTCGTCGTAGCTGCCGGGATAGACGCGCAGCTCGCCATAGTCGAGGTCGGCGATGTGGGTGCACACGCTGTTCAGGAAGTGGCGATCGTGGGAGATGATCACCATCGTGCTGCCGTAGTCGTTCAGCACGCCCTCCAGCCAGCGGATGGTGTTGATGTCCAGGTTGTTGGTCGGCTCGTCCAGCAGCAGGATGTCGGGCACCGAGAACAGCGCCTGCGCGAGCAGCACGCGGAGCTTCAGCCCGGGCGCCACCGCGCTCATCGGGCCCTCGTGCAGCTCGATCGGGATGTCCACGCCCAGCAGCAGGTCGCCCGCGCGCGCCTCGGCGGTGTAGCCGTCCATCTCCGCGAAGGTCACCTCCAGCTCCGCCGCGCGCATGCCGTCGGCCTCGCTCATCTCCGGCTGCGCGTAGATGCGGTCGCGCTCGCACCGGGTCTCCCACAGCGCGGCGTGACCCATCATGACCGTGTCGAGCACGGTGTGCTCCTCGAAGCCGAACTGGTCCTGGCGCAGCTTTCCGATGCGCGCGTGGGCGTCGACGCTGACGTTGCCGGCGCTCGGCTCGAGGTCGCCGCCGAGGATCTTCATCAGCGTCGACTTGCCGCAGCCGTTGGCGCCGATGAGGCCGTAGCGGTTGCCGTCGCCGAACTTGACGGAGACGTTTTCGAACAGCGGCTTCGGGCCGAACTGCATGGTGAGGTTCGCGATGGACAGCACGTTGGACTCCGGTGGAGGACGGGTGTGCGGCGGCGCGTAGCGACGCGGCCCGCCCGGTTGCGTGTGCGAGCGGGCGGCGCGGCGCGCCGACGGTCTCGGATGGTCGCTGACGGTTCGTGCGGCGAGGGCGCGGTGCCCGGCCCCCGGCCGTTTCCCGGGGCATGTCCGCAGGCCTGTCCCGCGAATCGCGCCCGCCGTTCCACGGCCGGGCCATCATCGCCAGCGCCGACACTGTACTCGCTCACGCGCGACGTGGACGCCCCGGCCGCGCCATCGCGAGCGCCCCGCGTGCGGCGGCTCCGGGTCGATCGGCCCGGCAGGGCGGGGCGGACCCGGATCGCGTCGGAATTCCCGCTCGACCGCCCGTCGCGCGGCCGCAGCCCGGGATCACCTCGTCCCGCACGCCGCAGGCCGTGCCGGGACGCGCGTCGGCCGTGGTCCCGCCGTGCCGGGGCGCCGTCGGGCGCCGGCACCGCGGTGCCGCCGGCCGGTCCGCGCCTCGAGGCCGGGCGCCGCGCCCCGTTGCCGCGAGCCCCGCGCGCGTTCGATCATGCGGGGCCCGCGCGAGGAGGACCTGCCTTGAAGATCACCGATTTCCGCACCTTCGTCGTGGCCAATCCTCCGCCGCACTTCGGCGGGCGCTACTTCATCTTCGTGAAGCTCGTGACCGGCTGCGGCGTGAGCGGCATCGGCGAGGCCTACGTCGCGACCTTCGGGCCGCACGTGGTCGCGAAGATGATCGAGGACGTGTGCGAACGCTTCGTGGTCGGGCACGACCCGTTCCACGTCGAGGCGCTGTGGCGGCGCATCTACGGCAGCGGCTACAACCTGCGCAGCGACGTGTCGCTGGTCGGCGTCATGAGCGCGATCGAGTGCGCGTGCTGGGACATCGTCGGCAAGGCCTGCGGCAAGCCGGTGTACGAGCTGCTGGGCGGGCGCGTTCACGAGTCGCTGCGCTCCTACACCTACCTTTACCCGGAGCCGGGCGACGACGGCGACCGGGTGTACCGGGACCCGGACGTCGCCGCCGCGCGCGCCGCCGAGTACGTGCGCGAGGGCTTCACCGCGCTGAAGTTCGACCCGGCCGGGCGTTACACGGTGTTCGACGGTCACCAGCCGACGCTCGACGACATCGAGCGCTCCGTGGCCTTCGTGAAGGCGCTGCGCGACGCGGTGGGCACCCGCGCGGACCTGCTGTTCGGCACCCACGGCCAGTTCACGGCCGCCGGCGCGATCCGGCTCGCGCAGCGGCTGGAGCCCTACGACCCGCTTTGGTTCGAGGAGCCGGTGCCGCCGGAGAACACCGCCGAGATGGCGCGCGTGGCGCGCCAGACCTCGATTCCGATCGCGACCGGCGAGCGGCTCGCGACGAAGTGGGAGTTCGCGCGCGTGCTGGCCGACCAGGCGGCCTCGATCCTGCAGATGGCGCTGGGCCGGGTCGGCGGACTGCTGGAGGCGAAGAAGATCGCGGGCATGGCGGAGTGCCACTATGCGCAGATTGCGCCGCACCTGTACTGCGGCCCGGTGGAGGGCGCGGCCAACGTGCAGCTCGCCGCGTGCACGCCGAACTTCCTGATCCTGGAGAGCATCCGGCGCTGGGACGGCTTCCACGCGGAGCTGCTCGAGAAGCCCATCACCTGGCAGGACGGGCGCGTGATCCCGCCCGGCGAGCCGGGGCTGGGCGTGGTGCTGGACGAGGCGGTGGCGCTCGCGAATCCGTACACCGACGAGCATCGTCACGACACGCTGCATCTCACGATGGGGCAGGACCCGCAGTACTGAGCTCGGCGTGCGCCCGGCCGCTGGGCGGCCGCGTTCGCGGGTAAGCTCCGCACCTGCCCCAGCACGACGGAAGAACGATGAGCGACGACACGACGTACACGCCCCCCCGGGTCTGGACCTGGGAGCGGGAGAACGGCGGTGAGTGGGCGAGCCTGAACCGCCCGATCGCCGGCGCGACCCACGACAAGGATCTGCCGGTGGGCCGCCATCCCCTGCAGCTCTACTCGCTGGCGACGCCGAACGGCGTGAAGGTCACGGTGATGCTCGAGGAGCTGCTCGCGCTCGGGAAGACCGGCGCGGAGTACGACGCCCACCTGATCCGCATCCGCGACGGCGACCAGTTCGGCAGCGGCTTCGTGGACGTGAACCCGAACTCGAAGATCCCGGCGATGCTCGATCGCAGCACGTCTCCGCCGACGCGGGTCTTCGAGTCCGGCGCGATCCTGCTCTACCTCGCGGAGAAGTTCGACGCGTTCCTCCCGCACGAACACCACGCGCGCACCGAGTGCCTGTGCTGGCTGTTCTGGCAGATGGGCAGCGCGCCGTATCTCGGGGGCGGCTTCGGACACTTCTACAAGTACGCGCCGACGAGGATCGAGTACGCGATCGATCGCTTCACGATGGAGGTGAAGCGCCAGCTCGACGTGCTCGACAGGCACCTCGCGACGCGCGAGTACATGTGCGGCGACGAGTACACGATCGCCGACATCGCGATCTGGCCCTGGTACGGCTCCGTCGTGCTGAACCGGACCTACGAGGCGGCCGAGTTCCTGGACGCGGACTCGTACACGCACGTCAAGCGCTGGGCGCTCGCGATCGACGCGCGCCCGGCGGTGCAGCGCGGGATGAAGGTGAACCGGACCTACGGGCCGCCCGAGAACCAGCTGCACGAGCGCCACGACGCGAGCGACTTCGACACCAGGACGCAGGACAAGCTCGAAGCGACCGCGTGACCCGCCGGCGGCGATGACCGCGGGGCCGCGACGGCGGCGCGCTCGCGGTCAGCGGCGCCCCGGCCGCGGGGCGCCGAGGTCGATCGCGCGCGCGAGCAGCTCGCGGTCCTCCTTCAGACGGAACTTCGCGACGCGGTGCGTCGCCGTGCGCGGCAGCGCGTCGGTGAACACCACGTAGCGCGGCACCTTGTTCGCGGCCAGGCGCCGTGCGACCCACGCCGCGATGTCCCGCGCGTCCGGCGACGCGCCGTCGCGCGGGATCACCGCGACCAGGATCTCCTCCTCGCCGAGCTCCGAGGGCACGCCGATGGCCGCCGCCTCGGCCACGGCCGGGTGCTCGCCGATCACGCGGTCCAGCTCTGCGCCGGCGATGTTCTCGCCGCGCCGGCGGATGATGTCCTTGCGGCGCGCGACGAAGTGGTAGCAGCCGCCGGCGTCGCGGCGCACCAGGTCGCCGGTCGCGAACCAGCCGCCGCGGAACGCCGCCGCCGTCTGTTCCGGATCGCGGTAGTAGCCCTGCATCACGATGGGCGTGCGCACCAGCAGCTCGCCGACCTCGCCGTCGGGCAGGTCCTCGCCGTCGTCGCCCACCACGCGCAGCTCGGCGAACGGCCGCGAGCGATCCGGGTGGCGCGCCGCGTGACCCATGCTCGACGGGCGGTGCGGGCCGTCGAACGGCATGTTGCACGCACCGGGGACCTCGGTCATGCCGTAGCCCTCGATCAGCACCGGCACGCCGAACTCCTCGCGGAACACCCGGTACACGTCGTCGGCGATCGGCGCGCCGTAGATCTTCGCGAGCCGGTGCCCCGGCACGAACTCGTCGCGCGGGCGCTGCGCGAGGATGCTGCCCACCGCGGCGAGGATGTTGACCTCGGTCGCGCCCGAGCGCGCGACCAGCGGCCAGAAGCCCGATGCGCTGAAGCGCGGCGCGAGCACGAGGCAGGCGCCGGCCGCGGCGGCGCCGCCGAGCGAGTAGAACAGCGCGTTCGCGTGGAACAGCGGCAGCACGCACAGCACGCGGTCCTCGGGCTGCAGGTGCATGCGCTCCACGAAGGCCTCGCCCGCGAGCACGAAGCTGCGCTGCGAGTGCATCACGCCCTTCGGGAAGCCCGTGGTGCCCGACGTGTAGAGGATGAGGCAGGTGTCGTCGGGCGCGGCGGGCGGGGGGGCCGCGGCAGCGGGAGCGTCGTCGATCGGCGCGTCCAGGCCGGGCACGCCGGCGGCGTCGCCGTCGAGCGACACGAGCCACGGCGCGTCCGGGAGGCCGTCGCACGCCGCGCGCACGACGGCGAGCGTGCCGGCCGTGCACGCGACGCCCGCGACCCCGGCGTGGCCCAGCACGTAGCGCGCCTCCTGCGCACCGAAGTCGGCGTTCACCGGCACCAGGATCGCGCCGAGGCGCGCGAGCGCGAACCACAGCAGCACGAACGCGTCGCAGTTGCGCGCCATGACGCCGACCCGATCGCCCTTCGCGACGCCGCGCGCCGCGAGCCCGCGCGCGACGCGCTCCACGGCGGCGGGCACGTCGCCCCAGCGCAGCGTGCGATCCTCGAACACGAGGAACGGGCGCTGCGGGTCGCGGCTCGCGCGGCTCGCGAGCAGGCCGGCGACGGTGCCGTCGTGCGCCGGGTACGCGTGCAGAACCTCCAGCGGCGTCTTCATCGTGCGCGTGCGCGAGCCCCGTGCGGCGGCGCGGGCAGCCGGCGCGCCGCTACCGCCAGCCGCCGCCGCCGTTCACGTACACGGTGTTCGCCGTCATGAAGCCGCACGCGTCCGAGCACATGAACAGCACCAGCTCGCCGATCTCCTCGGGCTCGCCGAAGCGCTTCATCGGGACGTCGTTCCTGAAGCGCTCCATCAGCTCCGGCGACGTGTCGGCCGCGGCCTGGAACGGCGTCGAGATCGGGCCGGGGGAGATGGACAGGCAGCGGATGCCGCGATCGGCGAACTCGCGCGCGACGCCCATCGTCATGGTCTTCACCGCGCCCTTCGCGGACGCGTAGTGCACCGACGTGCCGGGCCCGCCGCGGTCGGCGGACATCGACGACACGTTGACGATCACGCCCCCGCCGTGCTCGAGCATGTGCGGCAGCACCGTCTGCATCGTGTAGAAGGTGCCGTTGACGTTGAGGTCGAAGACCTCGCGCATCAGGTCGTCGTCGATGTCCAGGAACGTGGAGCGCCGGCCGGCGGCGCCGGCGGAGTTGAACAGGAAGTGCACGCGCCCGAAGGCGTCGATGGCCTTCGCGATCAGGTCCTCCACGGCCTTGCGCGAGGTCACGTCGGTCGCGACGTGGATCGCCTTCGCGCCGTGCTGCACCACCTGGTTGGCGACCCGCTCCGCGCCGTCGGCGTTGACGTCGGAGACCACCACGTTGGCCCCCTCGCGGGCGAAGATCAGCGCGGTGGCGCGGCCGATGCCGCTGGCCGCGCCGGTGATCACGACGGTCTTGCCGTGGAAGTAGTCGGGGGTCTTCGGCATCGCGGCGGCTCCGTTCGGGTGGCGAGTGCCGGTGAGCCTAGCGAAGCGCACGCGGAACCGGTACCGGCACGCGCCGGAGGCTCCGCGCGGCGACCGCGCCGGCCGCCCGGCGTGCCGGCCCCCGGGCCGGCGCCGCGGAGTATCCTCGGGCGCGATGCCCGGGGTCGAGGCCGGCAGACCCCGCAAGGAGGGGCCCATGCTCGTGAACGGAAGGTGGACCGCCGACTGGCACCCGGTGCAGGCGAAGGACGGGGCCGGGCGCTTCGTGCGCCAGACGTCGAGCTTCCGCCACTGGGTGACCCCCGACGGGCGGCCCGGCCCGACCGGCGACGGCGGCTTCCCGGCGCAGGCGGGGCGCTACCACCTGTACGTGGCCCTGATCTGCCCGTGGGCGTCGCGAACGCTGATGGTGCGCAAGCTCAAGAAGCTCGACGACGCCATCGCCGTCTCCGTGGTCGAGCCCGCGCTCACCGATCAGGGCTGGCGCTTCGGCGATTTCCCCGGCGCCGGCCCCGACCCGCTGACGGGTGCGACGTACATGCACGAGATCTACACCCGCGCCGATCCCCGCTTCACGGGGCGCGCGACGGTGCCGGTGCTGTGGGACACCGTGCGCGGGACCATCGTCAACAACGAATCCGCGGACATCGTGCGCATGCTGAACTCGGCCTTCGACGCGTTCGGCGACGCGTCGGTCGATCTCCGCCCCGAAGGGCTGCGCGACGCGATCGACGAGCTGGACGCCGAGCTCTACGAGCAGCTCAACAACGGCGTGTATCGGGCCGGCTTCGCGTCCTCGCAGGAGGCCTACGAGGAGGCGGTCGACGGCGTGTTCGCGATGCTCGACCGGATGGAGTCGCGCCTGGCGGACGGCCGCCCGTTCCTGTTCGGCGAGCAGCTCACCGAGTCCGACGTGCGGCTGTTCGTGACCCTGGTCCGCTTCGATGCCGCCTACCACGGCCTGTTCAAGTGCAACCTGCGCCAGCTGGTGGACTACCCGCACCTCTCGGCGTACGTGCGGCGCGTCCTCTCGCTCCCCGGCATCCGGGAGACCGTCGACCTGCAGCACATCAAGGTCGGCTACTACTCGATCAAGGCGCTGAACCCGGCGGGCATCGTGCCGCTGGGCCCGGCGCACGCGCCGGGCGGCGACGGCCGCTCCGGATCGCACACGCGCGCCGCGCCGTTCGCGTGAGCCGCAAGCGCTGCCCGGCGCCCGTCCCGCCGGGCGCCGCGGCTCACGCGCCGGCGCTGGGCCGCGCCGACACCGCGTCGTACCAGCGCTTCAGGTTCGGCGTCTCCGCGCCCACCCGCTTCTTCGCGACCTTCGCGAAATCGCAGGCCACCAGCGCCGCGATGTCGGCGACGCTGTACGCGTCGCCGGCGACGAACTCGCTCTCGGCGAGGCGCTCGTCGAGCATCCCGTAGAACCAGTCGATGCGCCTGCGGCCGCGCTCGGCGAGCTCCGGGATCTGCGGGAAGTCCAGCGGCCCCGGCAGCGCGCGCCCGGCGAAGAACTCCACCGAGTTGCGCACCGTGTCCGCGACCGCGAGCATGCCTTCCAGCTCCACCCGGCGGTGCCACATCTCGACCACCGCCTGGCCCTTCGGCCCGGTGCCGAACAGCGCGGGCTCGGGGTGCAGCAGCTCCAGGTAGCGGCAGATCGCGACGCTCTCCGTGAGCAGGGTGCCGTCGTCGAGCGCGAGCGCCGGCACGGCGAGGCGCGGGTTCACGGCCCGGTACGCGTCCTCCATCTGCTCGCGCTTGCCGAGGTCGACCTGCACGGTCTCGATCGCGAGCCCCTTCTCCGCGAGGAACACGCGCACGCGGCGTGCGTTGGGGGCCATCTTGTAGTCGTAGAGCTTCATGCGCGGGGATTCCGGGTCGCGGTGCCTGTGCGCGGACTATCGGCGCTGCGGGCGCGCGCTGGCAAGCGCGCCGGCGTCGCGGCCGGCGCCCGGTGCGCGGGATCCGCCGGCGATCCCCGGCCTACGGTATTGTCCATGGCCGGCACACGGCCCCCGGACCGCCCGATGACCCAGGCCCCGCCCGCCCGCACGCCCGAGCGCGACGCCCGCTTCGACGCCGTCGTCGTCGGCGCCGGCTTCGCCGGCCTCTACATGCTGCACTGCCTGCGCGGCCTCGGGCTCAGCGCGCGCGTCTACGAGGCGGGCGGCGACGTCGGCGGCACCTGGTACTGGAACCGCTACCCGGGTGCGCGCTGCGACGTGGAGAGCATGCAGTACTCGTACTCGTTCTCCGAGGAACTGGACCAGGAGTGGACGTGGAGCGAGAAGTACGCGCCGCAGCCCGAGATCCTGGCCTACGCGAACCACGTCGCCGAGCGCTTCGATCTCCGCCGCGACATCCGCTTCGACACGCGCGTGACGGCCGCGGCCTTCGACGAGGATGCCGGGGGCTGGGTCGTGGAGACGGACCGCGGCGACCGCGCGAGCGCGCAGTTCCTGATCATGGCGGTGGGCTGCCTGTCGGCCGCGAACCGCCCCGCGTTCGAGGGCATGGACGACTTCGCGGGCCCGATCCACCACACCGGCGAGTGGCCGCACGACGGCGTGGACTTCACCGGGCTGCGCGTCGGCGTGATCGGCACGGGCTCGTCGGCGATCCAGGCGATCCCGCTGATCGCGAAGCAGGCCGCCGCGCTGACGGTGTTCCAGCGCACGCCCAACTACTCGGTGCCGGCGTGGAACGAGAAGCTGAGCCCCGAGTACGTGCGCACCGTCAAGGCGGACTACCCGGCGCTGCGCGCGAAGGCCCGCGCGCGGCCCACCGGCTTCTACTTTCCGTTCAACACCGCGTCGGCACTGGATGCCGGTCCCGAGGAGCGCGAGCGCCAGTACGAGCAGTTCTGGCGGCGCGGCGGGCTGCCCTTCCTCGGTGCGTACGGCGACCTGCTGTTCGACAAGGCCGCGAACGACACCGTCGCCGAGTACCACCGCGCGAAGATCCGCGGCATCGTGAAGGACCCGGCGACGGCCGAGCTGCTGTGCCCCGACAACGTGCTGGGCTGCAAGCGGCTGTGCGTGGACAGCGGCTACTACGAGACCTACAACCTGCCGCACGTGAAGCTGGTCGACGTGTCGGCGAGGCCCATCGAGCGCTTCACGGAACACGGCATCGTCGCGAACGGCGTCGAGCACCCGCTCGATACCGTGGTGTGCGCGACCGGCTTCGCGGCGATGACCGGGTCCTTCGATCGCATCCGCATCACCGGGCGCGGCGGGCTGGCGCTCGCGCAGAAGTGGCGCGCCGGGCCGCGCACCTACCTGGGGCTCACCTCGGCCGGCTTCCCGAACCTGTTCATGATCACCGGTCCCGGCAGCCCGTCGGTGCTCGCGAACATGATCCAGGCCATCGAGCAGCACGTCGACTGGGTGGCCGACTGCATCGGGCACCTGCGCGACGCCGGCGCGCGCACCATCGAGCCGGTCGTCGAGGACGAGGACGCGTGGGTGGAGCACGTCAACGAGGTCGCGCAGGTCTCGCTGCGCTCCACCTGCAGCTCGTGGTACGTGGGCGCGAACGTGCCGGGCCGCCCGCGGGTGTTCATGCCGTACATCGGCGGCTTCCCGGTCTACGTGCAGAAGTGCAACGAGGTCATGAACGAGGGCTACCGCGGCTTCGTGCTCGACGGCGCCGGGCCGCCGCGCGACGTCTCCGGTGCGCCCGGGCGCGACATTTCCGGTGCGCCCAGGCGCAACGCCTCCGGTGCGCCCAGGCGCAACGCC
>CBDUCN010000173.1:0-10696 GCA_965365655.1 uncultured Gammaproteobacteria bacterium | reverse complement strand
ACGGCCTCGACCCGCTCGCGCTCGATGTGGGGATCGCTCCAGGTGCCCGTGATGATGTAGCGGTACGAGAACGCGCTGTCGATGAGCTTGCGGTTCAGGAACTTCTCCGCGAGCCACAGCGGCGCCAGCGGCAGGCTGCTGGACACCTTGGGCGTGACGGTCAATACCTGCTCGTAGTCCTCCGCCACCAGGCCCACGCGGCCGACCAGGTCCACCCGCGCGTTCTCCGTCTCCATCGTCACGTCTTCGGTCCACGCGTTTCCCCCCGACAGCCTGAAGCTGCCGGTGAGGCTCTGGTACGAGACGCCCTCCTCGAACAGGTCGCTGAAGTCCAGGCGCAGCAGGCGCCGCGGCAGCACCGTCAGGTTGAGCAGCCCGAACATGCGCCCGGTGGTGCCGGGCTCCACGTCGCGAAGACGCCCGCCGCCGGCGCGGAAGGACAGGTCGCCGTCGATGCGGTCCAGTGCGAGGTCGAACGGCGAGCCCTGCCAGCGGGCGTGCAGCGCGATATCCGCGACCCCGCCCTCGACGCCGCTGTCGCCGAAGCCGAGCGCCGCGGTCAGCGCGCCGAAGTCGCCGCTGTGCAGGCGCAGATCCAGCTGCGACGCGGTCCCGCCGGCGCCGTGCGACCAGCTGCCGGAGCCGCGTACCTCGAGGTTCTCGCCGACCGCGACCAGCTCCTCGACCAGCAGGCCGCGGTCGCCGTGGCTCAGCGTCATCTTCGCGACCCCGAGGTCCACGTCGTTGTACAGCAGGCGTTGCACCACCAGGCGGGCGGGCGGCATGTCGCCCGGCTCCAGCGCGAGACCGATGTCGGCGCTCGCGCCGACGAGGGCCTCGCGGCGCACGTGCAGGCGCTCGAAGCGCGCGTCGATGGGGCCCCGGCCGATCGGCAGCGGCAGGTCGATCACCCCGTCCAGCCCTTCGCCGCGCACCGCGATGCGCCACGCACCCGAGGCCTCTCGGCGGGCCGCGAGGGCCACCTCGTCGAACGCGGCGCCCAGCACGTCGAGGCGCTCGGCGGACACCTCGATGCCGCTCATCGTCGTGAGCTGGGGGGCGCCGTCGCCGGCACCGGCCGTCGCGAGCGCGATGAACGCGACCCACTCGTCCACCGACAGGGTCGTGACCGCGCCGGTCACGCGGAGCCCGGGCTCCGCGGGCAGGCTGGCCGGCGCGCCGCCGAAGCGCAGCTCGCCGCGCTCGAATCCGAAGTCCTCACCGTCGGCGTCCCCGGCGCTCGCGCGGATCACCGCGCGGATGCGCTCGCCGAACCCGACGTGGAACACCCGTTCGCCGCGCTGCGCGAGCCGGGTGCGCACCTCGAGTCGCTGCACCGTGTCGCCGGCCTTGCCGAGCGGCGCGGGCAGGCGCAGCGCCATGCCGTCGAGGTCCGAGCTCACCGTGAGGCCGATGCCCTCGCGCTGCAGCTCGCGCCGGTGCGGGATGTCCATCACGACCTGCCACGCCGTCTCGCCGTCGAGGCGGGACAGCAGCGGCAGCGACGCCGGGTCGTCGCTCGCGATCGCCCCCACGTCGTAGAGATGGCGCCGCAGGCCGTCCGGGTCGGTGCGCCCGCGGATCGTGAGGCGCGTGCGCTCGTGGCCGTCCAGCCGTCCGTCCAGCTCCGCGTCGATGTGGCGGTCGAGGTAGCGCGCCTCCAGGGTGCCGGAGCCGAGACCGTCGCGGTCGAAGCCGATGCTGCCCGTCACGCCGGTGAGCGGGGAGCGCAACCCCGGCACGCCCAGCGTGTTGTCCAGCAGCCGGATGCTGCCGTCGAGCGCGATCGGGGCGGCGCCGATGGGGATGTCCATGCGCACGTCCACCTGCGCCCGCCCGCGGGCATCGAGCAGCGGCAGCAGGCCCGGAAAGCGCTTGCCCAGCGGCGACGCGGTGATGAAGCCGGTGGCCTGCACGGTGCTCCCGGCGACCCGGCCCGTCACCTCGACGACCGGCTCCTCGGCGGTCACGTCCCGGATGCCGCCGCTCGCGCTCACGATGCGCGCGCCGTTGATGGTGCCGGACGAGACCTGAAACCCGAGCGCGCCCCCGCTCAGCGTGACCTCGCCGCTCAGCACGTCCAGCGCAGGCCAGTCGGGGCGGTAGCGAAGCGTCGTGCGCTCCATCCGTGCGCGGGCCTCGACCAGCCGCGCCGCGTCGGCGGACGTCGCGGCCTCGCCCACGATGCGGGTCTCCAGCTCGCTCAGCACGCCGCCGTCCAGCGACGCCGCGAGCCATGCGCGCAGCTTCGCGGGCAGCCCCGGCAGCGCGAGGTAGCGCCGCAGCGCATCCACCTGCAGCGCGTCGCTGCGCACGCTCAGGTCCAGCATCGCGGGGCCCTGCGCCTGCGCCGGCAGGCGCACCCGGCCCCGCAGCACGAGCCGTGACTCACCGTCCGCGAGGCTCAGCCCGGTGCTGGCGAGCGCGAGACCACCCGCGTCGCGCTGCCACGCGAGGTCGCCGCCGAGCGCGGCGTCCAGCGGCTCGCCGCCGGCGGCGGGGCGCACGCGCAGGTGGCCGGGGCTCACGCTCAGCCGCCCGCGGTCCTCCTCCAGGGTCAGCGCGGCGTCCAGCGGGCCGGCCTCGATCGCGCCGTCGGCGCTGCGCAGGCGCAGGTCCCGCAGCCGCAGCGCGTCCACCCGCAGGTGGGTGAAGCCGCGATCGGATCGCAGCGCCACGTCCTCGACGCGGCCGTGCGGCAGAACCGCGTCGCGCAGGGTGCGCAGCGCCGGTTCGGACAGCGGCACCCGGTGCAGCACCGGCAGCAGATCGGCCAGCGGTGCACCCGCGAACTCCACGTGCCACGGCGTGTCGCCGTCACCGTCGCGGTACGCGATCCGGGCCGAGGTCGCCGGCCAGTCGCGTCCGCCGCCGTGCGCCCGCACCCGTACCCGCAGCAGGTCGACCCTCCAGTCGTCGCCCTCGCGCCGGAACTCCACCAGGCTCTCGATGGCCGACAGGGCTCCCGGGCCTGCCCGCTCGGCCGCGAGGCGCGGCCGTTCCAGCGCCGCGGTGCCGCGCATCGCGTGCAGCCGTCCGTTCGCGATGCTGCCCTCCAGGTCCACGCTCAGGCGGCCGTGCAGCGGGGCGCGCCACAGCGGCGCGGGCAGCGACGACAGCGCCAGCTCGCGCACGCTGAACGTGAGCTCGGCCTGCTCCAGGGGATTGCCGGATTCGCGTGGCCATCGCAGGGAGAAGCGCGCCGGCGTGGCCGGCGCGCCGGCGCTCGCGACCGTGCCCGACACGCGCACCGTGCTGCCGGCCTGGTGCAGGCGCAGCGTGACCGGCGACAGCACCATCGGCGCGCTCTCGCCGGCGAAGCCGGTGAGGGTGATCGACGCGCCGTCCAGCCTGAGCTGCGTGGAGGCCGGCAGGATCGAGAGGGCGCCGCCGAGGGCGCGGCCGACGGTGCCGCCGAGCGCCTTGCCGGAGGTCGCGCGCTGCGCGTGGCCGAGGCCCACGACCGTGACGGTGCCGTCGGTGTCGCGGTCCAGCGCGATCGCGGCGCCGCGCACCGTCACTGCGGCCGGACGCAGCGCCCGCGCGCGCAGCGACTCGAACGGATCCAGCAGCAGCTCGGTGTCGTCGAGCGAGAGCCCGTCCGCGCCGCCCACCTCCAGCCCGCGCAGGCGCAGCACCGGCGACGCGCCGTCCCAGGCCACGACCATCTCGCGCAGGCGCACCTCGCGCCCGAGCTGCTCCTCGATCCAGTCGGCGGCCAGCTGCGGGCGGTTCTCGAGCGTCGACAGCGCGAGCGCGACGCCGCCGGCCAGCGCCGCGACGGTGACGCTTGCGCCGACGGCCATCCACGTGAGCGCACGCAGCCAGCCGCGCGGGCGCCGTCGTGGGGCGCCCGGCGGCGGGCCGCCCGGCGGGGACTCGCCTGCGGGTACGCTCGCGCCGGCCACCGGCTACATCAGCACCACGTCGTACTGCTCCCTCGGGTAGAGGGTCTCCGCCTGCAGCGTGATCGGCTTGCCGATGAAGGCCTCCAGCTCCGCGAAGCTGGCCGACTCCTCGTCCACCAGGGTGTCGATCACCTCGGGCGAGGCCAGCACCAGCAGGCGCTCGGTGTCGTACTGGCGCGCCTCGCGCAGGATCTCGCGGAAGATCTCGTAGCACACGGTGTCGGGGGACTTGATCGTGCCGCGCCCCGCGCAGGTGGGGCAGGGCTCGCACAGCACGTGCTCCAGGCTCTCGCGGGTGCGCTTGCGCGTCATCTGCACCAGGCCCAGCGCCGAGACGCCGCTGATGTGGCTCTTCGTGGTGTCGCGCTCGAGGCTGCGCTCCAGGGCGCGCAGCACCTGGCGCCGGTGCTCGTCGCTCGCCATGTCGATGAAGTCGATGATGATGATGCCGCCGAGGTTGCGCAGGCGGAGCTGGCGCGCGATGGCCTGGGCGGCCTCGAGATTGGTCTTGAAGATGGTCTCCTCGAGGTTGCGGAAGCCCACGTAGGCGCCGGTGTTGACGTCGATGGTGGTCATCGCCTCGGTCTGGTCGATCACGAGGTGGCCGCCGGACTTCAGCTGCACCTTGCGGCTCAGCGCCTTCTGGATCTCGTCCTCCACCCCGTACATGTCGAAGATCGGCCGCTCGCCTCCGTAGTGCTCGATGCGCGGCGTGATCTCGGGGATGTAGTGGCGGGTGAACTCGATCGCGCGGCGCACGGTCTCGCGCGAGTCGATGCGCACCCGCTCCACCTCGGCGCCGGACAGCTCGCGCAGCGTGCGCAGCGCCAGCGACAGGTCCTCGTGCACGATGCACGGTGCGTTGGCCTCGCGGGCGCGGCGCTGCAGGTTGTCCCACAGCCGGTCGAGGAACTCCATGTCCTTGGCCAGCATCTCCTCCGCGACGGACTCCGCGGCGGTGCGCACGATGTAGCCGTCGCGCGGTGCGGCGTCGGCGTCCGCGCCGGGGGCGCGGGGGCGCCCGCGGGCAATGGCGCGCACCCGCTCGCGCAGCCGCGCGCGCTCCCCCTCGTCCTCGATCTTCTGCGACACCCCGACGGTGCTGGCGCCCGGCATGAACACCAGGTAGCAGGCCGGGATCGACAGGTGGGTGGTCAGCCGCGCGCCCTTGCTGCCGATGGGGTCCTTGATCACCTGCACCAGCACCTGCTGGCCGTCGTGCAGCAGCTCGGTGATGTCGCGCGGCGGGCGCGCCGCGGCCGCCGGCGTCATCTCGCCCGGCGGCGGCTCCTCGTCCAGGTCCGGGCGCGGCGGCACCGGCGGCGGCTGCACCCGCTCACCCGGCTCCTCGGCGATGTCGGACGCGTGCAGGAAGGCCGCACGGTCGAGGCCGATGTCGACGAACGCGGCCTGCATGCCCGGCAGCACCCGGCACACCCGGCCCTTGTAGATGTTGCCGACCAGCCCGCGGCGGTTGGCGCGCTCGATCTGCACCTCCTGCACCACGCCGTTCTCGATCACCGCGACGCGGGTCTCCTGCGGCGTGACGTTGATGAGCAGCTCGGCGCTCACGGCGCCGTCACCCGGGACCTCCGGCAAACGTTCGCATTCATTGTCAGGACTTCCGCCTAAGCACAAGATTCTCTGCGCAAAGTGTAACCAAACCCCGACACGGAATCGCTGCCGGACGGTCCCGCGTACAGGAACGGCCGCAATTTGGTTATGCTTCGGCCCGGAATCACGCGACGCCGTGCAAGGTCACCGAGAGGACCCGCGGCGCGCCGGGCCGGGAGGAGGGGTCGCAGGAGGGGCCGCGTCGTCACGTGAGCCGTGGCGACGGGTGGACGCCCGAGAACAACACCAATGGACGCCCGAGACCGCCTTCACCACGCCATCGCGATGGCCGCCGCCCTGGTGGCGCTGTGGATCGCGCTGTCCGGCCACTACACCCCGCTGCTGCTGGCCCTGGGCGCCGCGTCCGTGGCGCTGTGCCTGTGGCTGGCCGCGCGCATGGGCGTGCTCGGCGGCGAGGCGCGCCCGGGCCGCTTCCACCTGCTGCCGTGCCTGCGCTACGTGCTCTGGCTGGGCCGCGAGGTCGTGCTCTCGGCGTGGGACGTCTCGCGCCGGATCCTGGACCGGGACCTGCCCATCGACCCGGTGGTGGTGCGGCTGCCGGTGGACCAGCGCAGCGACGCCGGGCGCACCATCTACGCGAACTCCATCACCCTGACCCCGGGCACCGTGTCGATCGACCTGTCGGACGACACCGTCGAGGTGCACGCGCTCACCGCGGCCGGCGCCGAGGCGCTGGCCGGCGGCGAGATGAACCGCCGGGTCGCGGCGCTGGAACGGGGGGACTGACGGTGTTCGCCGCGGCCACCCTCGCGATCCTGGTGGCGATGGGCCTCGCGCTGTCGCGCGCCCTGATGGGGCCGACGCTGTACGACCGCATCCTCGCGATCAACGCGTTCGGCACCAAGACCGTGCTGATCATCGCGGTGCACGGCTTCCTCACCGGGCGCCCGGAGTTCTCCGACATCGCCCTGGTGTACGCGCTGATCAACTTCATCGGCACGGTGGCGGTGCTCAAGTTCTTCGAGTACGGCGACCTCGGCGCCTCCGCCCGCGACGCGGCGAGGGAGGACTGATGGCGCTGTTCCTCGACCTGCTGAGCTGGCCGCTGCTCGTCGCCGGGGGGTTCTTCGTGGTCGTGGGCAGCCTGGGCCTGGTGCGCATGCCGGGCTTCTTCACCCGCGTTCACGCGGCCAGCATCACGGACACGCTGGGCGCGGGCCTGATCCTGGCGGGGCTGCTGCTGCAGGCCCCGAACGCGATCGGCGCCGTGAAGCTGGTGCTGATCTTCGTGTTTCTCGTCATCACCGGGCCGACCGCCACCCACGCGCTGGCCAAGGCCGCGCTGCACGGAGGGCTGCGCCCCACCGACCTTGCCGACCCCGCGAACGCGGCGGAGGTCGGGGAGCTCGAGCCGGAGTCACGACGATCGACTTCCTGACCGACAGCGTGCTGATGGCCTTCCTGGTCATCATGGCCGTCGCGATCGCGCGCCAGCACAACCTGTTCGCGGCGGTGATGCTCACCGGCATCTTCAGCCTGCTCTCGGCCGCGGTCTTCGTCGTGCTGGACGCGGTGGACGTGGCCTTCACCGAGGCCGCGGTGGGCGCGGGCGTCACCACGGTGCTGATGCTGGCGACGCTGGGGCGCACCGTCAGCCGGCAGCGCGCGCGACGCGGCCGGCCGCTCGCGGCGCTCGTGGTGTGCTCCGGGGTCGGCGTGCTGCTGCTGTACGCGGCGTGGTCGTTGCCGCCGATGGGCGATGGCGCCTCGCCGGCGAACCTGCATGTCGCACCGCGCTACATCGTGGACTCGCCGCGCGAGGTGGGCGTGCCGAACATGGTGACCTCGGTGCTGGCGAGCTACCGCGGCTACGACACCCTCGGCGAGGTGACCGTGATCTTCACCGCCGGCATCGGGGTGCTGGCCCTGATCGGCATCGCGCGCCGTTCCGGGCGCGGGCGCTGACGCGGGGCCCGGGGATGAATCGCCACAAGATCCTGCGTGTCGTCACGGGCCTGCTCGCGCCGCCGATCCTGCTCTTCGCGCTCTACGTCCAGTTCCACGGGGACTACGGCCCCGGCGGCGGCTTCCAGGCCGGTGTCATCTTCGGCGCGGCGTTCATCCTCTACGGCCTGCTCTACGGCGTCGCGCGCACCAAGGAGGTCGCGCCGCCCGCGGCGATCCGGTCGCTGGCGGCGGGCGGGGTGCTGCTCTACGCCGGCGTCGGGGCGGCCTCGATGCTGCTGGGCGCCAACTACCTCGACTACGACGTGCTGGCGGCCGACCCGGTGGCCGGCCAGCACCTCGGGATCCTGCTCATCGAGGCGGGCGTCGGCGTCACCGTCGCGTCGACGATGATCATGCTGTTCTACGCCTTCGGCACCCGCGACTGAGGGCCCGGCTCGTGCTCGAGGACCTGCCGAGCCACTACAACTACCTGATGGTCGTCGGCCTCATCATGGTCGGCCTGTTCATCGTGCTCGCGAACCACAACCTCGTGAAGAAGATCGTGGGCCTGAGCGTGTTCCAGTCCGGGGTATTCCTGCTGTTCATCAGCTTCGGCAAGGTCGAGGGCGGCACCGCGCCGATCTTCGCCGACGGCATCGTGCGCTACTCGAATCCGCTGCCGCACGTGCTCATCCTGACGGCCATCGTCGTCGGCGTGGCCACGACCGCCGTCGCGCTGGCGCTCGCGGTGCGCATCCACGACGCGTACCGATCGCTGGAGTCCGACGAGATCACGGAGCTGGATCGCGAGGCCGAGCAGTGAGCGGCGTCGTTCCGGTCGCCGCGTCCGCGACCGCGTCGGCGCTCGCCGGCCAGCTGCCGGCACTGCAGGTGGTGGTGCCGCTGGTCGCCGCGCCGGCGTGCGTGCTGCTCCAGGACCCGCGGCGGGTGTGGTGGGTCGCGTTCATCGTCAGCGCGCTCGCGCTGGCGGTGGCCGGCAGCCTGCTCGGCGTCGTGCTCGGCGAGGGCACCATCGTCTACGCGCTGGGCGGATGGGTCGCGCCGTGGGGCATCGAGTACCGCATCGACGCGCTGAACGCGCTGCTGCTGGTGCTGGTGTCCGGGATCAGCGTGGTGACCCTCGTATTCGCGCGCGAGAGCGTGGAGCGCGAGGTCGACCCGGAGCGCATCTACCTCTTCTACACCGCGTGGCTGCTGTGCCTGACCGGGCTCATCGGCATCGCGATCACCGGCGACGCCTTCAACGTGTTCGTGTTCCTCGAGATCTCGTCGCTCGCCACGTACACGCTGGTCGCGTTCGGCAGCGACCGGCGGGCGCTGTCGGCCTCGTTCCGCTACCTCGTGATGGGCACCATCGGCGGCACCTTCATCCTGATCGGCGTCGGGCTCCTGTACGACGTGACGGGCACGCTGAACATGGCGGATCTCGCGGTGCACCTCGGGCCGCTGCGCGACAGCCCGGCGGTGCGCGCCGGCTTCGCGTTCATCGTCGCCGGCGCGGGGCTCAAGGCGGCGATGTGGCCGATGCACGCCTGGCTGCCCGGTGCGTACGCGAGCGCGCCCAGCGCCGCCACCGCCTTCATCGCCGCGACGTCCACGAAGGTCGCGGTGTACGTGCTGCTGCGCTTCACGTTCACCATCTTCGGGGTCGAATTCAGCTTCGACACGCTGGCGTTCGCGAAGGTGCTGCTGGCGTTCTCGGTCCTCGGGGTGTTCGTGGCCTCGATGGTCGCGATCTTCCAGCAGGACCTGAAGCGCATGCTGGCGTGGTCCAGCGTGGCGCAGGTGGGCTACATGCTGATCGGCATCGCGGCGGCGAACATGGACGGGCTCACCGCGTCGCTGGTGCACGTGTTCAACCATGCGCTCATGAAGGGCGCGCTGTTCATGGCGCTCGGCTGCGTCGCGTACCGCACCGGCGCGGTGAGCCTGGACGCGGTCGCGGGGCTCGGGCCGCGCATGCCGTGGACCTTCGGTGCGTTCGCGCTTGCCGGCCTGAGCCTGATCGGCGTGCCCTTCACGGCCGGGTTCATCAGCAAGTGGTACCTGCTGCTGGCGGTGCTCGAGCGCGGGTGGTGGCCGCTGGCGGTGGTCATCGTGATCACGTCGCTGATGGCCGTCGTGTACGTCGGGAAGGTCGTCGAGGCGGCCTGGTTCCGCACGCCGCGCGACGGCACCGTCGCGGCGAGCGCCCGGGAAGCTCCGGTGATGATGCTGGCGCCGCTGTGGCTGCTGGTGCTCGCGAACCTGTGGTTCGGCATCGAGACCTCGCTCACCGTGGGGGTCGCGCGCACCGCCGCGGCCTCGCTGCTGGGGCTGGCGCCGTGAGCCGGGGAGAAGGCGCCGCCCGGCGAGCCCCGCCGCGTGGACCCCGCGCCGTGACGGGCGGCTGCCCGGCATCGGCCGGAGCGCCGCTCCGTGTCCGGTCGCGCTCTCCCGTCGGGCGTTTCGCCGTGACCGGCGGTGCTCTCTCATCGGTCATCTCGCCGTGACCGGCGCGATGACGCTCGCGTTCATCCTCGCGGTCCCGTTCGCCGCGGCGGTGCTCATCGTGATGTCGGACACGCGGCCGAACCAGCGCGAGGGCGCGACGCTCGCGAGCGCGGTCGTGCTGTTCGCGCTCGTCGCGAACCTCGCGTCGCGGGTCCTCGACGGCGCGCGTCCGCGCCTCGAGCTCGCCGAGCCGGTGTCGGGGCTGCCGCTGGTGCTCGAGGTCGAGCCGCTAGGGATGATCTTCGCCCTCGTCGCGTCGTTCCTGTGGATCGTCAACTCCATCTACTCGATCGGCTACATGCGCGGCAACGACGAGAAGCACCAGACGCGTTTCTACGTGTGCTTCGCGATCGCGCTGGGCAGCACGATGGGCATCGCGCTGGCGGGCAACCTGTTCACGCTGTTCCTGTTCTACGAGCTGCTCACCCTGTCCACGTACCCGCTGGTCACCCACAAGGGCGACGACAACGCCCGGGCGGGCGGGCGCACCTACCTCGCGATCCTGCTCGCGACGTCCATCGGGCTGCAGCTGCTCGCGATCGTCGCGACCCACCTGATCGCGGGCCACGGTGACTTCACCCCGGGCGGGCTGCTCGCCGGCAAGGTGGAGGGGCCGATCGTGGGCGTGCTGCTGGCGCTCTACATGTTCGGCATCGGCAAGGCGGCGCTGATGCCGGTGCACCGCTGGCTGCCGGCGGCGATGGTCGCGCCGACGCCGGTGAGCGCGCTGCTGCACGCGGTGGCGGTCGTCA
>CBDUCN010000172.1:0-10754 GCA_965365655.1 uncultured Gammaproteobacteria bacterium | reverse complement strand
GGGAAGTACGCGAACATCGGCGCGTCGTTCGGCGAGTCGCCGACGAACACGAAGCGCTCGCGCTCGGCGTCCAGGTCCACGTCGAAGCACTCGCGCATCAGCGTCCGCGTCATGCCGAGCTTGTCGTAGCTGCCGAACCACCCGTTGACGTGGATCGAGCTCACCCTCGCGGTCGCGCCGGCGCGCTCGAACAGCTCGACGATCCGCACGACGGCGGCGTCCGGCAGGCGCGGCACGTCCTCGCAGAAGTCGATCGCGAGATCGGCCTCGCGGTAGAGCTGGTCGGAGGCCACCGCGGTGCCCGGCACCTGCTCGAGGATGACCTCCTTGACGCCCTCCAGGCGCCGTCTCGCCTCCCGCCGCTCGGCATCGCTCGCGACGAAGCGCTTGCGCATCGCCGCGTGCTCGTGGTCGTGGCGGAAGTAGAAGGCGCCGTTCTCCCCGACCACGCCCGCGACCGGCCACATGCGGGCGATGTGGTCGCACCACCCCGCGGGGCGGCCCGTGACGGGCACCACCAGCAGCCCGGCCCGCGTCAGGCGCTCCAGCGCGCCGTACGCGGCGGCGGTCAGGCTGCCGTCGGTGGTCAGGGTGTCGTCGATGTCGAGCAGCACGCCGCGCAGCGCGCGGCGCGCGCCGGCGTCGAACGCATCGAGCGGCTGCATGCCCGGCCGCCGTGCGGCCTCGCGCTCGACATCGGGTCCGTCCACGGGCGTCACGTGCTTGCTCCCCCCGCGTCGGAGAGCGGGGCCCCGCGAACCCTACCCGCGCCGCGGCGCCGCTTCACGCCGCGGGGTCCGACAGCCTCAGCCGCACCGGCTGGTGGTCCGACGCGTCGGTGACCTCGTCGACCTCCACCGCGTCGATGCGCGGCAGCAGGTCGCGGGTCACGAAGAAGAAGTCCCGGCAGTGCGGGCCCTCGGCCCACTGCACGTGGTCGTGCACGCCGCAGGTCGGGCGGTGGGTGCCGGGCCCGTGGTGGTGCGCCCACGCATCGGCGAGCTGGCTGCGCGGATCGCCGTCCGCCGCCAGCATCGCGGCGTACTCGGGATCCGTGGCCTCGAAGTTGAAGTCGCCGCACAGGACCGCCGTCGCCGGGCGCGGCGCGGCCGCGTACGGCCCGTGCGGGTCGGCGAGCGGCGGGCGCTCGGCGTGAGCGCAGATCTCGCGGTGCAGCGCGAGGAGCCGTTCCACCTGCGCGGCGCGGTGGCTGCGCGCGTGATACTCGAGGTGAAGCGTCACGATGCGGAGCGCGCGCGCGCCGTCGCGCACGACCACCTCCGTCGCCTGGCGGGGCATGTGGCGGATCCCCGCCTCGGGAGGCTGCGGCAGGGGGTGCGTGAAGCACTGCTCGACCGCCGGGCGCGAGAGCACGAGGTTGCCGAAGCGCCGCCGCGGCGCCGTGCCGTTCAGGCGGTCGACGGCCGGACCGAAGAACGCGGCATGCCCGGGGAAGCGGTCCGCGAACGCGGCCACCTGGTCGGCGCCGTGCCCGCCGTCGATCTCCGGAAAGTGCTGCGCGACCTCCTGCAGGCAGATCACGTCGGGCACGCCGGCCGCGGCGATCACGCTCGCGATGCGGTCCACGTCCACGCGCCCGTCCACCCCCCGCGCGGCCTGGACGTTCCAGGTGAGGATCTCCATCACTTGACGCCCGCGTGCATGAACGACTGCACGAACTGGCGCTGGAAGAGCAGGAACGCGATGAGCAGCGGCGCGACCGCGAGCAGGGTCGCGGCAGTGACCACGGACCAGTTCACACCGGACTCCGGCGCCCCGAAGATCGCGAGCCCCACCGTCAGCGGCCGCGTCTCCACGGAGTTCGTGATGACCAGCGGCCACAGGAAGTTGTTCCAGTGGTAGCTCACCGACACCAGGCCGTACGCGACGTAGGTCGGTCGTGCGAGCGGGATGTAGACCTTCCACAGGATCTGCAGCAGCGAGCAGCCCTCCACGCGCGCGGCCTCCTCGAGCTCGCGCGGGATCGTCTTGAAGGTCTGGCGCAGCAGGAAGATGCCGAACGCGCTCGCCATGTAGGGGAGGCCGACGGCGGTGATGGTGTCGACCAGTCCGAGCCGGCTCATCGTCGTGTAGTTCTCGACGATCAGCACCTCGGGCATGATCATCAGCTGCACCAGGACGAGGCCGAACATGAGATCGCGCCCGACGAACTCGAAGCGCGCGAACGCGAACGCAGCCAGCGTGCACAGCACGAACTGCGCGGCCAGCACCGAGGTGACCAGCATGAACGTGTTCAGGAAGTAGCGCGCGAACGGCGCCTGGCTCCACGCGGTTCGGAAGTTCTCGAGGCTGAGCGGCGCGAACAGATCGAAGCGCGTCGCGTACTCGGGCGGATGGAACGCGCTCCAGAACGCGTAGAGCAGCGGCAGCACCCACAGGAACGCGAGCAGCCACGCGCCGGCCGTCTCCCAGTGGCTGACCCGGTCGAGGGGCGAGTCGGAGATCACCGGTAGTGCACCCGCTTGTCGAGGAGCAGGAACTGGCCGATCGAGATCAACGCCAGCACGCCGAGCAGCACCACGGTGAGCGTTGCCGCGTAGGACTCGTCGAAGAAGCTGAAGGCCACCTCGTAGATGTAGTAGAGCAGCAGCGAGCTCGCGTTGTCGGGACCGCCCTTGGTCAGGATGAACAGGTGGTCGACCAGCTTGAAGGAGTTGACCACCGCGTTGATGAGCACGAACAGCGTGGTCGGCATCAGCAGCGGGAAGGTGACGCGGCGAAAGAAGTACCAGCGGCTCGCGCCCTCGATGTGGGCCGCCTCCTGCAGCTCCGGCGACAGCGACTGCAGCGCCGCGAGGTAGAAGATCATGAAGAAGCCCGCCTCCTTCCACACCGTCATCACGATGATGCAGCCGAGCACGGTGTCGGGGTCGCCCAGCCAGTTGTGCCCGGGGATGCCGAAGATCGACGCGGCCTGGTCGATGAGCCCGATCTCCGGCGTGTAGAAGAACAGCCAGATGTTCGCCACCGCGATCATCGGCAGCACGGTCGGCGTGAAGTACGCCATCCGCGCGAGCCCGCGGCCGGGCAGGCGCGCGTTCACCCACAGCGCCATCAGGATCGCGAGCGCGATGCTCGCGGGGATCGTGCCGAGCGCGTACCAGACGTTGTTGCCGACGACCTTCCAGAACACCTCGTCGGTGAGCATCAGGTCGTAGTTGTCCAGACCGACGTACTTCGACGGCCGCGTCGCCGTGCCGGTGGTGAAGAAGCTCTGCGCGAGGGTCGCGACCGTCGGGTAGTGGGTGAACGCGACGAGCAGGATCGCGGCCGGCGTCAGCAGCAGCCAGCCGTAGACGTGGGTCATGAGGGTCCTGCCCTGCATCTTCCGTCCTCGCTCGTACGCTCGCGGGCCGCACGCGGCATCGCGTCGACCCGGCGGTCCGTCGAGATCCGACGTCCTGTCGAATCCCGGCTGGCTTCGCGGAAGACGCGGTCTCCCGCTCGCGCCGTGGATCGATCACCCGCGTGATCGATTCGTGCCGGCACGTCCCTGTGCCGGACCCGGGCTGTCGAAGATCGACAGCCTGCTAGCGGTAGCGCCTCAGGAGCCGCTCCGCCTGGCCCTGGGCGGAGCCCAGCGCGTCGGCGGGCGACTTCGCGCCCGTCAGCACCGACTGGATCGCGTCGTCGAGCAGCTTGCGCACCCGCCCGGTCTGGTAGGTGGAGAGCTCGGGCGTCGCGAACTCGAGCTGGTCCCTCGCGACCGCCGCGGCCGGGAAGTCGGCCACGTACTGCTGCAACGCCGCGGTCTCGTAAGCGTCCGGCCGCACGCCGAGGTAGCCGGTCTTGATGCTCCACTCGGCGGTGCGCTCCGGCTCGGTCATCCACCGGATCAGGGTCATCGCCGCCCTGCGCTCGGCCGGCGTGGTCTGCTTGAAGATGTAGAAGTTGCCCCCGCCGGTCGGCGTGCCGCGGCGCTTGCTCGCGGGCAGCATCGCGACCCCGAAGTCGAACTTCGCGCCCTTCTTCACCGCCGTGAGGTTGCCGGTGGAGTGCCACATGATCGCGGTCTTGCCCTCGAGGAAGTTCTGGCGCAGCGTGCCCCACTCGATGGTGCCCGACGGCATCACGCCGTGCTCGCTTCCGAGCGCGTTCCAGTACGCCAGCGCGTCGATGACCGCGGGCGAGTCGAAATAGGTCTCGTTCCCGCTGTCGTTCATCAGCACCTGCCCGTTCTGCATCGTGAGCGCGCCGAACATCCAGTACGGGTAGCCGGTCGACGGGATCATCGCGCCCCAGCGCTCGACGTTCCCGCTCGCGTCCTTCTTGACCAGCTTCTTGCCCATCGAGACGAGCTCGTCCCAGGTCGCGGGCGGCTTCTCCGGGTCCAGCCCGGCGTCGCGGAACGCGTCCTTGTTGTAGTACATGACGATGGTCGAGCGCTGGAACGGGATGCCCCAGGTCTTGCCGGCGGTGATTCCGTTGCCCATCAGCGCCGGGTAGAAGGCCTTCAGCCACGCACGCTCCTCGTCGGTCTCGACGATGTCGTCGAAGGCCACGATCGCGTCCTGCTCGATCAGCTCGTAGATGTCGATGGCGAACATGACGGAGAGCTGCGCCGGGTCGCCCGCCTTCAGCGCGGCGAGCGCCTTGATGCGCGCGTCGTTGTAGTTGCCCGCGTAGATCGCGTTGACCTTGATGTCGGGGTGCGACTTCTCGAAGTCGGCGACCATGCCGTCGACGATCCCGGTGAGCGGCCCCCCCACCGCGACGGGGTAGTACATCGTGAGCTCGGTGGCCGCCTGAGCCGCCGGCGCGACGCCTGCGGCGAGCGCCGTGCCGAGCGCCGCCGCCGCGGCGAATCTCTTCATCGTTGTCGTCATCTCCGTCTCTCCTCTGGCTGAAGGTCGCGGGTGCGCCTTCGTTGTTGTTCCGGCGCGGGTCCCTACGGGGCCCGCGCCGCGTCACTGCCCGTCGACGCGCACGCCGGCCGCGGCGTCGAACACGTGCACGGCCTCCGGCGCCCAGCCGACGTTCACGACGTCGCCTTCCGCGCACGCGGCGTGCCCGGCGACGCGCACGAACGCCCGCTGGCCGCCGACGTCCACCTCCACGACGCTGTCCGCGCCGAGGTAGTCGCCGGCGATCACGCGCGCGGGCACGCCGCCCGGCGTGAGCTCGATGTCCTCGGGACGCACGCCGAAGCAGCGCCCCGCGGACCAGCCCGCTACCAGCGGGTGGTCTGCCGGGCCGGTGCCGCCGCCGAACGGCTGGAACAGGTTCATCGGCGGCGCGCCGACGAACTGCGCGACGAACGTGGTCCGCGGCCGGTTGTAGATGTCGTCCGGGGAGCCCTCCTGGTCGATGCGCCCGTCACGGATGACGACCACCTTGTCGGCCATGCTCATGGCCTCGGTCTGGTCGTGGGTGACGTACACGACGGTCATCCCGATCCGGCGCTGCAGCGCGCGGATCTCGATGCGCATCGCGTTGCGCAGCTTCGCGTCCAGGTTCGAGAGCGGCTCGTCCATCAGGCAGATCGCGTTCTCGGCGACGATGGCACGCGCGAGCGCAACCCGCTGGCGTTGCCCGCCGGACAGCTGCCCGGGCTTGCGGTGCAGGAACTCCGAGAGGCCGACCAGCTCGGCGACCTTCGCGAGCCGCGCGGCACGCTCGGCGCCGGGCACGCGCCGCACCTTCAGGCCGAACACGATGTTCTCGGCGACGTCCAGGTGCGGGAACAGCGCATAGGACTGGAACACCATCGAGATCCGCCGCGCCGACGGCGCGAGCGCGGTGACGTCCTCGCCGGCGATCAGGATGCGCCCGCTGCTGACCGACTCGAGGCCCGCAATCAGGCGAAGCGTGGTCGACTTGCCGCAGCCCGACGGGCCGAGCAGCACGACGAACTGGCCGGCCGGCGCCTCGAACGAGACGTCGTCGACCGCGGGCGCCGCGTCGCCCCAGCGCCGGGTCACACCCTCGAGCCGGATGTCGGACACGATCCGCTACCCCCTTGCCACGTGAAGCTTCACGCCGTTGTCGCGCAGCACGCGACGCACCGCCTCGGGCGGGCTGGCGCTGGTGAACAGCGCGTCGACCTGCGACACGTGGCCCACGCGCACCATCGCGTCGCCGTCGAACTTGCCGTGGTCCATGACGAGGAACCGTCGCCTGGAGTTCTCCATCGCGACGCGCGACGCCGGCAGGTCGCGATACGCATAGTCGAGCAGCTCGCCGTCGCCGTCGATGGTGCCGATGCCGAAGATCCCGTACGCGACCTTGAAGCGCTTCATGAAGTCGGCGGCGGCCGGCCCGGTCACTGCCTGGTCGCGCTTGCGTACCGTCCCGCCGGCGAGCAGGACCTCGAAATCGGTGCGCTCGCTCAGCGCGAGCGCGACCGCGACGTGATTCGTGATCACGGTCAGCCCCTGGTGATCGACGAGGGCGTTCGCGACCGCCTCGGTCGTCGTTCCGATGTCGACGAACAGCGACGTCGCGTTCGGCACGTGGCGCGCGACGAGGGCGCCGATGGCCCGCTTCTCGGCCGCGTTGCGCACCCGGCGGTTCGCGTACGCGAGGAGATCCTGTCCGGGCGGCAGCCCGGCGCCGCCGTGGTGACGCTCGAGCAGCCCGCGGTCGTGCAGGTAGCGGATGTCGCGGCGCACCGTCTGCGCCGAGACCGACAGCCGCGCGGCCATCGCCTCGATGGACACGTAGCCGCGCTGGCGCACGAGCGACAGCAGCTCGTCGTGACGGGCCTCGGGAGACGGCGCACGCCGGTCCGCAGACGGATTCACCGCGCGGGCCGGCCGTCGCTGCGGGGGACGCGGGTTCGCATCGCCGCCTCCGGAGGGAATGCAAGGTGGATCCGGAATCTGGCAGAAAGCTGACTGCGGTGTAAAGAACGTGACATCGGGCGGCTGGGGCCGGGATGCGCGGCGCGCCGCCCGGGGCCGTCACGCGGCCCGTCATGCATCGAGAATCTCGATTCGAGATGACGTTATATACGACTTATGCCGAAGTGTTCCCGACGCTAGATTGCGCTCGTCCCGTCCACACCCGGAGCCAGCAGATGCACCGCACGACCGCCGAGGCCACCGTCCATTCGCCGGAAACCCGTCCCGCCGCCGCGCCTTTGTCCGTGCCGCGCCCGGTGAGCGTCGCGCGCGGCGACGGCATCGGTCCCGAGATCACGGACGCCGCGCTGCGCGTGCTCGACGCGGCACGCGCACCGTTCGATTACCGGTTCGTGACGCTGGACGCGCGCAGCGGCATCGGCACCGGGGCCTGGGACTCGGTGCGCGAGACCGGCGTGCTGCTCAAGGCGCCGCTGGACCGCCGCCGCGCCGGCGTCGACGCCGGGCTCGCGCTGCGCACCCACCTCGGACTGTTCGCGACCGTGCGCCCGGCACGCGCGTGCGCACCGGTGGTCAGCACCCGGCACCCGGCGCTGGACGTGGTCGTGATCAGCGAAAGCGAGGAGGGACTGCGCTCGGCGGTGGAGCACCGCCAGAGCCACGAGGTGGGCCAGTGCGTGACCTTCGTCTCGCGCCCGGCCTGCGAGCGCATCGTGCGCTATGCGTTCGAGTACACCCGGGGGCGCAGGCGGCGCCGCCTCACGTGCATGACCCACGACACGGGGCTGCCGCTCACGGACGGCCTGTTCCGCGAGGTCTTCGAGGAGGTTGCCGCCGGATACCCGGACGTGCAGACGGAGCACGTCGAGGTGGAGCGCGGGCTCGCACAGCTGTGCACGAACCCCGAGCGCTTCGACGTCATCGTCACCGGCAACGCACACGGCGACCTGCTCGCGGGCGTCGCCGCGGAGCTCACCGGCTCGCCCCACCTTGCCGCGCAGGCCGCCATCGGCGAGGCCTACTCGCTGTTCGAGCCCGCCCACGGCAGCGCCGCGGCACTCGCCGGGACCGACCGCGCGAACCCCTCCGGCCTCATCCTCGCGTCGGTGAAGATGCTCGCCCACCTCGGCCACGGCGAGACCGCGGAGCAGATCCATGACGCGTGGCTGTGCACGATGGAGGACGGGATCCACACTCCGGACGTGCACCGCGCCCGCTTCAGCCGGGCGCGCGTCGGGACCCGGGACTTCGCCGGCGCGGTGATCGAGCGCCTCGGCGAGGTGCCGCGACGGCTGGTGCGCACCAGCTACCCGCGGCTGCCGACCCTGATCCCGGCGCCCGCGCGCCGGCGCTCGGCGACCCGCGTGCTGACCGGGGTCGACGTCTACGTGCGCCACGTCGGCGACGTGGAGACGCTCGCACGCGCGCTGCAGGCGACGCGCGTGACCGAGCTCGTGATCGAGTCCATCGCGAACCGCGGCATCCGCGTGTGGCCGGACGGCCACCCGATGACGCTGTGCGCGGACCAGTGGCGCTGCCGCTTTCTGCCGGCGCGCGACGGGCTCACCGTCGCGGGCGAGTCGGTGATCGCGCTGCTCACGCATCTGCGCGGGCTGGGGCTGGACTTCGTGAAGACCGAGAACCTGTACCGCTTCGATGGAGAGCCGGGCTTCACGCCGGGCGCGTGACGCGGCGGCGTGGACGCAGGCACGACCGACGGGAGCACCTGCGGCATGCGGGTCGAGATCCGGGCGTCGGGCTTCGAGCTCGACACGCACGAGCGCGAGCACGTGCTGCGCAGCGTCCACCTCGGGATCGGGCGACACGCGCCAGACCTGTGCGCGGTAGGCGCCACCCTGCGCAGCATCGACAGCTCGTGGTGGCTGTGCACGGTGGGGCTGCGCCGGAGGGGACGCCCGCCGTTGATCGTGGAGGGGTCCGATGCGACGCTTCGCGGCGCTGCGGCACGCGCGCTGGGGCGCGCGGAGCGTGAACTGCGGCGCACGCGCCGGCGCCGGACAAGGACGGAGCAGCGCCCACCGCGCCCGGTGGGCGTGACCTGACACAGCTCCGCGGCCGGCACCGCGGCACTGCCGGACGGAGCGATGAGACACCTCAACTACGGGCACCTGCAGTACTTCTGGACCGTCGCGCGCGAGGGCAGCATCGCGCGCGCGGCGACGGTGCTTCACGTCACGCCGCAGACCATCAGCGGTCAGCTCCGGCTTCTCGAGGAGGACATCGGCGACAAGCTGTTCCGGCGCGAGGGCCGGCGCCTGGCGCTGACCGAGACCGGGCGCGTGGTGCAGCAGTACGCCGACGAGATCTTCTCCGTGGGCAGCGAGCTCGCGCGCGTCGTGCGCAGCCACGGCGCGCGGACGCCGGCGACCCTCGCGGTGGGCATCACCGACTCGGTGCCCAAGCTCGTCGCGTGGCGCGTGCTCGAGGGCGTGCTCGGCATGCCCGAGCGCCCGCGAATCCACTGCCACGAGGGCAAGCTGCAGCCGCTGCTGGCCGAGCTCGCGCTGCACGGCCTCGACGTGGTGCTGTCCGACAGCCCGCTGCCCGCCGGGCTGCACGTGCGCGCGTGGAGCCACACGCTAGGCGAGAGCCCGGTGAGCTTCCTCGCCCGCGCGCCGCTCGCGCGCAGGCTGCGCGCGCGCTTCCCGCGCAGCCTGGACGGCGCGCCGATGCTGATGCCGGGAGCCACGACGGCGCTGGGCGCCGCGCTCGAGCGGTGGTTCGACTCCGTGGGCGTCGTGCCCGAGGTGGTCGGCGAGTTCGACGACACCGCGCTGCTCAAGGCCTTCGGCCAGGGCGGCGCGGGCGTCGTGCCGGTGGTGCAGGCCATCGAGGACGACGTGCGCGCGCAGTACGGGCTGCAGCCCGTGGGCCGCGCCGAGGAGGTGCGCGAGCGCTACTACGCGATCTCGGTCGAGCGGCGCCTCAAGCACCCGGCGGTGCTCGCGATCACCACGCAGGCGCGCGACCGGATCTTCCCGGGCACTGCGCGGTGACCGGAGACCTCAGCAGACAGTTCGGGATTTCCGAGGTCTGAGTTCCGGAATAGCGACTTTTCCTGCACCTCACGGACTGCGAGATTCACGTTCGTGGCGGACCGGCGCCTGCAGCGGTCCCGGCCCTGGCCCACCTACGCCGGGCATGGTGCGCACCGCGTGCGCCAGACGGCCAGCGGGGCCTCGGCCGACACCCGCGGTGTCCGCACCCGCCGCACGGTTCCCGCGCTTCACGCCTTCCGGAGGTCGTCATGATTCCGCTCGAGTTCCCGTTCGATTCCCCCCTCGCGGGCGCTGCGCTCTGCGCTGCCGCCGCGCTGATCGTGTACCCGGTCCTGCGGCGCGAGGCACGCGTCAGGCCGCACGCGTGGTGGACCCGCGAGGAGGTCGTCGGGATCGCGTTCGCGCCGGTGATCACGATCCTGCTCGCATTCGCCGCGATGCTCGCCGCCCTCGCAGCCCAGGGCTCGGCCGTGCAGGCGGCGACGTCGCAGGAGCTCACCGTCGTCGGCGGCGCCGTGGCGGTGACGGCGCTGGTGTGGATCGTCACGTCGATCGGTCAGGGCGCGTCGGCGCCGGCGGCGCGCGCCAGGGTCACGAACACGCGCGCTGCGGCGTCCGCGGCCGCGGCCGGCTGAACGACCGGGCTCGGAGCGCGCGGTCCCCGACCACCAGGGTCCGGGGACCGCGCGCACGCCCGGGCCGCACGGCCGCAACGGCGCCCGGACGCGCTCGCGCCCGGCCTGCGCACGACTCCCGCACCCACGGACGCCGTGGCCACGCCACGGCGTGCCCTCGTCGAAACCTGCCGCCGTCCGGGCCGGAGTCGGCCTGTCGCTCCGCGACGCCGGCGGCGCCGCGGTCCCCCGACGCGAGCGGGCTCACGGCCCCCTTCTCGCCGCGTCGGCCCCTG
>CBDUCN010000171.1:0-10775 GCA_965365655.1 uncultured Gammaproteobacteria bacterium | reverse complement strand
TGCCGCCCGAGCCGATCCGCCGGCTCGGCTTCGTCGTGAAGGCCGCGGTCGAGCGGCGCGAGGCGGGCGCCGAGACCTGAGGGCTGGTGAATCCTTCGCCCGCCTGCCGGGCGTGCCGTGCGACGGCGTGGCGTGACGTGAAGACGGCGATCACCCGGCTCGCCAGACTCCCTCGGTCTTCGCGTCAGGCGCGTTGCCCCGCTCGCCGCACGACCCGCTCGCGACGGCGCGGCGAAAGATTCGCGCTCAGTCGTCGTCGAGGCCGAACAGCTTGCCGAGCTGCTCGCGGGCGGCGTCCGCCTCCTGGCGGCGGCGCTCGGTCAGGGCGTCGGCGTCCGGCTTGCCGCCGCCCGCGCCGCCGGCCTTGTCTCCCGCACCGAGGCCGAACAGCGCCTCGAGCTTCGCCCGCGCGGCGTCCGCCTCGGCGCCGTCCGCGTGCGCGTCCGGGTTCAGCGCGAAGAAGCCGCAGAAGTTCGCGCGCTCCTTGTCGCGCACCTCGTCCGCGACCGGCTCCGCGCAGTCCTTGGCCTTGCCGGTGTCGTAGTAGCGGCACTGCTTGCACACGTGCAGGTCCGATTCGCACGCCCGGCAGCGGCCCTCGCGCGACAGCGGCATCGGCTCGTTCTCGATGCGCGCGCCGCAGTGCCAGCAGTGGAACGGGTCGTGAGGCAACGTCGTGGCTCCGGTGAGCGGTGGACCGCGCCGCGCTACGCGACGCCCGGCGAATCGCCGGCGCCGGACGCACCGCGCCAGTGCCGCATCAGCGGTCCGCTGTCGCCGAGCAGCGGGTCGGCGGCGGGCAGCGCCACGCCGTCCACCGCCGCGATCCGGTCCGCGACGCGGGCCGCGTCCGGCACGCACTGGTCCGGGGACTGGCCGGCCGGGTACGCGCCCACGACGCCCAGGCGGCCGTCGCAGGCCACGCGCCGGTGCGCGACGCCGGCGGGCAGCACCACCGCGTCACCCGGGCTCAGCACCACGTCGCGGCCGGACTCGCCGCCGAGGCGCACGGTGACGGTGCCGCTGTAGATGCCCAGCACCTCGTGCGCGGTGCTGTGGAAGTGGTGGTGGGCGAAGATGCCGTTGCGCCACGCGGCGGGCCAGCGGTGGGCGTCGAACAGCCGCTCGAACGCGCTCGCGAGATCGCGTCCGGCGCCGGCCAGCGCCTGCGGGTAGTACAGCACCGGCAGGCGGGCGTTGTTCGGCACCTCGCCGTCGGGGCCGAGCAGCAACGCCTGCGGCGCCGCGATCGCGCTCTGATCCATTGCCGCCCTCCCGCTGCGCCCGCGCCGCCCCCGGCGCGACGACGTCAGCTTAACAGGCCGCCGGACGACGTCGTTCGGCGCCGGATCACTCGCCGCGGACGATCGCCCGCAGCGCCTGCGCGTAGCTCACCGGCTCGGGCAGCGCGGCACGCCCGCGAAGCGCCCGGTCCAGCGCCGGCAGACGATGGAACGGCACCGCCGCGTACAGGTGGTGGTGGCAGTGATACTGCATGTTCCAGCCCAGCCAGCGCAGCCACGCCGGCGCACGGATCACGCGCGTGTTGCGCAGCACGTCCGGCACCAGCGGGCGGCCGGTGTGCTCCACCAGGTTCTGCATCTCGTGGCTGGCGCGCGCCGCGGCCAGCGGGCCCAGCCAGAAGATCACCGGCGCCCAGGTGCCGAGCGCGATCGCCACCGCCGCGACGCCGCCGTACAGCAGCAGGTGCGCGCGCGCCTCGCGCACCACCGTGCGCCGCTCGGCGGCCGTCATGAACGCGACGTCGCGCACGTCGCCGACGCCGAGACGGAACAGGTAGCGCAGCCGGCGCCGCCAGTACGGCAACCCCAGCAGCCGCCACGCGAGCGCGACGCGCGACGGCGGGCCCGCGTCCGGCGGCACGTCGGCCAGCTCCGGGTCGCGGGCCGGATCCGCGGTGAAGCGGTGGTGGCGGAAGTGGGCGATGCGATCGAGGTCGCGCGGGAACAGCACCAGCAGCCCGGTCAGGCGCGAGCCCGCCTCGTTCGCCCAGCGGCTGCGGAACGCGGTGTTGTGCATCATCTCGTGCTGCGCGGCGTACAGCCAGTTGAGCAGCACGCCGTGCAGCAGGAACACGGGCGCGGCCCACGCGCTGCCCCACGTCACGGCGAGCAGCGCGCCGCTCGCGCCGATCGCGCCGACGTGCGAGCCGAGCTGCAGCGCGCCGCGCAGGTCCGAGCGCTCGCACAGGGCGCGCTTTTGCTCCGCGCTCAGCAGGTCCGCGCGGTGCACGTAGTCGAGCAGGCCGTCGTCGCGCGGGGCCGCGTCACGGGCGATGCCGGTCGCGGCGCTCATGCGCGGGCGTCGGCGCCATGCCGCGCCGGGTGCGCGACGGCCCCGTTGCAGGACCGTGCCGGACGCCCGGCGCGCGCGCCGCGCCGCCGGCGACGCCGCCACGGCACCGCGTGCCTGCGGGTCATGTGCGCAGGTCGCGCCGGCCCGGTGCGGAGCTCGTCCCCGGACGTACGGCCCTGCCGCGCACAGCTCCCGCGCGCCACGGCGTTCAGTAGCTCTTCGGCAGCCCGAGCACGCGCTCGGCCACGTAGCACAGGATGAGCTGCGGGCTCACCGGCGCGATGCGGCAGATCATCACCTCGCGCAGCAGCCGCTCGACGTGGAACTCGCGCGCGTAGCCCATGCCGCCGTGAGCCATCACGGCGCGCGTGCAGGCCTTGAAGCCGGCCTCCGCACCGAGGTACTTCGCGGCGTTCGCCTCGGCGCCGCACGGCTCGCCCGCGTCGTACAGCGCGGCGCCCTTCATCGCCATCAGGTATGCCGCCTCCAGCTCCATCCAGCTCTCGGCGAGCGGATGCTGCACGCCCTGGTTCTGCCCGATGGGGCGCCCGAACACCTCGCGCTCGCGCGCGTAGCGCGCGGCGCGCGCGAGCGCATTCTGGCCGATTCCCACCGCCTCCAGGCCGACCAGCACACGCTCTGGATTCAGGCTGTGCAGCAGGTAGCGAAAGCCCTCGCCTTCCTCGCCGATGCGATCCTCGAGCGGCACCGGCAGGCCGTCGATGAAGATCTCGTTGGAGTCCACCGCCTTGCGGCCCATCTTGTCGATCACCCGCACGTCGCAGTGGCGGCGATCGAGATCGGTGTAGAACAGCGACAGGCCGTCGGTGCGCTTGCGGCACTGCTCGATCGGCGTCGTGCGGGCGAGCAGCATGATCTTCGACGCCTCCTGCGCGGTGGTCGTCCAGATCTTGCGCCCGTTGACCACGTAGCCGTTGCCGCTGCGCTCGGCGCGGGTGCGCAGCCCCGCGGTGTCCAGCCCGGCGTCCGGCTCGGTGACGCCGAAGCACGAGAACACCTTGCCCGCAACGAGATCCGGCAGCCAGCGCGCGCGCTGCTCGTCGTTGCCGAACACCACGATCGGGTGCGGGCCGAAGATGTTGATGTGGATGGACGAGCACGCGCTCATCGCGCCGGGGCTGCTCGCGACGCGGTGCATCAGCAACCCCGCCTCGGTGACGCCCAGCCCCGCGCCGCCGTACTCCTCGGGCATCGCGATGCCGAGGTAGCCGGCATCGGCCACCGCGCGATGGAACTCGAACGGGAAGTCGCCGCTCGCGTCCTTCGCCAGCCAGTACGCGTCGTCGAACGGCGCGCACAGCCGGTCGACGCTGTCGACGATGGCCTGCTGATCCTCGCTGAGAGAGAAGTCCATGTGCCGCGGCCCGACGCGGGAGTGGCGCTACCTTCGCGCATCGCGAGGCCGGTCGTCCACACCGTGCGCAGGCCGCAGCGACCGGGCGCCGCGCCGGACGCGCACGCCCCCGGGCACGCGGCGCCCCGACGCGCTGCACGCCGCCGTCGCACGCGGCGCGCGCAGCGCCTACCATCGCGTCCCCGCCCGTCATCCAGGAGGTTGCCATGGGCCCGCTGCAAGGGCTTCGCATCGTCGAGTTCGCCGGGATCGGGCCCGGCCCGTTCTGCGCCACCCTGCTCGCCGACATGGGCGCCAGCGTGCTGCGGGTGGACCGGCTCAGTCCATCGGGGCTGGGCCTGCCCAGCGAGCCGCGCTTCGACCCGCTGGGCCGCGGGCGGCGCTCGGTGGCGGTGGATCTCAAGCATCCCGACGGCGTCGCGTTCGCCCTCGACCTCGCGGCGCGCGCGGACGGGCTGATCGAGGGCTTCCGCCCGGGCGTGATGGAACGCCTGGGCCTCGGGCCCGAGCCCTGCCTCGCGCGCAACCCGCGCCTGGTCTACGGGCGCGTCACCGGCTGGGGGCAGGACGGCCCGATGGCGCAGGAGGCCGGCCACGACATCAACTACATCGCGCTCTCGGGCACGCTCGCGTGCATCGGGCCGGCGGGCGGCAAGCCGGTGCCGCCGCTCAACCTGGTCGGCGATTTCGGCGGCGGCGCGATGTTCCTCGCGGTCGGCATGCTCGCGGCGCTGATCGAGGCCGGACGCAGCGGACAGGGCCAGGTGGTGGACGCCGCGATGGCCGAGGGCGCCGCCTACCTCAGCCTGCCGTTGTTCGGCTGGCGCGGCTCCGGCATGTGGAACCGCCCGCGCGGCGAGAACGTGCTGGACGGCGGCTGCCCCTGGTACGACGTGTACGCGACCGCGGACGGCCGCTACGTGAGCGTGGGCGCCATCGAGACCAAGTTCTACGCGAACCTGCTCGCGGTGCTGGGCCTCGACGGCGAGGACCTGCCGGCGCAGCACGACCGCGCCGGCTGGCCGCGGCTGCGCGAGCGCTTCGCGGCCGTGTTCGCGAGCCAGACCCGCGACGAGTGGTGCCGGCGCTTCGAGGGCCACGACGCGTGCTTCGCGCCGGTGCTCGACGGCGACGAGCTGGCAGGCCACCCGCAGCACCGCGCGCGCAACGCGTTCGTGGACGTGGCCGGCCTCGTGCAGCCGGCGCCCGTGCCGCGCTTCAGCCGCACGCCGTCGGACACGCCGGCACCGACGCGTGCGCCCGGCGACGGCGGGCGCGAGGCGCTGGCGGACTGGGGAGTCGAGACCGCGGCGGTGGAGGCGCTCGGCGACGCCGGCGTCGTGCACTGCACCTGAGCGCCCGGGCCGCGAGGCCCGCGTGCCCGCCGCCAGCCGGATGAGCGACCCGCCGGGCGCCGGCGCGAGCCGCGAGGATCACGCAGCGCCCGGCGGCGACACGACTGCCAGGGCGCGCGCCCGTGCGCGGTGCGGGCGCAACGCGCGGCAATCCGCCCGCCCGGACCCGCGAGCCCCCGGGCCGGCGCACTGAGCATGGACGAGATCGGCGTCACCGTGCTCGCCCTCGCGGCGCTGGTGATGCTGGCCGCCGGGCTGGTGCACGGCACCCTGGGCATGGGCTTTCCGGTCGTCGCGACGCCGCTGCTGGCGCTGCTGGTGGACGTGCGCACCGCGATCCTGCTCACGCTGCTGCCCACCGCGGCGGTGAACGTCGCGAGCATCGTGCGCGGCGCCGGCTTCCGCGCCACCGCCCGCCGCTTCTGGCCGCTGGCGCTGGCCGGGGTCGCCGGCAGCACCGCCGGCTCGCAGCTGCTCGTGAGCGTGGACCCGGCGCCCTTCAAGCTGCTGCTCGCACTGCTGGTGCTGCTCTACCTCGCGGTGTCCGGCAGCGGCGGGCCGCGGCCGGGCCGGCTGCAGGGCCATCCGCGCGCCGCGATGCTGGCCTTCGGCCTCGCGGCCGGGCTCGCCGGCGGCACCACGAACGTGATGGTCACCGTGCTGATCGTCTACGCGCTGGAGCTCGAGCTCGGACGCCCGCAGATGGTGTCCATGTTCAACCTGTGCTTCCTCGGCGGAAAGCTCGCGCAGATCGGGGTGTTCACCGCGTCGGGCCTGCTCACGCTGCCGGTGGTCGGCATCACGGCAGCGCTCGCGGCGCTGGCCGCGACGGCGCTGTGGGCCGGCATGCGCCTTCAGGACCGCATCCCGGGCGAGACCTACCGGAAGCTGGTGAAGGGCGTGCTGCTGGTGCTGGCGCTGGTGCTGATCGCGCAGTTCGCGGTGGAGTCCGCCTGACACGCGTCCGTGCCGTCAATCACCTGCGGCGACACCCCGAGAGTGCGTCCGGCCGCGCCGTCTGCCGGCGTGCGGGGACGGGCGGGGATCCGGTAAAGTCCGACGCCATCGATGATCAGGCGTGGAGGCACACCGTGAACCAGGGCGCAGACCCGCAGGAGCTGGAACTCAAGCTGGAGGCGTCGGACCTGTACCGCGAGGAGGTCTTCACCGACCGCCGCATCGGCACGCTGCGCCGCCTGACGCCGGTGACGCCGGAAGGCGCCGACGACCCGGGCCGCCCGACCCTGTTCGTGGGCCAGGCCCAGCTGTGGACGCAGATGGGGCCGCTGCCGATCACCTTCGAGCTCGAAGCGCCGGACCTGAAGGCCGCGATCGACGCGTTTCCCGCCGCGGCCCGCGAGGCGCTCGAGCAGACCATGGAGGAGGCGCGGGAAATGCGCCGCCAGCAGGCCTCGCAGATCGTCGTGCCGGAGATGGGCGCGGCGCCGGGCGGCAAGATCCAGATCCCGTAGCAATCCGGAATTTCCTCACGCGACGCGTCAGTCGCGCGAGCGCACGGTCGACGGAAGCGCACCGACGCGCCGGACAAGCCCGGCGCAAGGGGCCGCGCGCGGCCCGCCGCGTCCCCGCGTCGAGACGCGTTCGACCGCGATGCCTGCGCCGCGCGGCGCACCGACGAAACGGCCGCCGCGCGGCGACCGGCCCTGCGGCACGTCAGACGAAGCTCTCCCCGTGCGCCAGGCACTCCGCGAGCCGACGGTAGATCCGCTCCAGGTCGCCGCGCGCCGCGCCGCCCAGCGCCGCGACGATGCGCCGAGCGAGCGTGCCACGCTCGAGGATCGGCGCCACGCCGGCGGCGTGCTCCCCGGCCAGCCCACCGTCCGCGACGAGCCGCTCCGCGATCGTGCGCCACAGCGCGCCGGCGCTGCACGCCGCCGCGGCCGGCAGCCCGAACAGCGCGAGCACCGCGGGGTCCTCCACCCGCGCGCGCTCCGCGTCGCGCACGCACGCGTCGTACAGCGCGACCAGCACCCCCTGCGGCGCCGCACGCAGCGCCTCATTCGCGCACCATCGCTCCTCCACCAGCGCGCGCACCGCGGCGCTCACGAGCGCGGCCACCGCGAGGTCCGCGCCCGGGTGCTCCTGCACGTCCAGCACCCGGATCTCGATCGCCATGCGGTCGAAGCGCGTGATCGCACCGCGCGCGTTCAACCATTCCTCACGCAGGATCGCGTCCGGATCGAGCGGCGCGATGTCGCGGTACATCGGCGCGAAGATGCGCTGCTCGTACTCGGCACGGCTGTACACCGGCTCCGGCACCACGTCGGCCGACACGGACGGGACGCGCGCGCAGTTGCTGCGGTACACCGCGAGGCGGTTGTCCATCACCCCCGTGACGCGTCCGTCCATCACCGGCGTGCTCGCGGCCAGCGCCGGCAGCAGCGGCAGCAGCGCGCGGACGGCCGAGTGCAGACGCGCGAACTCCGCGTCGCCGCTGAACGGCAGGTTCACGTGCACGCTCTGCAGGTTCGCCCAGCCGTGTCCGCGGCAGTCGAAGATGCGGTGGAAGGCCTTGTAGATGCGATCGTCGTCGTGCGGCCACAGCCGCATCTCGCGCGCCGGATCCATCCACGGGTGCATGCCGGTGGGCAGCAGCGCGCGGCCCTGTTCCGCGAGCAGCGCGTTCGCGTCGCGCACCTGCTCGGCGAACAGCGCGCCCGCACCGGCGAGCGTCGCAAGCGGGCCGTTGCTCTTGAACTCGATCACGTGCAGCACCAGCTCGTTGCTCCAGCACGCGCCGCCGCGCTCGATCTCGTTGCTCAGCGAGCCGGCCGCGCGGGTGATCAGGTCGTCGGACACCGGCGCGAGCTCGAGGCTCTCGCGCTCGACGATCATGTACTCGATCTCGATGCCGTAGCCCTCGAACAGGTGCAACGGCGCGCGATCAGTCACCGGGGGTGCGCCCCTTGGCGGCTTCCACGCGGCGCAGGAACTCCGCCGCGATGCGCTCGTAGAGCGCGCTGCCGAGCACCTTGTCCTCGACGTCGGAGTCGATGCTCGGGTTGTCGTTGACCTCGATCACGTAACAGCGCCGGCCGCGCTGCTTGATGTCCACGCCGTACAGGCCGTCGCCCACCGCGCGCGCGGCGCGCAGCGCGAGCTTCACGACCTCAGGCGGCGCCGCGTCCACCGCCAGGGTCTCGTAGCTGCCCGCGCGGGTGCGCCCGCCGTCGTCCTGCTTGTAGATCTGCCAGTGGCGCTTGACCATGAAATAGCGGCACGCGTAGAGCGCCTCGCCCGCGAGCACGCCGACGCGCCAGTCGTAGTCGGTGCGCAGGAACTCCTGCGCGACCACCAGGTCGGTGCGCTCCAGCATCGCGTCGAGCTCGCGTTCGAGCTCGCGCGCGTCGTCCACCTTCACGACGCCCTGCGAGAACGCGCTGTCCGGCAGCTTCAGCACGCAGGGGAACCCCAGCGCCCCGCCGAGCTGCGCGGCGTTGCGCCGGTCCACCACCCGGGTGCGCGGTGTCGCGATGCGCCGGCGCTCCATCAGCTCGGCGAGGTACACCTTGTTGGTGCAGCGAAGGATCGACACGGGGTCGTCGAGCACGACCAGCCCCTCCGCCGACGCACGGCGCGCGAAACGGTACGTGTGGTGATTCACGCGCGTGGTCTCGCGGATGAACAGCGCGTCGAACTCGGCGAGCCGCGCGTAATCGTCGCGCCCGATGCGCTCGACGCCGAATCCGGCGGCGCGAAGCGCGCGGGTGAAGCGCTTCAGCGCGCGCTCGTCCGACGGCGGGAAGCGCTCCTCGGGGTTCACCAGCATCGCCAGCTCGTACGGATTGCGCCGCGCCCGGCGTGCCTTGCGCGGCGCGCGCGAGAAGTACTCCGCGGCCGCCTCGCGCAGGAAGGGCTCGTGGGCCGGCGGCACCTCACCCGCGGGGATCGGGCGCACGCCGTGCAGCGCCCAGCGCCCGCGCCGGCGCACGAACTCGGCGCGCAGCAGCGGCGCGGGGAAGAGCTGGAACACCAGCCGGCTCAGGCGCTCGTGGCGGCGCGCCATGTTGCGCGCGAAGTAGATGCTCAGCGTGAAGGCGTCGCCGCGCAGGGAGGCCAGGCTCTTCTGGATCAGCGCGTCCAGCTCCTCGCTCACCAGGTGCGACACCGATCGCCCCTTCAGGTCCTGGATCGTCGCGACGTCCGGCAGCGGACGATGGCCGCGCGCGCCCGCCAGCAGCGACACGTAGTAGCCGTAGCGCTGGTAGCGGTAGGACTGGCACAGGTTGAACACCCGCGCGCCGCGCAGCGCCGTGTACGCCGGGTCGGTGAGGTAGTCGTGTGCGCGCACCACCTCGGCGTCGGCAAAGCGCCCGGACCAGCCCTCGAGGCGATCCACGACCAGCAGGTTAGCCACGGCGCCGCTTCCGCCGGGGCTCGATGATCAGCAGGCTGGCGTCGTAGGTCGCGATGCCGAGCAGCACCGCGCCCACCAGACGGCGGATGTCCACGCTGTAGTGGCCCTCCCCGGCGAACGGGTTGTCGGGGAACGGATCCGCGACCAGCACCTCGCGCCGCGTGCGATCGTATCCCGAGAGCACGACGAAGTGACCCGCCGGCTCGCCGGCCACGTCGTCGTCCTCGCAGTCCTCCGGGCGCTCGCGCATCGCGCGGTACAGGTACGTCGCGCTGAGCCCGGCGAGCACCGGCAGCCCGCGCTTCAGCGGGCGGCGGATCAGCGCGGGCGTCAGGTCCTCGAGCGCCAGCCGGCCGCCGCGCTCGAGGAACTCCAGGTAGCCGCCCGTCGCGACGCGCAGCTTCTCGTCGTCCTTCGCGGCCGCCTGCAGGCGCAGCCGCTCGGCGATCCGCTCCGGCGGCTGCGCGAACCAGGTGGGGTCGAACAGGTGCAGGTTGTAGCTGTACAGCGTCGCCCGGTAGCCGCGCGCCAGCGCGTGGTTGGCCAGGAACACCTCCAGCGTGCCGCCCTCCGGCAGCATCGTGACCTCGTCGAGCACGCGCGGGAGCGCGATGTCGTCGCCGAGGTAGCGGTAGATCGCGTGCAGGCAGGTCGGGCCGCAGGTCACGTCGTCGGGCTGCGAGGCGACGGCAAGCGAGAGCGCGGTGTGCATCTGGAACTCCGGGCGTTCCGGTCGGGCGCCCCGTGCCGCGGCGAACGCGCCCCGGCGGTTGCGGATCATTTCACCGATCGCCGGGCGCGACAATGCGCGCGCCGCACGACCCGTACAATGGCCGCCCTGCCGGCGTGCCCGGCCACCCACGACGAGGAGCCCGCGATGAGCCGCTACCTGTTCCAGGTCAGCATGGACGTGAAGCCCGAGAAGGAGGCGCTGTTCAACGAGGTGTACGACACCGAGCACGTGCCCTACCTGATGGAGGTGCCCGGCGTCGTGTCGGTGCAGCGCGCGCGCTCGGTGCCGTTCCGGGTGTCGATCGGCGGCGAGACCAAGGAGGTGCCGGCCGCGGTGCCCCGCTACACGGCGCTCTACACCATCGAATCGCCGGACGTGCTCGCGAGCGCGGCGTGGGCGGAAGCGGTGGAGCGCGGGCGCTGGGGACCGGAGGTGCGTCCCCACACCTTCAACCGCCAGCACGCGCTGTTCGCGGTCGACGAGTGACGCGCGCGGGCGCTGCAGCGGCGCTGCAGTAGCCGGCGCAGCGCACCGCGGCCCGCGCCGTCGCGGGACGCGCGCACCGGGCCCCGACCGGCGCGCGTCGCGCCGCCGGATGCACGCTGCGCGCCCCGCGCC
>CBDUCN010000170.1:0-10778 GCA_965365655.1 uncultured Gammaproteobacteria bacterium | reverse complement strand
GCTGCGTGACTCCGATGGCGCCGGCGGAGCAACGCCAGTCCGGCCAGGCTGCCGGTGAACAGCAAGAATGTCGGGGGCCCCGGTACCGCTGCGAGCCGGAAGAACAACGGACCCTCATTGGCGTTCCTGGCGTCTTCGGGTGTAAAGAAATCGGTAGTGGCCAGATCGGCGAACGACGCCCCCGCGGTGATATCCACCAACTGGCCCGCCCTCACGGACGTACCGAGGCCGGGTGGCTGGTGATTGCGGGTAACCGCGGTGACAAAGCGGAACGATGGGTCCGAAAGGGTCGGCGCGAACCCCAGGACATCGAAGAAAGCGGTCGCCCACTGCGTGTCGATACCCGCGCCGGCGGCAACCGACACTCCGCCAGGATGGACGGCATCGTCCACTCCGTCGTTGTAGGCCGTGGTCACGTGGTTGAACAACGCACCGACGTCGTCGATGGACGCCCAGGTCCAGCCGGTGACGTCGAAGCCGTTGAACGTACCGCTACAGGCACCGGTGGTCTCGTCACACGGCCCAGCCGTCGGGTCGGTGCCGCTGGTACCCGCCGACACATCGTTCCACGACAGATTGGTGAAGTCGGCAACCTGCGCCCACTGCACGCCGTTGACCGTGACGAAGTTGACCGGGACCGCCTGCGCCGGCGCGGCGGCAAGGACGAGCAGCAGGATTCCTGACCACATTCGCAATAGACTCATCGACATGCCCTCACGAGGAAATGGATGCGAGCTGCGCCATGCGCAGCAAAACGCGCGCCATTTTCCGGGCGGGCTTTCGGATCAACGACTTCGCTCAACCCCAATCCGGCGGGCGGAACAATCGGACATGCACGTGTAAAGCGTTCCGACGAGCCTCCGTGTCGCCGGCGGATAAGCGGTAGAACGCAGAGGCAACCGACTCAATGGGTTGCTCTGCTCCTACGCCGATGACTTGTGTAAATGCGACAAGCCGCGCTGTAAAGAAGTCCGACACCGGAAAGCGTGGGTGACTGAGTTTGCCGACTCCTGTGAGGAGTTGGCGTCCGTCGGCGGCTGCACCGGATACGCCATTGCCGAGCAGCATGTCAGGTTGGCTCCCCATCGCGGACGCATATCGAACTCTGTGCATTGCGCCGCCACCCGAGGTCCGGGCGGTTTTCGAATCGGTTGGCGAGCTTCAAGCGACGACCTGAGCTGCCGACGCCGGTACCTCGTGGTGCACTACAAGAATCCGCTTTCGGGCCCCGAGCGGTCGCTTTGAGCCATCCATCCTTATGTCGATTACCTCCGGCTCCAGGAATGCGGCCCTTCAAGTGCCAGTGCGCCAGCCGGCTCTTGAGCGCGCCGCGCTTCGCTGCGCGAGGGTCTTCCAAGCTGCGCCAACGGCGATTACCACTTGATGTGAATCAAGAAAGCATCCAGGAGATATCGCCACCGGCCATGGACGGCGATATTTTTTCAATGGACATTGTCGTGTCGGGGGGCTTCTCCCCGTATTCGCTCCACGTACATAAAGTAGGGAAGCGGCGCGGCGTCGTCGCGACGTCAGTGCCAGCAAGCGAGGACATCGTGATGACAACGGCAACGCTTTCGAGCGCGATCTATCGTGTGACCGGCCATCTCCTTGTTGCAAGCATCTGCACAGTCGCGCTTTTCAGTTCGGCTTTCGCGGACAAGCGCCAGATGACCGGTGAAGAAATTGCGAAGTTGCTGCCCGGCGCCCGCGTGACAGGTACGTCTGAAGATGGCAGAACGTGGGTGGCTGAATATGCCATGGATGGCACCTATACCCTCCGCGTCCCGAATATCGACTGGCAGGTAGATGGCACCTGGAGAATCGATGGGGATCGCTGGTGCACGGTACGTCCCCAAAGATCAGACCGGTGCCGGCTGGTTTTTCACATTGATGGGAACCGATACGAGTGGCTGGATCAAAGAGGGGAAACCGTGCAGTTCACGATGCAATGACACGAAGCAAGGGCTGGTCGACTACACGGTTGAGAATGACGCCGGCGACGGGTCGCGACAATTCGCACGTCATGCAGGAATTATTGGGGATCTGCGGACATGCCGTCCTTAGAGGCGGCTTTGGGTCGACAGCGAATACTCGGTTTTTCGGCGCAGCAAATCACCTTTGACCCGCTCGTGCAGGGAGGTCGCTGTGGGGTAGGCGTGGGTAGGTCGTTGGTCTCGCGACCGCCGTGCTGCGGCCGTTAAAGACGCTCGCCGCCTCGGGGGCGAGGGAAGTCAGGGAGATGACGGCGCGTCAGTTCCCGGATGTAGAGAGGCCCTGATGCGCTCGCCGGTCAAGTGCCGCGTTGTTGTGGCCGCAGCCGGGCGCGGCCGTGCCGGTACGCTCCGCGATGGAATCGTTCACGATGAAGGTGCGCTCGCGGCGGACCAGGTCGTCGAAATGCAGCAGGTAGATCTCGGCGCGGGGGTACTCCGCACCGGGTCGTCCCCAGTATCCGTGGTCGAAGTGAACGCAACCCTCGCGGGCCTGCCGCAGCCGGGGCTTCAGGTCGCGCAGGCCGGGCGCCACCAGCCGCAGCCACGACTGCTCGGCCGTGACGGCCTTCCACTCCAACGCCTGCGGCACCGGGCTCCATGCGACGAGGAGCGCCGCCATCGCTCTGCGCATCCAGCGCGCCATCTGTCGCCTGCGGCCATCGCCGAAGATGCCCATGAAGTGACTTCGCCCTGGCTCTATGGAACTCGGCGAATTCTCGTGCCACGCGCCGGGCGGTGCGTGATCCAGATCAACGGAGGTATTCCGGTTGGCGAGTCCTGACTCGACGGTCCCGGGGCCGGCTTCGCTTCGCGGATGTCGGATTCCACTTAAGTCAGTTGACGAGGATCAGGAGTCTTGGTGGTACGCAGCATATGTTGACCGATCGCCGGAAGGCATCGGGAGGGTGCAGGATTCTGCGATGGTCGCGCTCTGTCGAGGCCAGGGCTGAGGTGAAAGGCCCCCAGCCGCCACGATTACGACGTAGAAGTCGTGGTCGCACGCTTGCATCGCGCTGAGCCATGAATAAGAAAGAGTTCCTTGCCGGTTGGGTCCTGGTCGCAGTCGCGTCGGTGCTGAACGTTGCATGCGGAAAGGCGGTTCCTGACGTGGATGAGCTTCGGCCGGCGGCCCTCGAGGGGGACGCCGCCGCGCAGCACCTGATGGGGTTCGTGTACGGCACAGGCCATCAGGTAGCCGAGGACAGAGAAGAGGCCGCACGGTGGTTTCGGCTTGCCGCCGCGCAAGGGCACGCCAGTGCGCAGTACAACCTCGGCGTCCTGTACTCGATAGGCGAGGGCGTTCGACAGAACGACGAAGTGGCACGAAGGTGGTTTCGGGAGGCGGCGGAGCGGGGCGAGGCGAACGCGCAGTTCGAGCTTGGCCGGATGGCATCTGAAGGGCCGCACAAGGACCATGAGGCGGCCGCACGATGGTTCCGGCGCGCTGCGGAACGGGGCCACGTCCACGCGCAGCACTCGCTTGGAATCAAGTACAAGTTGGGTGAAGGTCTCCCGGAGGATCGGGTGCGCGCTTTCGCCTGGATTCGCCTTGCAATTGCGCGTGCCCCTCGGAACTCGCGGCGTTTCAGGGCGATGCTCGAGATGAGCGCCGAAAGAACCCGCGAATCGCTCACGGGTGACGAGGTGGATGAAGCGGAAGATCTCGTCCGCAGACTCGAAAGAAGGATCCCGGATTACGAGCAGTGCTACTGGGAGGATGCCTGCCCGGACCTCATCGGCGAGGCCCCGGCCTGGCGGCCACTGGGAGTCGATGAGCGGGCTGAGCCGGAGCCCGCGCCCGCATGGGTGGCGCTCGAGCCCACGCTCGCCCGCGAAAAGCCCGATAGCGATTCAGCGGCGGCAAGGCCTGTATGCCGCGGCGAGCGTCTGGTTCAGGCCGGTCGGCTCTACGAGGATGACTGGGTCCCCGTGTACGCAGACTTCCTCGGCAAGGTGCGGCGGCAATACATCAGGCGGCCCGTGCTGGTGCCGGAGACCGCCCTGACGAGTGACGAGCGCCGGGGACTGGAGCTTCCCTTGTTCCGGGCCGTTGACGAGACGATGTACGGGGCTCGGGGCGCCGTCCTGTTCACGTGTCCGCACGCGGCCAGCCACGTACGGGGATGCATAGGTTCAGGGCAGCGGATCCATGTTCTCTCAACCTCCGTCGATGGCGAATGGGCGCGGGTGAGAGTGCGCGAGGGAGATGGGCTCTACGTACGGCTCAATGCTCTCGCGAGGCGCCCCGGTGCGCCGGACGGCGGGCCCGCCGGTCCTCCCTTCGCCGTCGTGGACATCGACCTCCGCAGCAGGGCTTTCAGGAGTGAGTCGGTGAGACGGGAGCCACGAGCGACAGCGGAAAGAATCGGGGCGATCGTGCGGGGCCAGCAGATCACGGTGACCGGGTGCGTGCCGCATTCCTGGTACCGGCGGATCGAAATCGGAAGTGGTCCCGGTTTCGTCACGTCCGGTGCCTTGCAGGAACTGCTGCCGCCAGGGGCGGAGACGCGTAGAGGAACAAGGTAGGACACTTTTCCGCAATAAGGCGCTATACCCCTTGGTTTGACCACCCTGGGTCGGATGCTCGGTAGTGGCACCGGCGGCTTGAGGTCGATGCGGGAGGTGCTGCACTGCAGGTGTCCGCACTCGGGGACGGGCGGCGCAGGCACTGCCGCACGGCAGCGAAGGCTGCCTCGGGAACGGCGTTCGCGCCCGGTGCTGGGGGCACCGGAGACGGCATTGAAAATCAGCGAGTTAGGGTGGCTCCCCGGGACGGGCTCGAACCGCCGCCCCGGTCCGTGACGGCCGCCCGCGTCACGCGGCGACGATCACCGCATCCACCGCGTGCACGCCCTCGACCGCCGCGCCCACCAGCAGCGGATTGATCTCCGCCTCGATCACCGCGGGGTCGGCGACGTGCGCGAGGCGCGACACCGCGACCACGGCCTGCGCCAGCGCTTCGAGGTCGCCGCGGGGCAGGCCGCGGTAGCCGCGCAGCGGCGCGAAGCCGCGCACCTCGGCGATCATCGCGCGCGCGGTGTGCAGGTCCACCGGCGCGACGCGCACCGCGACGTCGCGATAGATCTCGGTGAGCTGGCCGCCGACGCCGACGCTGACGAGCGGGCCCACCTCCGGGTCGCGGCGAAAGCCCACGATGGCCTCGCCGACGCCGCGGCGCATCGACTGCACCAGGAAGCGGGCGGCGTCCACGCCGTGCGCGGCGGCCGCCTCGCGGATGCGCGCCATCGCCTCGCGCACTCCCTCGGCGTCCGTCACGCCGAGCGCGACGCCGCCCACCTCGGTCTTGTGGGTGACCGTCGGCGACAGCAGCTTCACCGCCACCGGATACTCGATGCCCGCGAGGTCGTCGCCGGGCGCCGCGACGACGGCCGGCGCGACCGGCACTCCCAGCGCCGCGAACACCGCGCCCGCGGCCGCCTCGTCGAGCCCATGGTCGCCGGCCGCGCGCAGCGCGCGTGCAGCCGCGGCGCACGCGTCCTCCGCGGGCCCCGCAGCGTCGCCGCCCGCGGCCGGCGCACGCCACGCGAGCAGCGCCGCGACCGCGTCGGCGCAGCTCTCCGGGGTGCGGAACGCCGCGATGCCGTGCTCCGCGAGCAGCGCCAGCGAGGCCGGCGCCTCGGGCACGATGTACACGGCGAGCGGCTTGCTTCGCCGCTCCCCGGCCCACGCCTCCGCAATCGGCTCGACGGTGAGCTGCGGGTGGAACTGCCCCGACGAGCCGACGACGACCACCACCGCCTCGTTGGCCGGGTCGTCGAGCAGCGCCTGCAGCGCGCCGGCGAACACGGCGCGCTGCGCGCCCGCCATCGTCAGATCCACGATCGGCTTGCCGGCCACCGCGATGTTGCGCTCCGCGAGACGCTCCGCGAGCGCCTGCGGCGCGGGAACCGTCTCCACGCCGAGCTCGCCGAGGCGATCGACGACGGTCGCCGCGCCGCCGCCGGTCGTCGTCATCACCGCGACGCGCCGCGCGCGCTCGCGCGGCGCCGCCGCGAGCAGCGGCGGGATCTCGAGCAGCGTCTCGAACAGGCTCACGCGCACGATGCCGTTCGCCGCGAAGAACGCGTCCGCGACCTGCGAGTCGCCGGTCATCGCGCCGGAGTGGGTGGCCGCGAGGGTCTGTCCGAGCGGCGAGCGGCCGAGCTTGTACGCGACGACCGGCTTGCCCGCGGCGTGCGCGCGGCGCGCGGCAGCGGCCATCGCGCCGGCACCGCGCAGGCTCTCCAGGAACAGCACGATGGATTCCGTTTCCGGGTCGTCGACCAGCATCGCCATGACCTCGCCCACCGCGAGATCGGACTCGTTGCCGATGGACACCATCTTCGAGAAGCCGAAGCCGCGCGCGGCGCCGCGCGACAGCAGGCTGCCGAGGATGCTCCCGCTCTGCGAGATCACGCTCATGCGCCCGGCGCGGATCTCGGGCATCTCCAGCACCGCGTTCACGCTCAGCGTGAGGCCGGTGGCGAAGTTCATCACGCCCATGCTGTTCGGGCCGACCAGCCGCACGCCGGCCTCGCGCGCGACCGCGAGCAGCGCGTCCTGGCGGGCGCGGCCCTCGGCGGTGCCGAGATCCGCGAAGCCGTCGCTGTACAGCGTCGCGACCGGCACGCCGGCGCGCCCGCAGTCCTCGATCACCGCCGGCACGCGCTCCGCGGGCACCATCACCAGCGCGTGGTCCACCGGGCCCGGTGCCGCGCTCACGCTCGGGTACGCCGGCACGTCCTGCACCACGTCGCGCCCCGGGTTCACCGGCAGCACGCGCCCCGCGAAGCCGTGCTGGCGCAGGAAGCGCTGCGGGCGCCCGGTGTTCTTGCCCGGGTCGGCCGACGCGCCGACCAGCGCGACGGCGCGCGGGCGGAACAGCGCGTCGGCGAGGGTGGGGCCTTTGCCGCTCATCGCGCGCACCGCCCGCCCGACGCACCGCGCGCAGTGCGCTGGACGGCGAGCGACGGCGCGAGCGAGCCGGACGCGAGTCGCCCGCGCGGCCCGGCGCCTTTCGCGGCACCGGCCGCGATGCCGGTGCGCCTCGCGGCACGCGCGGGCGCCACGCTCAGCCCGCCCGCTCCGGGCGCTGCGCGAAGCGCCGCTCGAACACCCCCTCCGCGATGCGGTTCTTCATCATCTCCAGCGAGCCGCCCGCGATCATCCAGCCGCGGGTGCGGCGGAAGCAGTACTCCACCAGCGACTCCTGGCTGTAGCCGGCGCCGCCCATCACCTGCATCGCCTCGCTCGCGATCTCGAACCCGGCGCGGTTGCAGTACGCCTTCGCGATCGCGGTGTGCTGCGCCGACGGCAGGCCGCGATCGGCCGACGTCGCCGCGCGGTAGAGCAGCAGCTGGCCGGCGTCCAGCTGCATCTGCATCTCCGCGAACTTCCACTGCAGGCCCTGGAACTCGCACAGCGCCCGGCCGAACTGCTCGCGCTCGGTGGCCCACGCCTTCGCGGCCTCGAACGCGAAGCGCCCCAGCGCGAGCGAGCGCGCGGTGTTGCCGATGCGCTCGACGTTGAAGCCGCTGATCTGCTTCTTGAAGCCGCCCGGTCCGAGCAGCACGTTCTCCGGCTCCACGCGCACGTCCTCGAAGTAGAGCTGCGCCCAGTCGTCGCCGGACAGGAAGCGCGTCGGCTTGCCGTGGGTGAAGCCGTCGGCGCCCTTCTCGATCAGCACCGAGCCGATGCCGCCGACGCCGGGCCCGAAGCGCACGTAGGCCAGCACCACGTCGGCGTGCCAGCCATGGGTCGTGAAGACCTTGGTGCCGTTGACGCGGTAGCCGTCGCCGTCCGGCGTCGCGGTGGTCTGCAGGTCGGTCACCGCCGATCCCGCCTCCGGCTCCGTCATGCCCACCGAGATCAGCATGTCGCCGGCCAGCAGCGGCGCCAGGAAGCGCTCGCGCTGGTCCTCGGTCGCGTACTCGGCGAGCGTGCGGATGGCGCCGAAGTTGCCGGCCTGTATGACGTCGGCGCTGCGCGGGCACACCGCGGCCACCTGCTCGATCGCGATCACCGCGTCCATCAGCGTGCCGCCCTGCCCGCCCGCGTCCTCCGGCATCGCGATGCCGAACAGGCCCTGCGCGCTCATCTGCGTCGCGACGTCGTGCGGATAGTCCTCCGAGTGCGCGCGCGCGAGCGCGTCCGCCGCGAGGTGGCGCTCGGCGAAGCCGCGCACCGCGTCGCGAAACTGCTGCTGCTCCTCGTTCAGCTCGAAGTCCATGCGCTCACTCCCTGCCGCGCGACGCGATCGCGTCGGCGACGGCCAGCACCCGGCGCGACAGCGCGACGATCGGGTAGTCGATGAAGTAGCCGTCCACCTGAATCGACGCGAGCCCCTTCGCCTCCGCCTCCTCGAACGCGGCGACGTAGCGCCGCGCCTTCGCGACCTCGTCGTCGCCCGGCGAGAACACCGCGTTCACGGGCTCGATCTGCGACGGGTGGATGCAGAACTTGCCCTGGAAGCCCAGCGTCTTCGCGCGCTCCGCGGAACGCACCAGCGCGTCGGCCTCGCCGAGGTGGATGAACACCGTGTCCAGCGGCGGCTCGATGCCCGCGGCGCGCGACGCGGTCGCGATGCGCGAGCGCGCGTAGTCCAGCTCGCCCTCGTCCAGCGTCCAGCGCATGCTCATGTCCAGCGTGAAGTCGCCGGCCCCGAAGCACAGCCGCCTGACGCGGGTGCCGGCGCCGGCGATCGCCTCCACCCGGTCCAGGCCGCGCCCGGTCTCGATGATCGGCGCGATGTCGATGCCGCCCTCCGGCAGGCCGCGCTCGCGCTCGATCTGCGTCACCAGCCAGTCCACGCTGCGGATCTGCGACGCGGACTCCACCTTGGGCAGCACGATGCCGTCCACGCCGGCGTGCACCACGGCCTTCAGGTCGCCGTAGCAGAACGGCGTGTCGTACGCGTTCACTCGCACGTAGCCGGCGCAGCGCCGGGGGGCCTGCAGCGCCGCGACGACGACGTCGCGGGTCGCCTCCTTCTCCGCGACCGCCACCGCGTCCTCGAGGTCCAGGATCACGCAGTCGGCGTCCAGCGTCAGCGCCTTCTCGACGCGCCGCGCGTGGTTGCCGGGTGCGAACAGCAGGGTGCGGAACAGGGCCATCGTGAGCTCCGGAGGCGACGGGGCCGGCATCATAACGTGGGCCCGTCCGGGGCCTCACGCCGGGTCCGCACGCGACGTCGGCCGCAGGCGCCTGGACCGCGCGGCGCAACCCGGGCCAGGGAGCCCGCACGGACACGCGCCGCCCGCCGGACGCGTACGGCGGACCGCGCGCCCCGGGCTGCGGGCTGTGAACTACGGACTGCGGACCATGGGCCAGCGTGCCGCGATCCGGGAGTGTCGATGGTGGCGCCGTACGCGCGTCCCGCGCGTACGGCAGAACGCGCCGGCGGCGCCTTACAATCCACCGTCCCGCACACGCCCAGGATGTCCGCATGCCCGACCACACCCTCGTCATCACGAACGCCTCCATCGTCGACGGCACCGGGCGCACGCGCTACACGGCCGACGTCGCCGTCGACGGCGACCGCATCGCGGTGGTGGGCACGGTGGATCCCGCCGGCGCCGAGCGCCACGTCGACGCCGGCGGCAAGGTGCTCGCGCCCGGCTTCATCGACGCCCACACCCACGACGATCGCGCGGTGCTGAGCGGGCCCGACATGCTGAACAAGGTCAGCCAGGGCGTGACCAGCGTGGTCGCGGGCAACTGCGGCGTGAGCCTCGCACCGCTCGCCGGGCGCGAGCCGACGCCGCCGATGAACCTGCTCGGGGACCGCGAGTGGTACCGCTTCGCGAGCGTGTCCGAGTGGGCCGACGCGGTGCGCGCGGCGAAGCCGGCGGTGAACGTCGCGCTGCTGTGCGGGCACACGACGCTGCGCTGCGGCGTCATGGACCGCTTCGACCGCGCGGCGACGGCGAGCGAGATCGAGGCCATGGGCGGCGCGCTGGACACGGCGCTGGATCAGGGCTGCATCGGCCTCAGCACGGGCCTCGCGTACCCGCCCGCGTTCAACGCGCCCACCGAGGAGGTGATCGCGCTCGCGCAGCGCTCGGCCGCCCGCGACGGCCTGTACGTGACCCACATGCGCAACGAGAAGGAAGGCCTGCTGGACTCGGTGCGCGAGACCCTGCGCATCGGGCGCGAGGCCGGCCTCCCGGTCGTGATCTCGCACCACAAGTGCAGCGGGCGGCGCAACTGGGGCATGAGCCGCGAGTCGCTGGCGCTGATTGCCGACGCGCGCGCGACGCAGTCGGTGAACCTGGACGTCTACCCGTACACCGCGAGCTCCACGGTGCTGCTCGCGGACTGGGTGCCGGACGCCGAGCGGGTGCTGGTGACCTGGTCGAAGCCGCACCCGGAGCACAACGGGCGCGACCTCGCCGACGTGTGCGCCGAGTGGGGCGTGGACACCGAGGAGGCGGTCGCGCGGCTGAGCCCGGCGGGTGCGATCTACTTCCAGATGGACGACGGCGACCTCGAGCGCATCCTGCGCTTCGAGGACGCGATGGTGGGCTCCGACGGCCTGCCGCACGACGAGGTGCCGCACCCGCGGCTGTGGGGCACGTTCCCGCGCGTGCTGGGCCACTACGCCCGCGAGCGCGGGCTGTTCACCCTCGAGGAGGCGGTGCGGCGCATGACCGGCGTCACCGCGGGCGTGTTCGGCTTCCGCGATCGCGGCGTGCTGCGCGAGGGCGCGTTCGCCGACCTCGTGCTGCTGGACCCGGAGCGGGTGATCGACCGCGCCGAGTTCGCGTCGCCGAAGCGGCTCGCCGA
>CBDUCN010000169.1:0-10915 GCA_965365655.1 uncultured Gammaproteobacteria bacterium | reverse complement strand
CCAGCCGCAGCGACTTGTACAGCGGCACCGCGAGCAGCACCGTCACCGGCCCGAGAAGGAAGTGGATGAACTGCGCGCCGGCGAAGTAGTCCGCGTAGTCCACGCCGGTGAGCCACAGGGTCACGCCCAGCGCGAGGATAGCGACCACGATGGGATTCACGACCTGGCGCTCGCGCGCGCGCCCGTACAGCCAGCGCCCGAGCAGGTAGGCCGCGACGGTCGCGAACAGCCACGCCAGCGGGGATGCGGCGAGGTAGGCCCGCAGCCCGGCGACCGTGTCATACAGCATCGCCGTCCTCCAGGTTGCGCGACAGCCCCTGCACCAGCCACCCGGACACCACCATCGCCAGCGCCGACGACACCACCACCGCGACCAGCATCGGCACCAGCTCGCTGGTGACCAGCGCGAGGTGCGCGGTCACGCCTACCGTCGCGGGCAGGTAGTACAGATACAGGTGGCGCAGGAAGCCGGTCGCGAGCCGGTCCAGCTCCTCCGGCAGGCGGCCCATCTTCAGCAGCAGCGCGAGCAGCAGCACCATCCCGATCACGGGCCCCGGGATGGGCAGCCCGGACACGGTCGCAGCGAGCTCGCCCAGGAGCTGCAGCCCGAGCACGATCGCGATCCAGTTGAGCATGGGGCCTCCGGGGACGGACGGGCTGGCCATTATGCGGTGAACACCGCCGCGGCCCGCAGCGGCGGCCGGTCACGCCGCGGTACCGGGCCGACGCGCGGCGTTTCCGGCGCTTTCCCGCTCAGCCCAGAGAACGGGGCTGGGTCAACCCCACCACCCCCGCATCTTAGAAACCCGGAATCCCGTGTATCCGTGAGCCGTAACGCGCCGAAGGGCCGCGTTTTCAGCGGTTTCGTCTTTCAGTTCAGACAGTTGAGTTGGTCCGACCCCGGAACCCGCCGTCGATGCACAGTGCGGTCAGGGCGCGGGCGGCGGCGGCCTGGCACGGGTCGACGACCGGCACGCCCAGCGCTGCCTCGAGGCCGGCGCGGTAGCGGGCCATGCCCGCGCAGCCCAGGATCACGACGTCGCAGGCGTGCTCGTCGCGCAGCCGCTCGCCCACCGCCGTCATGCGCGCGGCGACGTCGTCGCCGCCTAGGCCGGTCACGCCGACGCCGATGGGCACGCTGGCCCCGAAGTGCGCGGCCAGGCCGAGCTGGCGCACGTAGCGCCGGTGGCGCGGCACCGACGCCTCGACGATCGCGATCACGCCGAAGCGCTCGCCGATGGCCAGCGCGTGCAGGTACGCGCACTGCGCGATGCCGAACACCGGCCGGCGCGTCGCGCCGCGCGCCGCGTGCAGGCCCGGATCCCCGAAGCACGCGATCACGAAGGCCGCGGTGCGCGCCTCCTCGCGGCGCACCAGCGCGCACAGCGGCGCGACCACCGAGTCCGCCTGCTCCTGGGTCTCGATCCCGGGCGGACCCTCGGCCAGCGTCGCGCACTCGATGCGCGGCGCGCCGGCGAAGCGCAGCGGCGCGACCGCGTCGTCGATGCCCCGCGTCACCGCCTCGGTGCTGTTCGGGTTCACGATCAGCACGCGCGGCGGCGCGCCGTCGGTCACGCGGTCCCCGTTTCCGCTCATCGGCCCACCCCTGGCCTCGTCAGGCGGTCTCGATCCGGGATCGTGCGGGGCTCCCTGCACCGCCTCGTGGACGGCCCGCTCACGGCCCGTCCAGCACCCGCGCGCCGAAGTTGCGCGCGGGGTCCACTTCCGGCTCCAGGCGCCCGAGCGGGCGCGCCGCGTCCGAGCGCGCGCGCGCGAGGAACTCGCCGCTGCCGCGCTCGACCTTCAGCTCACCGTCCTCCACCGCGACCCGCCCGCGGCTCAGCACCGTGACCGGCCAGCCGGTGATCGTGCGTCCCTCGTAGGGCGTGTAGCCGACGTTGTCGTGCAGCAGGTCGTGGGTGATCGTCACCTCGCGCTCGGGGTCCCAGATCGCGATGTCCGCGTCGGCACCCACCGCGATGCTGCCCTTGCGCGGCGCGAGCCCGTACAGGCGCGCGACGTCGGTCGCGGTGAGCGCGACGAAGCGGTGGATGTCGATGCGCCCCTTGCCGACGCCCTCGGAGAACAGCAGCGGCAGGCGCAGCTCGATGCCCGGCACGCCGTTCGCGATCTGCTTGAAGGTCGCGTTCGGGCCGGCGCGCAGCTTGCCGCTGTCGTCGAAGCGGTACGGCGCGTGGTCCGACGAGAACACCTGGAAGGTGCCGTTGCGCAATCCACGCCACATCGCCTCCTGCGCCGCCGCGTCACGCGGCGGCGGGCTGCAGCAGAACTTCGCGCCCTCCAGGCCGTCGCGGTCGAGATCGTCCGCGGTCAGGAACAGGTACTGCGGGCAGGTCTCGCCGTGCACCTTGAGACCTGCCGTCTGCGCGTCGCGGATCGCGTCCATCGCCTCCGGCGTGGACACGTGCACGACCAGCATCGGCACGTCCAGCAGCCGCGACAGGTCGATCGCGCGCCGCGTGGCCTCGCCCTCGCCCGCGCGCGAGTGGCTCACCGCGTGGAACTTCGGCGCCGCGTGCCCGCCATCCAGCAGCCGCTCGCTGAGCCAGCGGATCATGTCGTGGTTCTCGGCGTGGATCATCACGAACGCGCCGTGGCGGCGCGCCGTGTGCAGCACGTCGAGCATCTGGTAGTCGTCGAGGCGCAGCGCGTCGTAGGTCATGTAGACCTTGAACGACGTGAAGCCGTCCTCGATCAGCGCCGGCAACTCCTGCCCCAGCACCTGCGGCGTGGGATCGGACACGATGAGATGGTAGCCGTAGTCGATCACCGCCTTCGGCTTCGCCCGCGCGTGGTAGTCCTCCACCGCCGCGCGCAGCGACTGCCCCTTCGCCTGCGCGGCGAACGGGATCACCGTCGTGGTGCCGCCGAACACCGCGGACACGGTCGCGGAGTAGAAGTCGTCGGCGTTCATCACGCCGAAGGAGGACATCTGCTCGATGTGGCAGTGGCCCTCCACGCCGCCGGGCAGCACCAGGCGGGCGCTGGCGTCGATGTCGCGCGCCGCGTCGCCGAGGTCCTCCCCGAGCGCCGCGATGCGCCCATCGCGGATCCCGACGTCGCAGCGCATGCGCTCGCTCGCGGTGATCACGGTGCCGTTGCGGATCACGGTGTCGAACACGGGCATCAGGACTGCTCCTTCAGGTCGTTGGCCGGCGCCGCCGCGCCCGGCGGGCATGCGCCGCGCCCGGCGCATTCGGCATGCGGCGCGATCACTTCGCGGCCTGCGCGCGGGTGCGCGCCCCGCCCACCGGCGCGCAGATGTCCGCGTAGTGCTCCGGGCGGCGGTGCGCGGCGAAGTTGAAGATGGTCTCGCGCCCGAAGGTGCACAGGTCCAGATCGCACTCCGCGACCACCAGCTCGTCGTCCTCCGTGGCGGCCTGCGCGAGGATCTCGCCGGACGGGTTCACGATCACGCTGCCGCCCATCAGCGCGAAGCCGTCCTCGTCGCCGGCCTTCGCGGTGCCGACGACGAATGCGCTGTTCTGGTACGCGCCTGCCTGCATGCTCAGGTGGTTGTGGAACATGCGAAGCGCCGGCCCCTCGTCGTCGCTGAGCGAGTTGTGGGTGGGCGTGTTGTAGCCGAGCAGCACCATCTCGGCGCCGCGCAGCCCCAGCACGCGGAAGGTCTCCGGCCAGCGCCGGTCGTTGCACAGGCACATCCCGAAGCGCCCGCCGAGCGGCGCGCTGTCGAACACCGGGAAGCCGAGATTGCCGACCTCGAAGTAGCGCTTCTCGAGGTGCTGCCACTTGCGCCCGGTGTCGTACTCGGCGTGGCCGGGCAGGTGCACCTTGCGGTAACGGCCGACGATGTCGCCGTTCGGGTCGACGAGGATGGAGGTGTTGTAGCGGTGCACGGCGTCGCCGTCGCGGGTGAGCTCCGCGTAGCCGAGGTAGAACCCCATCGCGTACGTCCGTGCCGCGTCGAACAGCGGCTGCGTGTCCGGTCCGGGCATCTCGGCCTCGAACCAGCGATCGACCTCGTCCTGGTCCTCCACGTACCAGCGCGGGAAGAACGTGGTCAGCGCGAGCTCGGGGAACACGATGAGGCGCACGCCCCGCGCGTGCGCCTCGCGCATCAGCTCCAGCATGCGCGCCACCGCCGCCGCGCGCCCTTCCGCGCGCTGGATGGGCCCGAGCTGGCCCGCCGCGACCGTCAGGTTCCGTGCCATCAGTGTCTCCTGCATGCTGCCGGGCGACGACGCGCCGGCGCCCGCACTGTAATGACCCCGGCGCCGGGCGGCGCGATTGCCTCGCGCGCCGTCACGCGACCCGCCACGCGAACGGCTGCTCGCAGCGCAGGCGCAGCGCGCGGTCGTGGGCCGCGAGGGCGCCGCTCAGCAGCCCGCTCCACGCATGGAACACGCGCGGGTCGTCGCCGAGCCGGAAGCGCCCGACGCGCACCAGGCCGCTGGCCCGGTCCACGCCCGCGATCGCGTGCCCGGTGCCGCGGCACAGCGCGACGAGCAGGTCGACGAAGCGCTCGCGCGACCCGGCACGCACGCCCAGCCGCGCCGCCGTGTCGCGGTACAGCTGCAGCCCCACGAGGTGCGCCGCGCGCCGTGCGGCCTGCCCGCCCGCGTCGTCGCCCAGCAGCCCGGCGAGCGCCGGCAGCATCAGCTCGATGTAACGCACCGCGTAGTTGCGCCTCGCGAGCGCGGCGCGCGCAGCGTCCCACGGCAGCGCCGGCGCAACCGCCGGGTCGAATGGCGGCGCCGCGGGGCCGCGCCGGAGCACGAGGCGCTGGGACGGCGCGAGCGCCTCGCCGGTGTCCTCGAAGTAGCCCTCGAGCCCGGGATCGCCGGCGGTGGTCATGCCGGTGCACACGAAGCGCAGCCCCGGCACGCCCAGGCTCTCGCCGCAGCGGGCGTGGAAACCGCGCAGGAAGGCCTCGGTCACTCCGTCGTCCAGCGCGCAGATCGCGGGCCCCTCGTACGCCCAGCGCGGCGGCGGGTAGCGCACCCAGGCCTTGTGCGGCCCGTCGGGGACGTACTCGACGTCGACGCCGCCGGCGCGATTCGCGAGGTAGATGTAGCGCGCGCACGCGTCCGCGGGCGGCAGCCCCGCGAGCCCCAGCCTCGCGAGGCCGGGCAGGAAGCGCTCGTCGTGCTGGCGGCGGAAGGTGCGCTCCACGAGCGCCGCGGCGCAGGCGAGGCCGTGATGACCGGCGAGCGACAGCAGCAGGCCGGTGAACAGCTGGTGGTGCAGCTCCGCCGCCGCATCCAGCTCCGCCGCCGACGCCTCCGCTCTCACGCGCGAGCCGGCTCGCCCGCGCCGGTGCCCGGCCGGCGGGGAACGCCGGCGCCGCGCCGCGCGCCGCCCGGACGCGTCCCGCGCACCCCCCGCGCGACGGCGCTCATGCGCCGTTCACACCGGCGACCACTCGGCGAGGAACACCACCGACACGTAGCGCGCCCCCTTGCCGAAGCCGACCAGCAGCAGAAACACCCAAAGCCGCACCCGCATGATGCCGGCGATCAGCGTCAGCGCGTCGCCGCCCACCGGCAGCCACGCGAGCAGCAGCGACCACACCCCGTAGTGCTGGTACCACGCCTGGGCGCGCGCGATCTGGGCGTCGCTGAAGTAGAACCACTTGCGGTGACGGAAGCGCAGCAGGAACAGGCCCAGCCACCAGTTCACCACGGCGCCCAGGGTGTTGCCCAGCGTCGCGACCGCGACCAGCGCCACCGCGTCGCCGCCGTCGCGCAGCAGCGCGAACAGCACGACCTCGGAGTAGAAGGGCAGGATGGTGGCCGCGAGGAACGCGGACCCGAACAGCAGGAGGTAACCGGTCACTCGGCGGCGGTGCGCACCAGCCAGCGGAAGATCGCGAGCTGCGACGGCAGGTAGAACAGGTACTCGGGGTGCCACTGCACCCCGACGATGGGTCGCCCGTTGCGGCACTCGAAGGCCTGCACGATGTGGTCGCGGTCGCGGCCCACGACGACGAGGTCCACGCCGGGACGATCCACCGCCTGGTGGTGCAGGCTGTTCACGCGCAGCCGCTCGCGCCGCGTCGTCGCGGACAGCCGCGAGCCGGGCTCCAGGCTCACGCGCTTGGTGGGCAGCAGCCCCGGGCGGTTGCGGGTGAGGCGGCGCATGTCGCGGATGTCCTGGTGCAGGTTGCCTCCCAGCACCACGTTGATCAGCTGCGCGCCGCGGCAGATCCCGAGCATCGGCAGGCCCACATCCAGCGCGTGCTCGATCCAGTCCATCTCCAGCCGGTCACGGTCCGGGTCCAGGCGCACCTGCTGCTCGATGTCGCCGCCGTAGTGCTCCGGGCTGATGTCGTCGCCGCCGCCGATCACGAGACCGTGCAGCGCGTCGCGCGGCGGCGCGTGGTGCACGCTGATGCGCGACGAGCGCGCGCCGCACAGCGCGAGCGCCGTGCGCGTGCACCACCACGACGGCGAGAAGCGCCGCGCGGCGCCGGTCACGCCCACCCGAGGCGGCACAGCCAGTCCTCCAGCGTCTCCACCCAGCGCGCCCGGCTGACCCCGAGCAGCGGGCGGTGCCCCGAGCGGAACGCGCGCGCCATCGAGTCCAGCTCCGCGCGGTCGTCCGCGACGCGCTCGACCACCACCCACGGGTTCCACGCGTCGCCCAGCGTCCACTCCGCACGCTCCAGCAGGCAGTTCGGCAACCGGTAGTGGTAGGCCGGGCGCGCCTTGATGCGCGGGTCGTCCACCTGCGCGCGCACGCGCGGCTCGTCGATGTCGGCGAGCAGCGGCAGCAGGTCCAGCGCCCGGTTGCGGGTCGGGTTGTGCTCGAGGTAGCCGTCGAACAGCGCGTCCACCGTCTCGCCGGCGTCGCCCGCGAGGTCCAGCACGTAGGCCTCCGGGTAGAGGTCTATGTACGGCGAGATGCGCCGCGACAGGTCCACCCGGTGGCGGTCCACCAGCCACCACTGCATCAGGCCGAACGCGCGCACCACCGCGAGCACGTCGGCCGGCTCCAGGGACGGCGCCTCGGCGTTCACGTGCACGCCGTACGCGGCCAGCGGCGAGTCCTCGGTGCCCCGCCCGCCCGCGGCACGCAGCGCCGCGACCAGCTCGTCCAGCACGCCGAGATCGTCCAGCGCGATGGGCGGGCACACGATCTCCATCGGCACCACCCACTCCGTCGCCTGGCGCAGGAAGGACACCCACTCGCGCCCCTCGCCGGCCACCTGGGCCTGCGCGGCGCGCTCCTTGAGCCACGCCCAGTCCAGCTCCACCTGGAAGTCGCCCAGCCCGTCGCTGCGCACCGTGCTCTCGACCTCGGAGCGGATGTCGGAGCGCCCCGCGGTCACGCGCGCGACGATCTCGGTGGTCTGCTCCAGGGTCAGGCCCGTGAACTCGAGCTCGAAGCCCACCCGTCGCCGAGCGCCGTCGGCGGTGTGCCGGCGCGGCGGCAGCAGGAACGATGGGGTGGATGCAGTCACGGATCACGGGTCCGGGTGGAGGCGCGCCGTCACTCTACCGGCGTCCCGGGCCGGCGCCGCCGCGGCGTGCGCTGGCCTTCGGCCGGGAGCCGGCCCGGGCGTGGGCGACGGGCGAGTACGCTGGCCTTCGGCCGCGAGCCGCCCCGGGCGTGGGCGACAGGTGAGCGTGTCCGGCCGGCGCGTGCGGCCGCCGCCGATCCCGATCGGCCGGCTGCAGCCGGCACGGGCCTCCGGCGCGCCGCGAGTCCTATTAGGATCGGCCACCCGACGCCGCCGTGACCGAGCCCAGCCCGACGATGATCGCCCCGCTGCCCCGCCTCGATGACCTGCAGATCGTCGGCCACGGCCTCGCGCGTCCCGAGTGCGTGGCCTGCACGCGCGCCGGCGCCATCTGGGTGAGCCACGCGCCGGCGGGCGGCGGCGCCGGCGTCGCACGCGTCGATGGCGGCGGCGCGCCGCGGCCGCGCCGCGCCGGCGCCGGGGCGCCGGCGGACCTGCTCCCGAACGGCTGGAGCCTGGAGCCGGACGGCGCGGTGGTGCTCGCGAACCTCGGGCCGTCCGGCGGCGTGTGGCGGCTCGCGCCGGACGGCGGGTGCACGCCGGTGCTCACGGAGGTCGACGGGCTCGCGGTGCCGCCGGTGAACTTCGTGCACCGCGACCGCGACGCGCGCCTGTGGATCTCGGTGAGCACGTGGCGCCAGCCCCGCGACCGCGCGTTCCACCGCGACGTCGCGGACGGCTTCGTGATCCTGCTCGACGCCCGCGGCGCGCGCATCGTCGCCGACGGCCTCGGCTACGCGAACGAGGTGAAGCTGCACCCGGGCGGCGGGTGGCTGTACGCGAACGAGACCATGGCGCGCCGGCTGTCGCGCTACCGCGTCACCGCGAGCGGCCTCGGCCCGCGGGAGACGGTGGCCGAGTACCTCGACGGCGTGATCCCGGACGGCTTCGAGTTCGACGCCGAGGGCGGCGTGTGGTGCGCGAGCGTGATGAGCAACCGCGTCGTGCGGGTCGCGCCGGACGGCACGCAGCAGGTGCTGCTGGAGGACTGCGACCCGGACGAGGTCGCCGCCGCGATGTCGCGCTGGCGCGACGGCGGCTTCACCCGCGAGCACATGGACATCGGCGCACGGCGCCGGCTCGCGAACATCGCGAGCGTGGCCTTCGGCGGCCCGGACCTGAAGACCGTGTACCTTGGATCGCTGGCCGGCGACGGGCTGTACACGTTCCGGTCACCGGTCGCGGGCGCCGTGCCGCCACACTGGGACTTCTGACAGGAACCGCGGAGAGCAACACGATGACCAGCACCTACCCACGCCGAGTCGAGGTCACCGACGTCGGCCCGCGCGACGGGCTGCAGTCCGAGAAGACCTTCATCCCCACCGCGAAGAAGGTGGAGCTGATCAACCGCCTGATCGACGCCGGCGTGCCGCGCCTGGAGGTCACGTCGTTCGTGTCACCGAAGGCCGTGCCGCAGCTCGCCGACGCCGCCGAGGTGATGGCCGGGGTGGACCGCAGCCGCGGCGCGGTGCTCTCGGCGCTGGTGCCGAACAAGCGCGGCGCGCTGCGCGCAGCCGAGGCAAAGGTCGACGAGATGGTGGTGTTCGCGTCGGCGTCGGAGAGCCACAACCGCACCAACGTCAACCGCACCACCGAGGAGTCGCTGCAGGGCTTCGAGGAGGTCGTGAAGGTGGCCGGCGAGGCCGGGATCCGGGTGCACGGCGCGATCGCGACCGCGTTCGGCTGCCCGTTCGAGGGCGACGTGCCGGCGGCGCGCGTCGGCGCGATCGCGAAGCGTTACCAGGCGATCGGGATCTCGGGGGTCAGCCTGGGCGACACCACCGGCATGGCCACGCCGCCGCTGGTCGAGGCCGCGGTGCAGGCCATTCGCGCCAGCGCCCCGGGGCTGCCGATCACGCTGCACTTCCACAACACCCGGGGCGTGGGCCTCGCGTGCGTGATGACGGGCCTCGCGCTCGGCATCGACCGCTACGAGTCCTCCTTCGGCGGCACCGGCGGCTGCCCGTTCGCCCCCAAGGCCACCGGCAACATCTGCACCGAGGACCTGGTCTATCTCCTTCACGAGATGGGGATCGAGACCGGCATCGACCTGCGCAAGCTCGCCGCGATCGCGTGCGACGTGGAGGCCGCGGTGGGGCATCCGCTGCCCGGCCAGGTCATGAAGGCGGGCCACCGGCTGGACCTGCACCCGATGGACTCGGTGCCGGTCGCGCAGGGCTGAGGCCGTGGAACGAGCGTGCCGGCACGCGCGGCGGCGGGCGGCCCGCTCACGGGCCGCAGCCGCGTGACCGCGGTCCCGGTCGGGCCCCCGGCGCGCGCGGACCGCCCGCCGGGCGCTCTCGACGGCATCCGGGTCGTCGACCTCACGCGCATCCTCGCGGGCCCGTTCTGCACCCAGCTGCTGGCCGACATGGGCGCCGACGTGCTGAAGGTGGAGCCTCCGGCAGGCGACCCGGTGCGCGGCCAGGGCGTGATCGTGGACGGCTACAGCGCGTACTTCGCGCAGTTCAACCGCAACAAGCGCTCGGTCGTGCTGGATCTGTACCGCGAGGCCGACCGCGACGCGCTCGCGGCGCTGCTGCGCGACGCCGACGTCGTGGTGGAGAACTATCGCCCCGGGGTGTTCGCGAAGATGGGCTTCGACGACGCGCGCCTCGCGGCCATCAACCCGCGCCTCGTGGTCGCCAGCGTCAACGGCTACGGCTCCACCGGCCCCTACGTGGACCGTCCCGCGTTCGACTTCATCGCGCAGGCGATGAGCGGGTTCATGGCGGTGAACGGCGATCCGGACGGCCCGCCGCGGCGCGCGGCGCCGCCGATCTCGGATCTGATCGCGGGGCTGTACTGCGCGTTCGGCGTGGTCTGCGCGCTGCAGGCGCGCGCGCGCGACGACCGCGGCCAGCGCGTGGAGTCCAGCCTCACCGGCGGGCTGATCTCGATGCTGGCGTACCTCTCGGCGGAGACCCTGAACACCGGCCGCAACCCGGTGCGCACCGGCAACGACCATCCCATCGTCGCGCCGTACGGGCTGTTCCAGGCCCGCGACGGGCAGATCGCGGTCGCGCCGTCGAACGACACTTACGTGCGGCGCTTCCTCGAGGCCATCGGCCTCGCGGCGCTGCTGGACGAGCCGCGGTTCGCCGACAACGCGTCGCGGCTCGCGAACCGCGCGGCGCTGAACGCGCGAATCGACGCGGTGACCGCGACGCACGACGTGGAGCACTGGATCCGGGTCGTCAACGCGGCCGGCTGCCCGTGCGGGCGGGTGATGGAGCTGGACGAGGTGTTCGCCGATCCGCAGGTGCTGGCGCAGGACATGGTCCTCGAGTGGCCGCGCGACGGCGCGGCGCCGATCCGCATGACCGGCTTCCCGGTGAAGCTGTCGCGCACCCCGTGCGCGCTGCGCCGGCCGCCGCCGGCGCTCGGCGAGCACCAGGACCTGGTGCCGCG
>CBDUCN010000168.1:0-10924 GCA_965365655.1 uncultured Gammaproteobacteria bacterium | reverse complement strand
CCGCGACGAGCGCACCGGCTCGGTGGAGGAGTTCCTCGACTCGATCACCCGCAAGCCCACGACCTGGCCGCTCTATGCCGGCGGGGCCGCGCTCGCGATCGCGCTCGTCGCCGCCGCGGCGTGGCCGACGATCAGCGGCAAGCTCGACGCGATCGAGCGTGAGACCGCGATCGAGATCGTCACGCGCGGCGGGCTCGCGAACCTGCAGCAGGGCCTCGAGCACGCGCGCACGCTCGGCGACGCGCAGCTCGCGAGGGTGCTCGACGACCCGCGCGTCGTCGAGGCCGTCAGCGCGTTCATCACCACGGGCGGCGAGCGGTCCGTCGCGCAGGGCCTGGCCCTGCTGCGCACCTATCCGGCCGAATGGCAGGATGCGATCAAGGACGTGGACGCGGTGAGGCGGACGGTCCTCGACACCTACCAGGCGCGCATCGACGCCGGATTCATGCCCGCACAGGGGCGCTACGACTTTCCGGCCGCGAACGCGCACCTCGAGGAGCTGGACGCGCTGTACCCCGACTCCGCCGAGGTGCTGCGGATGCGCAACGCGCTCAGCGAGCGGCGCAGCGCCACCCTCGCCGAGCTCGGGGAGCGTTACAACACGCTGCTCGCGGCGGGACGGCTGCTGCCCGTCGAGGGCGAGGACGACATCGCCGACCCGCTCGCGGTGGTGCGCGCCATCGATCCGGAACACGCGCTGCTGAAGGACGAGCAGGTGCGCTTCCGCTTCACCGAGGAGATCGAGCGCGCGATGGGGGAGCAGGACTACGCCCGCGCGGACGCGCTGCTCGACGCGAGCGCGGCCTACGAGGTGGCCCGCGACGATCCCAGGCTCAAGGAGCTGCGCTGGCGACTCGACCGCGAGCTCCTGCGCATCGCGAACGAGAAGCGGGTGACCGAGCTCGAAGAGCAGCTGGCCGCAGCGGAGACCGGACTGACGACGCTCGCGGACTACCAGGGCGTGCGCGACGCACTGATCGCCCTGTCGAACCTGAGCCCGCAGAGCGCGGTGCTCGAGCGCATCCGGGGGCAACTCAAGAAGGCCTTCGAAAATGCCCTCGCGGGCCACGTCGCGGCGCGGCGCTGGCAACAGGCGGAGGCGCTGCTGTTCGACTTCGCGCGCCTGCTCCCGGTGCCCGATCTGACGCGACACCGCCTCGCGCTCTCGCGCGCCGAGGCGCAGGCCGGCTTCGCGCCGGACCTCGCGGCGCGCGAGCCGCTGGTGCGCGAGCGCGTCGGCGCCGTGGAGGCGCTGCTCGACGACCCCGAGTTCGGCCTCGCGTGGGAGGCGAAGCTCGAGGAGCCCTACAAGGAGCTGATCGCGCTGCAACCCCTGGATGCTCCGGCTCTCGTGCAGGTGCGCAACCGGGTCGGCCGGCTCATGCTGAGCGCCGCGCGGCAGGCGCGCGAGAAGAAGAACTTCGACCAGGCCCGGGAGTTCGTGACGAAAGGCCTCGATCTGTTCCCGGGGCTTTCCAACCTCACCGACGAGCGCGAGGCCATCGCGGCGCAGGAGGAGGCGTTCCTCGCGGCGCGCGCGCAGCAGGAGCGCGACGCGAAGGTCGCGCGGCTGAAGTCCGAGTTCGCGGAGCTCGCGGCCGCCGGCGACGTGCAGGCCGCGCGCGGTGCGCTGAAGGAGGTGCAGGCGCTCGGCGTGCCCGGCAACGACCCGTTTCTCGCCGAGGAGGCCCCGGCCGTCCTCTCGACGGCGTACCAGCGGCTCGCCGGGGAGGCTGCCGCGAGCGGCAACTTCGACGCCGCGGCCGCGCTGCAGACCCAGTCGGTCGAGCTCGACCCGGCAAGCGAGGACAAGCGCGAGCGGCTCGCAGAGCACCTCGCCGCGAGCCTGGACGGCGCCGACGCGAGCCGCGAGTCGGAGCTGAAGCGCATCGCGAAGCCGATGCAGCTGCTGCGCTCGCTGGCGCCGGCGCGCGCCGCGCCGCTCGATCGCGCGATGGGCGATCGCGCGCTGCAGGCGGTGAACGCGCTGGAGGCCCGGGATCGGAAGGCGGCGGCCGCGCTGCTCGCGCTCGCTCAGGCCGCGATCGAGCATGCGGGCCTGGACGGCAAGAGCATCGAGCCCCAGGAGCTCGAGACCGCGCGCCGGCAGATCGCGGCGTACCGGCTGGCGGCGGCGCGCGCGAGCATCGCCGCCGCGCGCGCGGCGGCGCCGAAGGACCCGGGGATCCCGCGGGTGCAGGCGCAGCTCGCGCAGGCGCGGGCCGCGGCCGACGCCGCGTACCGCGAGCACCGCCAGATCGCGAGCGATCCGAAGGGCTGGAGCCGCAAGCGCGAGCTCGCGGCGACCTTCGAGAACGCCACCCGCCTGTGCGTCGACTGCGGCTACGCGAGGCTGGAGCCGCCGCCGCCGCCGCGCTGGCTGTGCCGTTCGGAGATCGCGGGCTTCGGAAAGCGATCCCGCGGGCAATGCTGGGACGAGGTGGGCGGCGCCCGGGGGCCGACGATGGTCGTCGTGCCCGCACCCGCCGGCGGGGCGCCCTATGCGATCGGCAAGTACGAGGTGAGCCGCGGCGACATCGCGCTCTACTGCCGCAGCGTGGGCAATCGCGGCGGCGCGTGCGAGAGCGCAAGCCTCGCCGCCACCGCGCTGCCCGCGACCGGGCTCACGGCGCAGCAGATCGGCGACTACGCGACGTGGCTGTCCGAGCAGGCGAGCCGCGCGCTCGGGGCGCCGGTCACGTACCGTCTGGCCACCGGAGCCGAGTGGCAGCACGCCGCGACCGCGGACGGCGTGCAGCCGAAGACGCAGTTCAACTGCCGCGTGCGAGAGGTGCCGGGCAAGGGCGAGGAGCTGCTCGAGGTCGCGTCCGGGCGGTCGAACGCGTGGGGGCTCGCGAACCACGTCGGCAACGCGCGGGAGCTGGTGCGCGAAGGCGGCGGCTTCGCGGCCCGCGGCGGCGCGTACACGATGCCGCTGACGGCGTGCGACGTGTCCATCTCGGAGCCGCACGACGGCGGCGCCGACGACATCACCGGCTTCCGCCTCGTGCGCGAGGTCGAGTAGGCGGCGCGCAGCGCGGGATCGCGAGCGCCCGGCGGGGGCCGCGCCGCGCGCCCGCCGCCCCTACCCCGACGGCGCCCCCGCGCCCTCGCCGTCCAGGATCTCGGGCTCCCCGCCGAGCTCGCGCACCAGCGCCGCGATCGCGTCCGTCGCGGCGGCGAGCCTCGTCTCGTCCACGCAGCGCGCGACCAGCGCGCAGCCGAAGCGGTGGTCGCGCACGTAGGGGTAGCTGCCGATCTCCACGTCCTCGAAGCGCTCCTGCAGCGCCGCGAGGCCCCCGGCCACGACGCTCTCCGCCACGAACGCGTTCACGGTGCGCGAGCGCACCGGGCGCCCGCCCGCGAGACGGTGCCGGAAGGAGTCGAACATCGCCTGCATGATGCGCGGCACGCCGGGCAGCACGTACACGTTGCCGAGGCGAAAGCCCGGCGCCCAGGACACGGGGTTGTCGAGCAGCTCGGCGCCGGCGGGGATGTTGGCCATGCGCATGCGGCCCTCGTTGATGCGATCGCCGTAGTACTCCTCGAGCAGCCGCACCGCGTCCGGGTTCCTCTCCAGCGCGACGCCGAACGCCGTCGCCACCGATTGCGCGGTGATGTCGTCGTGCGTGGGACCGATGCCGCCGGTGGTGAACACGTAGTCGTGCTCCGCGCGCAGCGCGTTCACCGTATCGGCGATGGTGCGCTCCACGTCGGGGATGATGCGCACCTCGACGAGCCGGATCCCCTGATCCTTCAGGCGCAGCGCGAGGTAGTTCACGTTCGCGTCCTGCACCCGCCCCGAGAGCACCTCGTTGCCGATGACGACGATCGCTGCGGTGTAGATGCGTTCCGTCATGCCTTGCTCCATCCCGTGTCGTGGATGCTCACGCGGCCAGCGCGCCGGCGGCGTCCCACAGCAGGCGCAGCGCGAGCAGGGTGAGCACGGTCTTGAAGACGATCCTGAACACGTGCTCGGGAAGCTTCATCAGCACCGCGCGCCCGGTCAGGGTGCCCAGGAATCCGGCCGCGATCATCGCGCCGAGCAGCGGCAGCCACGGCGCGAAGGCGAAGCCCAGCACGACGAACACCGACACCTTGAAGCCATGCTGCAGCGTCATGCACGCGGCGTGGGTGCCGACGGTGGCCTCCTTGCCGAAGCGGTCCGGATTCACGAACGCGGCGACGAAGGGGCCGGTGCCGCCGACGAACATCGTGATGAAGGTGGTCGCGACGCCCACCCCGAGGAAGGCCTTGTCGGCGATGCGCACCTTGCGCAGCTTCGGCCCCCACACCGACCACATGATGAACAGGCCGAGGATGAGCTTGAGCACCGCACCCGGCAGCGACACGAACAGCGAGCCGCCGATCGCGGCGCCGATCAGCGCGCCCGCCGCGAACCAGCCCACCACCGGGCGATCGATGGCCGCGCGCATCACGAAGGCCCGCCCGGCGTTGGAGCCGAGCTGGATCACGCCGTGGGTCGGGATCACGGCGAGCGGCGGCATCACCGATGCCATCGCGGCGAGCATGATCACGCCGCCACCGAGGCCCGCGGTCACGGTGAGCAGCGACGTGAAGAAGCTCAGCACGACCAGCGCGGCGGCGAGCCAGGGCGAGAAGTCGGCGGGCAGCAGTTCCAAGGGCGGATCCCGTGCGCGGCGGCGCGCCGCGCAATGTAGCAGCGACGGCGCGGCTCAGAAGCCCGGGTCGCCGTTGCACGCGGCGATGCGCGCGAGCGCCATGCGACGCCCGTCCGGGTCGTCGACGATGGCCTCCTGGTAGTGCAGCACGCGCAGGCCCGGGAACGCGTGCAGAAGCTCCTGCGGCTGCAGCCGGAACTCCGGCCCGCGCGGGCCGTGCACGTCCACCGGGGTCTGGAAGTGGTGCTCCGCGATCAGCCATCCGCCGGGCGCGAGCGCCGCGGGCAGGTGCGGCATCAGCGCCCGGTTCATGAAGCGGATCATCGTGATCAGCGCGTACGCCCCGGCGTCCGGGACGACGCTGTCGAGGTCCGCCTGCACCCAGTTCACCGCGACGCCGCGCTCGGCGCCGGTGGCCGCCGCGCGCTCGAGCGCGGCCGGCGCGATGTCCATCGCGTCCACGACGAAGCCCGCACCGGCCAGGTGCAGGGCGTTGCGCCCGGCACCGCAGGCGACGTCCAGCGCGCGCCCGCGCGGCACGCGATCCAGCCAGCGCTCGACGAACGGCGACGGGTAGCTGCGCACCACCGCGTTGCCGTCGCGATAGCGCGACTCCCACTTGCGGAAGTCGGCCTCGCTCACAGCGCGCCTTGCGCGAGAGGCCGCGCGTGCATCGCGCCCGGGAGAAGGTCCTCGCGCGCGTGCGGCGGCGAACCCTCGCTCAATGCCGGGTGCCGGAGGTCGCGACCTGCTCGCCGCCCTCGTAGCCCTCCAGCGCGAGGTTCGCGAGGTCCTCCACGAGCTGCTGCGCGGTGTCCGGGGGGAGCCCGGCGACCTTGAGGCGCACCGCGAGCGCGAGCGTGAGCGCCTGCAGCACGTCGCCGTCGCTCATGTTCTCGGGCCCCTCCACGAGCTCGGAGACGCGGTCGAGCACGCCTTCGAGCAGCGTGCCCACGTCCTTCTCCGAGCTGGTGTGCGGGTGCAGCGGAAGCTGGAACTCCAGCACCTCGCCGCTCGAGGTGGTGGCCGTGAAGGCGAGAGTGCGGTCGGGCTCGTCCACGCAGAGGACTCCGGGGTGAGGCGACCCGGGCGATGCTAGCAGACGCGCCCCGCGCCGGGCCGTTATATGCTTGGAAGTTGCGCACCACTGCACAGGAGCCCGTCCATGAGCACACCTGCCGCCGAGATGCCGGCCGGCGACGCCGGCGTCACCGCGCGCATCGCCGCGTTCGCGAACGGCATCGACCTCGAGCGCATTCCCGCCGAGGCCCTCACCGTCGCCCGCCAGTGCCTGATGGACTGGCTCGCGGTGTCGGTGGCGGGCGCCGGCGACGACACGGTGCGCATCGTGCGCGACGAGGCGCTCGAGCAGGGCGGCGCGGCGCAGGCCTCGCTGGTGGGCGGCCCGGGGCGCCTCCCCGTGCTGCAGGCAGCGCTGGTGAACGGCACCGCCGGCCACGCGCTGGACTACGACGACGTGCACTACGCGATGCCCGGCCACCCCACCGCACCGGTCGCGCCGGCGGTGCTGGCGCTCGCCGAGCGCGAGGCCAGCAGCGGGCGCGACGTGCTGGCCGCGTTCGTGGCCGGCGTGGAGACCGAGTGCCGCGTGGGACGCTACGTCACCTCCGAGCACTACGAGCACGGCTGGCACGCGACCGGCACGCTGGGCACCTTCGGCGCGGCGGCCGCGGCGGCACGCCTGCTGGGCCTGGACGCCGCCGCGACCGCGACCGCGCTCGGCATCGCGGGCACCCAGGCCGCCGGCCTCAAGTCGCTGTTCGGCACCATGTGCAAGCCGATGCACGCGGGCAAGGCCGCGGCCAACGGCCTGCACGCGGCGCTGCTCGCGGCGCGCGGCTTCACCGCGCGCGACGACGTCCTGGAGTGCGCGCAGGGCTTCGGCGCCACCCAGTCCGGGGCCTGCGACGCGCACGCGCTGGACGCGGCGGGCGACGAGTTCTTCACCCGTGGCATCCTGTTCAAGTACCACGCCGCGTGCTACGGCACTCACTCCACCATCGAGGCCGCGCGCAGCATCGTCGCCAGCGAGGGCGTCGCACCCGGCGACGTCGCGAGCGTCGAGATCCGCGTCAGGCCGCGTTACCTGAAGATGTGCAACATCGAGCGCCCGCGCACCGGCCTGGAGGCGAAGTTCAGCCTGCGCATGACCTGCGCGATGGCGCTCGCCGGCGTACCCACCGGCGCGCCGGAGCGCTACGACGAGGCACTGTGCAGCACGCCCGAGCTGCTGCGGCTCGTCGAGCGCACCTCCGTGACCACCGACGACCAGATCGGCGACGCGCAGAGCGAGGTCATCGTGTCGCTCACCGACGGCGTCGTGTACCGCATGCGCGGCGACGTGAGCCAGCCGGCCGACGACCTCGCCGGGCAGGGCGCGCGCCTGCGCGAGAAGTTCGACGCGCTCACGGTGCCGGTGCTCGGCAAGACGGTGAGCGCGGAGCTCGCGGAGATGGTCGAAGGCATCGAACACCTGAAGGACGTGCGGGCGATGATGGCGCTGACACGGGCGTAGCCCCGGACGAGTCGCCGCGCCGCCCCGTCGGCCGGCGACCCGGGCACGTCCGCGCGCTTGCGCCCCCCGAAGCTGTACGCGGGGCGCGGCGGCGCACGTGGACCCCGGCCGCGCTCGGGAGCGACCGGGCGCATCACGAACGCCTTCCCGACCACGGGCTCGCGCGCACGCGCTCCGGGCTCAGGCGCACTCACACGGAGACTTCATCGATGGCACCCGTCGCGATCGTCACCCTGCTGCTGCTCGTGCAGTACATCTTCTTCATGGCGATGGTGGGCAAGGCACGCATCGCGTCGGGCCTCGAGGCGCCGGCGATGACCGGCGATGCCGCGTTCGAGCGCGCGTCGCGGGTGCACCTGAACACCCTCGAGCAGCTCGCGATCGCGCTGCCGGCGATGTGGATCTGCGCTGCGTTCTTCCGTCCCGACGTGGCGGCCGTGCTCGGGCTGGTGTTCCTCGCCGGGCGCTTCGTGTACCGCGCCGGCTACGTGGCCGATCCGCGCAAGCGCGGGCCGGGGATGATGATCGGCTTTCTCGCCAACGCGGCGATGATCGTGACGGGGCTGTGGGGCGCCGGCCGGCAGATGCTGGGCTGACGCGTCGCGTCGCGCGATCGCGCCGCCCGCCCTGGATCGCGGGCCGTGGGACAGGTCCGGTCAGGCCGCCGCGAGCTCCAGCAGCAGCGCGTTGAAGCGATCCGGGCGCTCGTACATCACCCAGTGCCCGGCGCCCTCGATGACGTGGAACGGGCAGCCGGGCTGCAGGCGCTCGAACAGCGCGACGCGCTCGTGCATGTGCTGCTCGGCGATCAGGTCGCGCTCGCCCCACACGCCGGCGATCGGACAGTCGCAGCGCGCGAGCGCCTGCGCGGCGACGTCGGTCCACGGGATCGCGCCGCTGCGCGCGCGGGCGCGCTTCACCGTCTCCGCCTGCACGTGCAGCGCGAGGTCGTCGATGCGATTCGGGTCGTGGATCATCAGCCGCCCGAGGTTGATGCGGTGGATCGCACGCACCGAGCGCGGGTCGCGGCGCCGGCTGCTCAGGCTCGCGAGCTCCGGGCGGCGGCTGGTCAGGCCCAGCGCGCCCGGCGCCACCGCGACGAAGCGCGTCACCCGCGCTCCGGCGAGCGCCGCGACGTGGCTGCCGATGATGCCGCCGAAGGAGAAGCCGCACATCGCGAAGCGCGCGTCCTCGCCCAGCAGCGTGTCGACGCCTCGCAGCGCCTCGGCGGCGATGTTGTCGGGGGTGTACTCGTGCGGCAGGCGGTCCGACTCGCCGAGCCCCGGCAGGTCGGCGGCCAGCACGCGGAAGCGCCGCGACAGCGGGATCACGTTCAGGATCCAGTGGCGCCAGGACCCGAACCCGCCGTGCAGCAGCACCAGCGGCGGCGCCGATGCGTCGCCCCACGCGTGCCAGGCCATGCTGCCCTCGTCCATCGGCGTGCGCAGCAGCTCGCTGGCGCGGTGGATGCGCGCCTCGTAGTCGGCGGGCAACTCGCCCTCGGCCCGCGGCGGGTCCAGCTCCACGGCCGCGCTCACGGGAAGCCGCGAAAGCGGGCGAACGCCTCCACCGGCTCGCGCTCGGTGCGCCACACGTTCTCCGGAGCGTCCATGACCCCGTAGCCGACGGCCATGCCGCACACCACCACGTGCTCCTCGGGGATGTCGCAGTGGCGGCGCACGATCTCCGGGTAGTTCGCGAACGATGCCTGGGCGCAGGTGTGCAGCCCGTGCGCCCGCGCCGCGACCATCACGTTCTGCAGGAACATGCCCATGTCCATCCAGCTCCCGACGTTGAGCCGCCGGTCGATGCTGAAGATCATTCCCACGGGCGCGCCGAAGAACACGTAGTTGCGGCCCCGCTGCTCGTGCATGAGGTCCTTGTCCTCGCGGGTGATGCCGAGAGAGCCGTACAGCCCCCACCCGCAGGCGCGGCGCCGGCTCAGGTACGGGTCGAACCACTGCGTCGGGTAGTACTCGTACTCCCGGTTGCTGCGCTCACCGTTCGCCTGGTAGTCGGCCATGATCTCCTCGCACAGCGCGTCTCGCGCCGCGCCCGCCAGCACGTCCGCGTGCCACGGCTGGGTGTTGGTGCCGCTGGGTGCGAATCGCGCCACGTCCAGCAGGTGATGCACCTGCTCGCGGCTCACCGGCTCGTCGGTGAAGCGGCGCACGCTCTGGCGGCTGGTGATGGCGTCGTCGACGTCCTTCGCGAAGTGGGCGGGCATGGGGGCTCGGTCTCGTCGTGCGGCGGGGCGGGCGCGGATTCTAGCGCATCGCGGGACTGTCACTGCGTCGCGTTTCCGGCGCGTCGGCCGTGCGTTCATCGATCAATCGGTCGAATGGCCGTCTCGCCGCTACTCCGCCGGCGCCGGCATCGCGTCGTCGAGGTCGTCCCCGCTCTCGCCGCGACGCTCCTGCTGGCGGCGCCACATGCGCGCGTAGTGATCGTCGTGCGCGAGCAGCGCGGCGTGGGTGCCGCGCTCGACGATGCGCCCGGCGTCGAGCACGATGATCTCGTCGGCGTCGACCACCGTGGACAGGCGGTGCGCGATGCTGAGCGTGGTGCGCCCGCGGCTCACCTCGCGAAGGTTCCTCTGTATCGCCTGCTCGGTGTGGCTGTCCAGCGCCGACGTGGCCTCGTCGAAGACCAGGATGGACGGGTCCTTGATCACGGTGCGCGCGATCGCGACGCGCTGCTTCTCGCCTCCGGAGAGCTTCAGCCCGCGCTCGCCCACCATGCTCTGGTAGCCGTCCGGCAACGCCATGATGAAGTCGTGGATCTGCGCGGTCCGCGCCGCTGCCTCGACCTCGGACGGCGACGCGCCCGGCTTGCCGTACGCGATGTTGTAGTAGATGGTGTCGTTGAACAGCACGGTGTCCTGGGGAACGATGCCGATCGCGGCGCGAAGGCTCGCCTGGGTCACGTCGCGCACGTCCTGGCCGTCGATGGTGACCTTGCCCGCGTCGACGTCGTAGAAGCGGTACAGCAGGCGGCCGATGGTGGACTTGCCGGCGCCGCTCGCGCCGACGAACGCGACGGTCGCACCCGGGGGCACCTCGAAGCTCACGTCGCGCAGGATCGGGCGGCGCGCGTCGTAGCCGAAGCCCACGCCGTCGAAGCGCACGCTCGCGCCGCCCAGCGCGAGCGGCTTCGCGTGCGGCGCGTCGTCCACCTCCTTCTCGACCTCGAGCAGGTCGAGCATCTTCTCGATGTCGATCAGCGACTGCTTGATCTCGCGGTACACGAAGCCGAAGAAGTTGAGCGGCTGGTAGAGCTGCATCAGGTAGGTGTTGGCCATCACGAAGCCGCCCAGGGTCATCGCGCCGTCGACGATGGCCTGCCCGGTCATCAGCATCACCGCCGTGAGCCCCGCGGAGATGATCGTGGCCTGGCCGACGTTGAGCAGTGCGAGCGACTGCTGGCTCTTCACCGACGCGCTCTCGTAGCCCCTGAGCGCCTCGTCGTAACGTCGCGCCTCGTGCTCCTCGTTGCCGAAGTACTTCACCGTCTCGAAGTTGAGCAGCGAGTCGATCGCCTTGGTGTTCGCGTGACTGTCGGACTCGTTCATCGCGCGCCGGAACTTGATGCGCCACTCCGTGACCGCCATCGTGTAGCCGATGTAGGCGACCACGGTGACCAGCGTGACCAGCGCGATGGAGATGTCCAGCGCCAGCCACAGGATCACGAACACCAGCGTCAGCTCGATCAGCGTCGGGATGATGTTGAACAGGCTGAAGCGCAG
>CBDUCN010000167.1:0-10982 GCA_965365655.1 uncultured Gammaproteobacteria bacterium | reverse complement strand
CGACCCCGTGCTGACCAAGGCGCTGCTCGCGCTGGCCGCGCTGCTCGCGGTCGCGATGCTGATGGTCGCGGCCGGCATCGCCGGCAACCGGCCCCCGTTGACGCGCCCGCCCGGCGTCGTGGAGCGCCTCGGCCTGTACCTGACCCGCAACGTCGCCGAGACCGGGCCGCAGGCGGTGCTCGAGGAGCTGCGCCCGCTGTGGCTGCGCGGCGATCCGCCGGCGCTGCTCGTGCCTGTCGCGCAGACGATGCAGGACCTCGGCTGGCGCGAGGTGAGCAGCGACACGGCCGCCCGGCGGGTGAGCGCCGAGGTGGTGTCGTCGCTGTTCGGATTCACCGACGACGTGACCGTGTACCTCCGCGATGCCGGCGCCGGTCTCAGCGAGGCGCAGGTGCGCGCCGCGTCGCGGGTCGGGCGCGGCGACCTGGGCGCCAACGCGCGCCACGTGATCGACCTGCGCGCCGCCCTCGAGGCCCGCGGCCTCGTCGCGGACCCGCCTCGGTGAAGCGGGGCGCGGCGCGCGCCGGCGCGGCGGCGCTGGCGGCGTGCCTGCTCGCCGGCTGCTCGGGCGCGTCGTATCTGCTGCACTCCGCGTCGGGTCACCTGCAGGTGCTCTCGGCGCGCCGTCCGATCCCGGACGTGCTGCGCGACCCCGCCACCGACGAGTCGCTGGCCGAGCGGCTTCGCGAGGTCGAGCGCATGCGCGCGTTCGCGCAGACGGAGCTCGCGCTGCCGGCCGGCGGCAGCTACCGCGACTACGCCGACGTCGGGCGCGACTACGTGGTGTGGAGCGTGGTTGCGGCGCCGGCGCTGTCGCTGGAGCCGCGGCGGTGGTGCTATCCGGTGGTGGGCTGCCTGAGCTACCGCGGGTACTTCGAGCTCGCGCGCGCGGCGGCCGAGGCGCGGCGCCTGCGCGAGGCCGGCTACGACGTGTACGTGGCGCCGGTGCAGGCGTACTCCACCCTCGGCTGGTTCGACGACCCGGTGCTCAACACCCTGCTGCGCGGACCGCCGTGGTACACCGCGGGCGTGATGTTCCACGAGCTGGCCCACCGGCGGCTCTACATCCCCGGCGACACCGCGTTCAACGAGGCCTACGCGAGCGCGGTGCAGGAGGAGGGCGAGCGGCGCTGGCTGGCCGCGCACGGGGATCGCGACGCGCTCGAGGACCACGCGCGTCACCGCGCCGCGCATGCGGCCTTCCTCGACCTGGTGGCCGGAACCCGGGACGAGCTGGAGGCGCTGTACGCCGGGCCGCTGCCCGACGCGCGCAAGCTCGCCCGCAAGGACGAGGTGCTGCGCGGGCTGCGCGCGCGCTACGCGGAGCTGCGCCGCGGCTGGGGCGGCTACCGTGGCTTCGATCGCTGGTTCGCGCAGGACCTGAACAACGCGAAGCTCGCGCTGGTCGCGACCTACAACGATCTCGTGCCGCGCTTCGCGGCGCTGCTGGCGAGCCTCGACGGCGACATGGCCGCATTCCACCGGGCCGCGGAGGATCTCGCCGCCGTCGACCCCGCCGCCCGCCGTGCCGCGTTGCCGCCGTCGGCGATGGCCCGCTGACTGCCGCCGGCCCGCTTCAGCGGTTGCCGGATGCCATCGCGCGCGCCTCGGGCAGGCCGCGCAGGCGCGCCATGCTGACGATGCCGAACGCGGGCCCGGCGGCGAGCAGCGCGAACGCGCCGGCCCAGCCCAGCGCGTCCAGCAGCGCCGGCACGAGCTGGATGGTGACCAGGGTGAGCAGGAAGCCGAGACTGGTCTGCAGCGTCAGCGCGGTGCCCACGTAGCGCGGGTCGCCCAGCTCGCTGACCGCGGCGCTGAACTGCGCGCTGTCGGCCACCACCGCGAAGCCCCACACCAGGCACAGCGCGGTGAGCGCGAGCGGGTGGTTGAACAGCAGCCCCGCGGCGAGGGCGCAGGAGCCGGACACCGCGAGGCTGGCGATCGTGACGGTGGTGCGCCCGTAGCGATCCGCGAGCACCCCGGCCAGCACGCAGCCCGCGGCGCCGATGCCGATCACCGCGAAGCCCGCGAGCCGCGCGCTCGCGACGTCCAGGCCCGCCGCGCGGTAGCTCGCGAGCAGGAACACCGGCACCCAGGCCCACATCGCGTACAGCTCCCACATGTGTCCCAGGTAGCCGAAGTTCGCGAGCCGCGTGGGGCGGTGGCGCAGCGCCTGCAATGCGTAGCGCCAGTGGAAGGGCGCCGCGCCCGCGAGAAAGGGGCCGGGGCGCACCAGGGTCAGCATCGCGAGCGACCCGGCCAGCGCGAGACCCGAGGACACGAGCAGGGTCGGGCGCCAGGGCGGCATGCCGGCGTCGCCGGACAGCGGCAGCGCGTTGAGCAGGTGCGGCAGCGCCGAGCCCAGCGTGATCGCGGCCACCAGCAGGCCGATGCCCAGGCCGCGGTCCTCCCGGCACCACGTGGCGACCAGCTTCATGCCCGGCGGGTAGACCCCGGCCAGCGCGGCGCCGGTCGCGAAGCGCAGCGCCAGCGCCGCGGCCAGCGGCAGCTCCGGCAGCGCGATGGCCGCGTTGAACGCGGCGCCGGCCAGCGCGCAGGCGCCGATCAGGCGCGGCAGCGCGATGCGATCCGCGAGGTTGCCCAGCGCGCTCGCCAGCGCGCCGGCCACGAAGCCGAGCTGCACGCTTGCGGTCATCCAGCCCGCCGCGCCGGGCGTGAGCTCCCAGTGCGCGCGCAGCTGCGGCACCAGGGCCGACGCGGAGAACCACAGCGCCAGCGCGAGCAGCTCGGCGCCGGCGATGAGGGCGAGCTGCCCGGCCTTGCCGCGGGTGTCCGGCGCCGCGGCGGCGGCCGTCATCGCGCCGCGTCGCGGTGCACGCGGAACGCCGGGTCGAGGTCGCCGCGCTCGTCGATCGCGGGGTAGGGCAGGCCGTGGCGCCGGCAGTGCGCGGCCACCTCCGGGTGCGCCCACTCGAACAGCGTGCGGGCATGGGTGTCCGCGTCCAGGCGGCAGCGATCGTAGAGCCCCGCGGCGAGGCGCTGGCGCTGCGCCTCGAACAGCAGCACCGCGGCCGCGACCGACACGTTCAGCGATTCGGCGAAGCCGTGCATCGGGATGAACACCTGCGCGTCGGCGGCGGCGCGCGCCGCGGCGCTCACGCCGTCCAGCTCGGCGCCCAGCACGAACGCGGTCGGCCGGGTGTAGTCCAGCTCCCGGTACTCGCGCGCGCCGTCCCCCGCGTGCGCGGCGACGATCGCGAAGCCCTGCGTGCGCAGCGCGCGCGCCGCGCTGTCCGCGTCGCGGTGCGTGACGACGTTCACCCACTTGCCGGCGCCGCCGGAGGTGGCCCCCAGCGCGCGGATGCGTTCGCCGGGCCACACGCCGTGCGCCGTGTGCACGCCCACCGCGTCGCAGGTGCGCAGCACCGCTGAGAAGTTGTGCGGCTTGTGCACGTTGTCCATGAGCACCGTCAGGTCCGGCTGCCGGCGCGCGAGCACGTCGCGCAGGCGTTGCAGTCGTTGCGGGGTCATGGCGTCGTCGCGATCGTGCGGCCCGGGCGCGGGGCCGACGGTATTGTATAGAGGGGCCATGCAGGCGTACGAGGCGGAGCGGTGACGTGGCGCGAATCCTGATCGCGGGCTGCGGCGACGTCGGCGGCGAGCTCGCCCGGCAGCTCGCCGGGGCGGGGCACCGGATATTCGGCCTGCGCCGCAACGCCGCCGCGCTGCCGCCCGAGGTCGAGCCGGTCGCGGCCGACCTGGCGGACCCGGCGACGCTGGACCGGCTTCCGGCGGACGTCGAGGCGCTGGTGTACACCGCGGCAGCCGGCGGCTTCGGCGACGACGCGTACCGGCGCGCGTACGTGGACGGCGTGCGCAACGTGCTGACGGCGCTGGCAGGCCACCCGCTGCGGCGCGTGCTGTTCGCGTCGAGCACCGGCGTGTACGCGCAGGACGACGGCGGCTGGGTGGACGAGGACTCGCCCACCGAGCCCGCGGGCTTCTCCGGCCGGCGGCTGCTGGAGGGCGAAGGCCTGGTCGCCGCGTGCGGCGTGCCGTCGGTGCGGGTGCGCTTCGGCGGCATCTACGGCCCCGGGCGCACCCGGCTCATCGACCAGGTGCGCGCCGGCGCGACCTGCAGCGAGTCGCCGGTCGCGTGGACCAACCGCATCCACCGCGACGACTGCGCGGGCGTGCTCGCGCACCTGCTGGCGCTGGACGCGCCGGCGCCGGTCTACGTCGCGGTGGACTGCGAGCCGGCGCCGCGCTGCGAGGTGCTGGACTGGCTGGCCGACGCGGTCGGCGCGCCGCGCCCGAAGCGGGTCCCCGGCGCGGAGCCGCGCGCGCGCGGCGGCAACAAGCGCTGCAGCAACCGCCGGCTGCTGGACAGCGGCTACCGCTTCCGCTACCCGGGCTTCCGTGACGGCTACGCCGCGATGCTCGCCGCGCAGTGAGCCGTCGCGCAGGGGCGACGGCGCGCGCCCGCGCGTGCGATCATGCGCACCCCTTACCGGACCGAACCTGCAGCGGACTCTTCCATGACCGATCTCCACGCCGAGGCGCTCGCGCGCTTCGATGAGCTGTTCGCCCGGGCCATGGCCTCGGGGCTTCGCGACGCGAACGCCGTGAACGTCGCGACGGTGGGCGCCGACGGCCGCCCGTCCAGCCGCATCGTGCTGCTCAAGGGCCACGACGCGCGCGGCTTCGTGTTCTACACGAACTACGAGAGCCGCAAGGGCGGCGACATCGCCGCGAACCCGTACGCGGCGCTGTGCTTCTACTGGAACGAGCTGCACGAGCAGGTCCGGGTGGAAGGGCCGGTGGAGAAGGTCTCCGAGGAGGAGGGCGACGCGTACTTCGCGACCCGCCCGCGCATGAGCCAGGTCGGCGCGTGGGCGTCGCAGCAGTCGCGGCCGCTGGACTCCCGGGAGACCTTCGAGCAGGCGCTGGAGCAGGTGGACGCGCGCTATGCCGGGCGCGACGTGCCGCGCCCGCCGCACTGGTCGGGTTACCGGGTCGTCCCCGAGCGCATCGAGTTCTGGCGCGGCATCGAGAACCGCCTGCACGAGCGCACGCTCTACGTGCACGAGGCCGGCACGTGGCGCAAGGGTCTGCTGTTTCCGTGAGCGCGCGTGCGGCGGGCGTGGTCGCGAGCGAGTCCGTCACGGTCTCGACGCACGGGCGCGGCCCGGTGGAGCTCACCGCGCGGGTGCAGGCCATCGTCGGCGAGTCCGGCGTCGCGCGCGGCCTGTGCCACGTGTTCGTGCACCACACCAGCGCGTCGCTGATGCTGTGCGAGAACGCCGATCCGGACGTGCTGCGCGACCTCGAGACCTTCATGCGCGACCTCGCGCCCGATGGCGACCCGCGCTTCCGGCACACCGCGGAGGGGCCCGACGACATGCCGGCGCACGTGCGCAGCGTGCTCACGCAGGCCGGGCTCGCGATTCCCGTGCACGGCGGGCGCTGCGACCTCGGCACGTGGCAGGGCGTGTACCTGTGGGAGCACCGCACCGCGCCGCACCGGCGCCGGATCACGGTCACCGTGCAGGGACAGGCAGCGTGAGCGGGCGCAGCGTGCTCATCACGGGCTGCTCGACGGGCATCGGCCGCGAGTGCGCGACGGGCCTCGCGGCGCGTGGCTACCGGGTGTTCGCGACCGCGCGCGACGACGGCGACGTCGCGGACCTCGCTGCGGCGGGCCTGGAGGCGCTGCGCCTGGACGTGGACGACGCGGCGTCCGTCGACGCCGCGGTCGCCGAGGTGCTCGCGCGCTGCGACGGCAGGCTCTACGCGCTGTTCAACAACGCCGGCTTCGGCCAGCCCGGCGCGCTCGAGGACCTGTCCCGCGACGCGCTGCGCGCGCAGTTCGAGACCAACGTGTTCGGCGCCCACCAGCTCGCGTGCCGGGTGCTGCCGGCGATGCGCGCCGCCGGCGAGGGACGCATCGTGCAGAACAGCTCCGTGCTGGGCTTCGTCAGCATGCGCTTCCGCGGCGCGTACCAGGCCTCCAAGCACGCGCTGGAGGCGCTCAGCGACACCCTGCGCCAGGAGCTCGCGGGCACCGGCATCCACGTGTGCCTGGTCGAGCCGGGTCCGATCACCAGCCGCTTCCGCAACAACTCCCACGCCGCGTTCACGCGCCACGTGGACGTCGCCGCGAGCCCGCACCGCGAGACCTACCGCGCGGTGGAGGCGCGCCTCGCGGGCCCGGGCGAGAGCCGCTTCACGCTGCCCGCGTCGGCCGTGCTCGACAAGGTGATCCACGCGCTGGAGAGCCGGCGCCCGAGCCCGCGCTACTACGTCACCGTGCCCACCTACGGCTTCGCGATCCTCAAGCGCGTGCTCGGCACCCGCATGCTGGACCGCCTGCTGCTCGCCGCGTCGCGCGCCGAGCTGCGCGGGTTGTAGGCGCCCGACAGAATCCCGTTGCCGCCCGCTCCGCGAGCGGGAACGGCGGCAGCCGCCCGCGGCGTCCCGTCAGCGCTCGCTGCCCCAGCGCGGGACCAGGTCGTGCGCGACGTCGAGGTGGTCCAGCACGCGCGCGACGATGTAGTCCACCAGGTCCTCCACCGCCTCCGGACGGTGGTACCAGCCCGGGTTCGCGGGCAGGATGGTGACGCCGGCCCGCGCCAGCTTCAGCATGTTCTCGAGGTGGATCACCGAGAACGGCGTCTCGCGCACCACCAGGACCATGCGCCGGCCCTCCTTGAGCGCGACGTCGGCGGCGCGCTCGATCAGCGTGCGGCTGGTTCCGGCGGCGATCTCGGCCAGCGTGCCGGTGGTGCACGGGCACACGACGAACGCGTCCGGCGGGTTCGAGCCGCTCGCCACCGGCGCGAACCAGTCCTCCTTCGCGTACACCTGCAGCAGCGCGTCCGGCGCGCCGAAGCGCGCGCGCAGGATGGCCGCGATCTCGTGGGCCCGCGACGGCAGGCGCAGATCCGTCTCCTCGGCGATCACCATGCGCCCCGGCGCCGAGATCATCAGCTGCACCTGGACCCCGCGCTCGAGCAGCACCTCGAGCAGCCGCAGCCCGTAGGCCGCGCCGGACGCGCCGGTGATCGCGAGGGCGACGTTCTCGATGCTCGTGCGCGCGGCGTTCATGCGGCCTCCAGGGCGGCGGCGAGCCGGTCGTGGATGCCGCCGAAGCCGCCGTTGCTCATGATCAGGATGCGATCGCCCGGCAGCACCTCCGCGCGCAGCGCGGCGAGGATGTCGTCCACGCTGTCGTGCACCGTGGTCGGCGCCCGCGTCGCCGCGGCCACCGCCGCGAGGTCGAACGCGAGGCGCGGCGCGCGGTGCAGCAGCACGCGGTCGGCCAGCGCGAGCGCCGGCGCCAGGGTGTCGCGGTGCACGCCCATGCGCATCGTGTTCGACGCCGGGTCCAGCACCGCGACGATGCGCGCGTCGCCCGCCGCGGCGCGCAGCGCCTCGAGGGTCGCCGCGACGGCGGTGGGGTGGTGCGCGAAGTCGTCGTAGACGGAGATGCCGTTCACGTAGGCCCGAAGCTCCAGCCGTCGCCGGGGACTCTGGAAATCGGCCAGCGCCGCGGCGGCGGCGGCGGGGTCCACGCCGGCCTCGTGGGCGGTCGCGGCGGCGGCCAGCGCGTTCAGCGCGTTGTGGCGGCCGAGCAGCGTCCAGTGCACCTCCGTGACGGCGCCCTGCGGCGTCGCGATCTCGAAGCGGCTCGCATCGGGGCTGAGCAACCGCATCCGCCAGCCGTCGCCGGTCTCGCCGAAGCGCACCAGCCGCGACCAGCAGCCCATCGACAGCAGCTCGTCCACCGCCGGGTCCGCGGCGGCCGCGATCACGGCGCCGCCGCGCGGCACCGTGCGCACCACGTGGTGGAACTGGCGCGTCACGTCCGCGAGGTCGCGGAAGATGTCGGCGTGATCGAACTCGAGGTTGTTGATGGCCAGCACGTCGGGCCGGTAGTGAACGAACTTCGAGCGCTTGTCGAAGAACGCCGTGTCGTACTCGTCGGCCTCCACGACGAACGGCCCCCGCCCGAGCCGGGCGGACACGCCGAAGTTGCGCGGCACGCCGCCGATCAGGAAGCCGGGCCTGTGACCCGCCGACTCCAGGATCCACGCGAGCATGCTGGCGGTGGTCGTCTTGCCGTGGGTGCCGGCCACCGCGAGCACGCGGCGCCCGGCGAGCACGTGGCGGTACAGCCACTCGGGGCCGGAGAGCAGCGGGCGCTTGTCGTCGAGCAGGCGCTCGACGACGGGGTTGCCGCGGGTCATCGCGTTGCCCACCACGACCTCGTCGGGATCGTCGTCGAGCTGTGCCGCGTCGTAGCCCTGGGTGACGGCGATCCCCTGCGCGGCGAGCTGCTCGCTCATCGGCGGGTACACGTTCTCGTCGGCGCCGCTCACCGCGTGGCCCAGCTCGCGGGCGAGCAGTGCGAGGCCACCCATGAAGGTGCCGCAGATGCCGAGGACGTGGGTCCTCACGCGATGCCCGGGAACATGCCGTTGAGGACGCTCACCGACAGCACGTAGAACACCAGTGCGATCACGACGCCCAGCGCCAGCGGCGCGTCCAGCGCGTGGCGCAGCACGTGGCCCGCGACCGCGAGGTTCCATCCGAGCAGCACGAGGTAGAGCAGACCGGGCAGGCCGGAGGCGGCGCCGCCCTCGAGGTCGCCGTGCAGCCACGCCGTGACCGGCAGCGCGGCGATGCCCACGACCACGTCGGCGCCCGCGAGCGCGGTGAGGGTCTGCACCGCGCGCGGCATCAGCCGGTTCACCGCGAGCAGCGAGACCGTCATCACCGCGAGCAGCGCGCTGCCCGCGAGCCCGGCGCCCAGCGCCTGCGCGAGCGGCAGCCGGAAGCTGAACAGCACCACGCCCAGCAGCGCGTGCGCTGCAAGCACCAGCGCGAGCAGCAGCGGCGACCACGGCAGGTCCTGCGGGCGGTTGCGCAGCAGCGCGAGCTGCACGAAGGGATGGACGAGGGCGTACACGGGCGCGGTGGGCAGGGAGCGCGACGGCCGGGCGGGTTCACGGCATGATACTCCGGGCGCCGCGAAGCGTGGGACACGCGGCGCCGCTCGGCACACGGCACGCAGCGGGGCGGTCGGCGGCATGCGCATCGGCGTGGACCTGGGCGGCACCAAGATCGAGGCGCTGGCGCTGGCCGACGACGGGCGCGAGCGGCTGCGCCGCCGGGTCGCGACGCCGCGCGGCGACTACCGCGCGATCGTGGAGGCGGTCGCCGGCCTCGTGGAATCGATGGAGGCCGCGCTGGGTGAGCGCGCCCGCGTGGGCGTGGGGATCCCCGGTGCGCTGTCGGCGGCCACGGGGCGGGTGAAGAACGCGAACAGTACCGAGCTGATCGGCCATCCGCTGGATCGGGATCTGGCCGAGCGCCTCGCGCGCCCGGTGCGCGTCGAGAACGACGCGAACTGCTTCGCGGTGTCGGAGGCCCGCGACGGTGCGGCGGCCGGCGCGCACACGGTGTTCGGGGTGATCCTGGGTACCGGGGTCGGGGGCGGCATCGTGGTGCGCGGTGAGGTGCTGGCCGGTGCGAACCGCATCGCCGGCGAGTGGGGCCACAACCCGCTGCCCTGTCCGGGGGATGCCGAGCGCCCGGGGCCTGCGTGCTACTGCGGCCGTGCGGGCTGCATCGAGACCTGGCTGAGCGGCCCGGCCCTCGCGGCGGACCACCGTCGCCGCGGCGGTGCGCCGCTAGCCGCGGCGGACGTCGTGAGCGCGGCCGCAGCCGGCGACCCCGTGGCCGAAGCCGCGCTGGCCGCGTGGGAGGACCGGCTCGCGCGCGCGCTGGCCGGGGTGATCAACGTGCTGGACCCGGACGTGATCGTGGTCGGCGGCGGACTGTCCAACGTCGCGCGGCTGTATGGCGCGGTGCCCGCGCGCTGGGGCCGCTACGTGTTCTCCGACAGCGTGCTCACGGCGCTGCGCCCGCCGCGGCACGGTGATTCCAGCGGCGTGCGCGGCGCGGCGTGGCTGTGGCCGTAGGCAGGCTCAGCACTGCTCCCACGGCAGCCCGTGGTGGCGCCATCCGCCCGACGTGCCGCGGTGGCGGTGCTCGTCCAGCTCGCCCTCGAAGCCCTCGTCGACGAAGTAGACGTCGCTGAAGCCCGCATCCAGCAGCGCCTTGCCGGCGTCGATGGAGCGCTTGCCGCTGCGGCAGATGAGCACCACCGGCGCGCCGCCGATGTCGTTGTGGGCGGTGGCGCCGCCCAGCATCACCTTGCGCACGTCGGTGACGAAGTGCGGGTTCACGGTCCAGTCCGGCTCGTCGATCCACGCGACGTGAATCGAGCCGGTGGGGTGGCCCACGAACAGGTATTCCATCGTGGAGCGGATGTCCACCAGCACCGCCCGCGGATTGTCCTGGAGCAGCGCGTAGGCGTCCTTCGCCGCCAGGGGCTTGGCCACGGGGGTGGGCATCGTCGCGGTCCGGTGGGATCCAGGGACCCACTATAGGAAGCGCCGGCACGGATTCAAGTCGCCGGCTCGCCGCCCGCACCCGTGCCCTGTAATGTGGTCGCTGCTCCGCCCGGGTGCGCCGCGCCGGAGGCTCGTCGTGACGATCGACGCCCCCGCTGTCACCACCGTCAGCCTGCAGCAGACCGCCACGGTGGCCGCCGGCTTCTGGTGCCTGTGCCTCGTGCTGGTCGCGCTGGAGGCGACGCTGGGCGCGAACCCGGTGAGCTCGGGGCTGTTCTTCCTGTCGGTGCCGGCGCTGGTGTGCGGCCTGTTCTGGGCCAACCGGGCGCTGCTGCGCAGCCGCGCCCGGCTCACCGCGCTGATGACGCTGACCGTCTCGGTGTTCGTCTACGCGAGCGTGATCCTGCTGCTGGGTCTGCTCGCCGCGTCCAAGCTCAAGGCGCTGCTGATGGCCGCCTGACGCGCCTCGGCCGGTGCGGCGCGCGCCGTGCGTCAGTCCGGCGGGTGCGGATCGCCGAGGATGAACACCGTGCCGGTGAACACCGAGACCACGCGTCCGTCGCCGCGGGTCACGTCCACCCCGTAGGTCGCGAGACGCCG
>CBDUCN010000166.1:0-11014 GCA_965365655.1 uncultured Gammaproteobacteria bacterium | reverse complement strand
CGTCGAAGGTCTCGCAGTCCGTCACCACCGCGCCCGCATCCTCGATGAAGATCTGCTGCGCGGCGGACACCGGATAGGTGAGGTACTCGGAGCACCGGGCACTCTGGCCGGTGCCCACGACCACCCTGGCGCCGGCGGCCAGCACGCAGTGGGTGAGCCGATCCAGCGGCGACCACTGGTAGCAGATCTCGTAGTCGCGGCGATACTGCGCGACCTTGCCCGCCGGCTCCTGCGCCGCCCACCACTGGCCCAGCTCGCTGCCCGGATTGGTGCTGTTCCAGGCGCGGTAGACGCGCACGCGGGCATCCTCCCGGACCTGGTAGACCTGCCCCTGGCACAGCTTGCCCGCCATGGGCTCTCCCAGGGCCTGCGCGAGCAGCGCGGGGTCGTCGACGGGCCGCAACCGGCCGGCCAGCACCGGGGGCAGTGCGGTGTTGCCGAGGCAGGCCGTAGCGGTGGTCGCGGCGTCCGAGCCGTCGCCTGCGCCAGGCGTCACACCGACGCCCGCACATCCCGCGCACAGCACCACCAGCAGCGAAAGGACGAGATGTCTCATGGCAACGCTCCGCTCGGTTGCGCTCGCGCGGCGGCCAACCCCGCCGTGGGGCACTCGTTGAGCGTTTGTCTGACGCCCGCCCAGCATACCCCCCGGCATGCACCCGGGTTCAAACCCGGGTTGCCGAAGCTTCTGATGCGCTGATGTCTGGTGCCGGCTCCAGGAATCGAACCCGGGACCTGATGCTTACAAGGCAACTGCTCTACCAACTGAGCTAAGCCGGCGTGTCGTTCGCGCCGCGCGGGCGCCCGTGTCAGCGCGCTTCGGTTCCGGAGAAGTGGAAGCGGCGCGGCGCGGCGGGCGGCGTCTCCGGGTCCGGATTGTAGGAACCGCCTGCCGCCGCGGCAATTTCAGCGCGCGCGCACGCGCTCGTCGTGACCTGGATCTCGGGCCACCGCGCCGCCACCGCTGCCTCGTCCAGCACGCCCGGCTGCGCCGCGACGTCCACCCAGGTCGCCTGCTTGGTGCGGTAGCGCGGCGACACCAGCGGCTCGCGACCGAGCCCTTTGAGCTCGCGCAGGCGGCGGTCACGGGTCTCGGTGCGGCTGAACACGCCGAGGCTGATCGCGTTGGCCATGTCGCCCTTCGGCACCACGATCACGTCGTCGACGCCCTGCGCGCGCAGCCGCTCCACCTCCTCGACGGCCGCGTCGCGGCTCGCGCGTGGCGGAAAGTAGACCCAGTACAGCGCGACCTCGCGGCGCTCGTCGGTGCGCACGTCCACCTCAGCGCCGCGCTCCGAGAGCCAGCCGGTGATCGCGGCCAGCGGCGCCTCGTCGGCGAGCGGGCCCAGCGTCAGGCAGGTGCGCGCCGGCGGCGGGGGGCCGTCGGCCGCCGCGCCCTGCCCCGCCATGACGCCGGAGTCGATGTCCGGCGCCGGCGCGTCCGGCGCGCGCGCCGCCGCGGGCGCCTGCGGCGCAGCGTCCGCGGCGGCCGGGGACGGCGGCGCCGGCGCGCCGGCGCGCCGGCGAAGCTCCTGCCCGCCGATCTCGGACAGCAGCGCGAGCCGGCCGACGTCGTTCGCGGGCTGCGCCGGCGCACGCGTCGCCGCAGGCGCCACGCCGCCGCGGCTGTACAGGTTCCACGTCAGCAGCCCGAGGTTCGCAGCCAGCAGCGCGTACACCACCCATCGCATCGCGGTGCGGGCCTCAGAGCTCGCGGGTCGTTCGCGCGCCGTCGCGAGCGGGTCGTGCGGCGAGCGGGGTCACGCGCCTGACGCGGAGACAGGGGGGCCCGGCGAGCCGCGTGACCGCCGTCGTCACGTCAGGCAACGCAGTCGCAGCTGTGGCACGGCACGCGCAGCAGCCGAGTGAAGGATTCACGAGCCCTCAGTCGCCGCTGGCCGCCGCCGGCTGCTGCGCCTCGCCTTCGTCGATCGTCGCGCGCGCGAAGATCGTGAGGCCGCGCAGCACCAGGTCGGGCACGACCTCGAAGCCGGTTCCGGCGTACTCGGTGATCAGCGGACCCTCGCCGCCGGTGAGCAGCAGGCGTGCGTCGTCGCCGACCAGCCCGCGGTAGTCGCCGACGATGCGGTCCACCGCCGCCGCGGCGCTCAGCACGGTGCCGGTCGCCACCGCGCCCGCGGTGTTGTGGGCGCGGAGATCCACCGCGCCGCCGCCGACCGAACCGATACGCGCGGTGCCCTCGCCCAGCGCGCGGCGCATCAGCCGCACGCCCGGGAGGATCACGCCTCCGACGTGGTGCCCGTCGGCGGACAGCGCGTCCACGGTGATCGCGGTGCCGGCGTCGACGATCACCGCGCCGCGGTCCGGGCTCATCGCGCGCCCGGCGGCCAGCGCGGCCCAGCGGTCGGCGCCGAGCTGGCGCGGCTCGTCGTACGCGCAGATCACGCCGTGGGCCTCGGCGGTGGGCGCGAGGCGCATCGCCCTGAGGCCCCACTTCGAGCTCACGTAGTGCACGAGCTCGGAGACCACGGACTCGGGCGCCACCGCGCAGTACATCACGGCGCGCGGGGTGTCGAGCGCTCCCCACGCCTGTTCCAGCGTGTGGTCCAGGCCCTCCTCGCCGTAGCGCATGCCCTCGTGCTGCTCCAGCGCCTCGCCGTCCTTCGCGTGGTACGCGACGCGGCCCCACTTGATGCGGCTGTTGCCGAGATCCGCGACCACGATCATCAGGCGGCCCTCAGGCTCACGTCGCCGCTGTGGATGTGCGCGATGCCGTCGGCGGTCTCCAGCATCAGCGCGCCGTCCTCGTCGATGCCGCGGGCGCGGCCGGTGCTCACACGCCCGGCCTCCTCCACGGTGACCTCGCGATCGCGGCTCGCGTCGCGCGCGGCGAAACGGTCGCGGAACGGCTTCAGGCCTTCGCGCTCGAAGCGCGGCAACGCCGCGCGCATCGCGGCGATGACGCCGACCGCGAGCGCGTTGCGCGACACGCGGCGACCGGCCAGCTCGTTCAGATCCGTCACCGGCTGGCCGATCGGCGCGCGCAGGCTGAACGGCATGTCCACGTTGAGGCCCACGCCGACGATGGCGAGCGCGGCGCCGTCGCCGGCGGTGCTGAGATCCACCAGGATGCCGCCCACCTTGCCCTGCGGCGCGACCAGGTCGTTGGGCCACTTGAGTCCGATGTTGCGGGCGCCCGCCGCCTCGCAGGCCTCCGCGACCGTCACGCCCATCGCGATGCTCAGCCCGGACACGCGGCGCGCCGGCAACCGCCACAGCAGCGACAGGTACAGGTTGCGTCCGAACGGCGAGGCCCACGCGCGGCCGCGGCGACCGCGCCCCGCGAGCTGGCGCTCGGCCAGGCACACGGTCCCGTTCGCGGCGCCCGCCGCGTGCTGCGCGAGCCAGTCGCTGGTGGACTCCACCTGCGCGTGCACGTGCACCGGCGCCACGATCGCGCACGGCCCCGGCGCCAGCGCGCTGCAGATGGCGTCACCGTCGAGGCGCTCCAGCGGACGCGCGAGGCGGTAGCCGCGGCCGCGCACGCCGTGCACCTCGAGGCCCATGGCCTCGAGCGCCCTGACGTGCTTCCACACCGTCGTGCGCGCGATGCCCAGCGCCTCGCCCAGCGCGCCTCCGGAGTGGAAGCGGCCGTCCGCGAGCAGGTCCAGCAGGTCCAGGGGCCCGGGCATGGGGCGCGATTGTAACGGGTCCGTCGACGGAAGCGATGCCGGAGAGGCGGTCACGGGTTCGCGGCCCCCGCGAGGCGCGCGCGCACCGCGGCGCGCATCGCCGGGCTCGCCGCGAGCATCCACGCCCCGACGAGCAGCGTCACGACACCGGTGAACGCGAACACCCCGCTGACGCTCACGCCGGCCTGCAGCAGCAGCAGCGTGACCACCGCGGACAGCACCATGAACAGCGCGTTGAGCACGTTGGCCGCCGCGATGATGCGCGCGCGGCACTCGGGCGGGCTCGCCGCCTGCACGTACGCGAACATCGGCACCACGAAGATTCCGCCGAACACCGCGAGCCCGATCAGCGACGCGAGCGCGGGCCAGTTGCCTGCATTCGCGGCCACCGCGGCGACGGTGAGCTCCGCGCCCGCGGGAATCGGCGGCGGGAACAGCGCCGGCAACAGCGCGAAGCCGCACACGCCGGCCGCGCCGAGCGGCGCCAGCGCGAGCGACACGTGCCCGCCGGTGAGGCGGGTGCTGGCCCACGCCCCGAGCGCGATGCCGACCGTGAACGCGCTCAGCAGCAGCGTCACCACCGCGGGCCCGCCGCCCAGCGCGTCGCAGGTGAAGGCCGGGAACAGCTGCAGGAACGTCGCGCCGACGAACCAGAACCACGAGATCCCGATCACGGCCACCAGCACGTCGCGCTGCTCCGCGGCCATCTTCGCGACGCGCCACGTCTGGCGGAAGATGTTCGGATCGAGCACCAGCCGCGGGTCGGCGGCCGGCGCGTCCGGGATCCCGCGGCTCGCGAGCCAGCCGGCCACCGCGACGAGCACGACCAGGGAGCCGGCGGCGCCAGCGCCGCCCTGCGGCAGCGCGACCAGGCTGCCGCCGGCGATCGTGCCCACCAGGATCGCGACGAAGGTGCTGCCCTGGATCAGCGCGTTGGCGCCCATCAGGTCGTCCTCGTCCAGGTGCTGCGGCAGGATGCCGTACTTCAGCGGGCCGAACAGCGCCGACTGCGCGCCCATCAGCGCGAGCACCGTGATCAGCGCCGGCACGCTGCCCGCGAGCAGCGCCGCGGCGCCGAGCCCCATGATCGCGATCTCGGCGAGCTTGACGTAGCGGATGAGACGCGCCTTGTCGTACTTGTCGGCAAGCTGCCCGGCGGTCGCGGAGAAGACGAAGAACGGCGCGATGAACAGCCCGGCCGCGACGGTCACGAGGAACGGGCTCTCGCCACAGGTCGCGACCTGGAAGGTGACCAGGATCACGAGCGCGTTCTTGAACGCGTTGTCGTTGAACGCGCCCAGGAACTGGGTGACGAACAGCGGCGCGAACCGGCGCCGGGTCAGCAGCGCGCGGCTCACGGGGACGCCTCTTCGCGGCGATGTGCGGCGAGGCCGCGCGCGCCGCCGTCGCGGTGCCGGCGGCGCAGGCGCCGCGCCAGCGCCGCCAGGTCGCGCTCGATCTCCGCGCGGCGCTCGAGCAGCACGTCACGCACGCGCCCGCGCGCGACGACGCGGAAGAAAGCGCGAAGATTCTCGCGGATGCGCCGCCGCTCGCGGGCTGCGGCCAGCGCGACCGCGGCCGACAGCGGCAGGCTCAGCACGTACGCGGCGCCCCAGGTCGCACCGTGCGCCCCGTACACCCACCACGCCTGCGCCGCCCAGCACACGGTGAAGAAGAACGCGCCGGCGAACATCTTCGCGGTGTCGTGCTGATCGGGCCCGTCGGCGAGCGCGCGCGCCGCGTACCGTGTCAGCAGGAACGGCACGATCGCGTTGAGCCAGCCCCACGCGGCGACCGGCAGCACCAGCAGCAGCGTCGCGAGCGCGCGCACGAGGAACAGCACTGCAACGCCGCGAAGCTGGCGCTGCAGGCGCGACGGGACGTCGGTGATGCGGTCCATCGTCGAATCTTACGGGTCGGGCATGACGCGGGCACGGACCCGCGGACGGGCTCGCCCGGGCTACTGGCAGACCACGCCTGAGCCGACCGGGTTGCAGGCGAGCGCCGGGCCGGCGGCGTCGAAGGCCGGCGGGCGTTCCGGGGGGTCGTCGGCGCCGTGGACGTGCCAGCGGCCTTCGGTGCTGGCGTACACGCCGCTGTAGCCGTCGATGTCCAGTCCGGGCAACGAGACCTGCAGCAGGAACTCCCCGGTGTCGGTGCGCACGGTCAGCGACGAGAGGTACGGGCTCTGCACCGTCGCGAGATCCTCGCGCGTGACGTGGCCGTTCTCATAGATGGCGCGCTTCGTGCGCGCGGCGATGTCCGCCGCGAGGGCCTCGATGTTCGCCCGGTGCACGCCCTGCGCCTCGCGCTCCAGGTACGTCGCGACCAGCAGCGGCAGGCCGAACGCCGCGAGCCACTTCAGCACGCCCAGGCCGCGGCGCACCGGTGCGTCGTGCACGCCGCGCTGCGCCAGCGCGATTCCGCGGTGGGCGAGCACGAAGGTACACGTGATGTTGAGCATGAAGGTCCAGGTGCGGGCCTGGAACGCCACGTCGCCGGCCTGCGAGGCCAGGTAGTCGCCGGCGAGGAACCAGGCGCACACGCCCACCAGCACCACGTCGCCGACGGCGAGGGCTCTCGGCGGCTGCCGCGCCGCCTCCTCGCGCGGCGGCTGCTCCGGCGGGCGATCAGCCATCCGCGGCGGCGGTGGCCAGCAGCTCGTCCAGGGTCGCCGCGAGCAGGGCCAGGTGCGGCGGCTCGCTCAGGCGGTGGCCGCCGTCCTTGACCAGCGTCACGCGCACGTCCTCGCTCTCCAGGCGGTCGCACAGACGCAGCGAGATCTCCCACGGCACGTCGGTGTCGCCCAGCCCGTGCAGCAGGCGCACCGGGCACTCGAGCGGGATCAGCTCGCCGAGCTGCAGGTGCTCGCGCCCGTCCTCGATCATGCGCAGCGTCACCACGTTCGGACCCTGCTCGTACTGCGACGCGCGCTCCAGGCGCCCCTCGTTGTTGAGCCGCGCCTTCTCCCTGGAGTCGAGGTGGGCGTGAATCAGCTCCTCGGTGAAGTCGGGCGCGCTCGCGACGCCGAGCAGGCCCGCGACGCGGCCATCCAGCCAGCGCGCCACCAGGAGCATGATCCACGCGCCCATGGACGAGCCGACCAGCACAAGCGGTCCGTCGGTGGCGGCCTCGATCACGGCCAGGGCGTCGCGTGCCCACACCCCGATGGTGCCGTCCTCGAAGGCTCCGGAGGACTTGCCGTGGCCCTGGTAGTCGAGGCGCAGGTACGCCTGGCCGCGATCGCGGCACCACTGTTCCAGGTACTGCGCCTTGGTGCCGCCCATGTGTGACGCGAAGCCGGACAGGAACACCACCGTCGGGTCACGGCCCTCGACGAGGTGATAGGCGAGCTTCGCGCCGTCAGGCGTCTCCAGGTAACGGGGCTCGGCGTCGGCCATGCGGTTCTCGGCCCTGTGCTACGCTGCGGGCGCTCAAGGGTACCGCGCCACGCGGCCCGACGACCATGCCATCCGCTCCTGCGTCACGATCCGCGACCCCGGCCCCCGAATCCGGCGCCGGCGCGCCGTTGCGTCGCTGGCTGGCCGCGGCGCTGCGCGGTGACGCGACGCCGGGCGAACGCGCGGTGCAGCGCCACCTCCCTGCGGCAGAGGCGGAAGGCGTGGCCGGACTGCTGCGCGAGGCGGCGCTGCGCGGCGATGCCGGCAAGCACCGCGGTGCGCTCCACGAGGCCGCGCTCGTCGACGCCGCGCTGGACGCGCGCCGGGTCGCGGTGCTGGGGCGGGCCCTGCGCGCCCTCGCCGCGGCCGGCGTGCCGGCGCTGGTGTTCAAGGGCGCGGCGCTGGCGCACAGCCACTACCCACGGCCGGATCTGCGCCCGCGCGACGACAGCGACGTGCTCGTGCGCAGCGATCATGCGGCCGTCGCCGGCGCGGTGCTGGCGCGGCTGGGCTTCGAGGCGGCGCCGCCGGCCGGCGCGGCGCGGGTCATGCGCCAGCGGCTGTTCCGGCTGCACGACCACGCCGGCGGCCTGCACAACCTCGATCTGCACTGGGCGGTCAGCAACAGCGTGCGCGGCGACGCGCTGTCGCCGCGGGAGCTGCTCGCGCGCTCGGTGCCGCTTGCCGGGCTGACGCCCTGCGCGCGAGCGGCGTGCGACGAGGACGCGCTGCTGATCGCGTGCCTGCACCTGGACGCACACCATCCCGACGCGCCGCGGCTGCTGTGGCTGCTCGACGTGCACCTGCTGGCCGCCGGTCTCGCGCCGGCGGCGAGAGCCCGCGTCGCGCGGCGCGCACGCAGCGGCGGCCTCGCGCCGGCCTGCGCGTGGGTGCTGGGCGCCGCCGCGGCGCTGTTCGGTACCCCGCTGGACGGCTTCGAAGAGCTGCGGCCGCTGACCCTCCGCCCGCCGTCGCCGCGCCGTGCCGCGCAGTGGTGGCGCGAGCTCCGGAACCTGCCCCACGTCCGCGCGCGCGCGGCCTGGCTCGCGGCGCACGCCCTGCCCCCGCCCGACGCGCTGCGCGGTGCCCCGCACGGCCCCGTGCCATTGCGCCACGCGCGGCGATGGCTGCGCGGCGTGTCGCACCTGCTTCGCTGATCGCCGGCGGCGCCTGCGGCGCGCTTTGATTTTGGCGGTGCGCTGGGAGAAGCTAGCGCGCTTTTGGTACAGCGGTCGGGCAAAGGGAGAGCGATGGCGAAGAGCAAGCGCGGGCATCAGAAGAAGGCGAAGCGCAAGGCCGGCAAGGGGAAACGGTTGACGGACGCCGAGCGCGCCGACCGGCACGTGCTGTACCAGGAGTCGGTGCAGTGCGTGGAGGCGGAGATCGACTTCGTGGACGAGACCTTCGAGAAGCTGCGCGGACGCAAGGCCCGGCGGCTGCGCGAGGACTTCTGCGGCACCGCCAACACCTCCTGCGAATGGATCCGGCGCCGCGACGGCAACGTCGCGATCGGCGTGGACCTGGACAAAGAGGTGCTCGCGTGGGGCGACAAGCACAACCGCGCGAAGCTCGGCGATCGCGCGCAACGCCTCACCCTGATGAACAGCAACGTGCTGGACGTGGAGCACCCGCCGGTGGACACCGTGCTCGCGATGAACTTCAGCTACTGGATCCTCGACGATCGGCGGACGTTGCGGAACTACTTCCGGCGCGTGCGCGACGCGCTGGTGGACGACGGGGTGTTCTTCCTCGACTGCTACGGCGGCTACGACGCGTTCCGCGAGGTGAAGGAGCGCACCAAGCTCGACAAGTTCACCTACGTCTGGGAGCAGGCCAGCTACAACCCGATCACCGGCGCGATGCGCTGCTTCATCCACTTCCGGTTTCCGGACGGCTCGCGCCTCGACAAGGCGTTCAGCTACGACTGGCGGCTGTGGACCATGCCCGAGATCCGGGAGCTCCTGGACGAGGCCGGGTTCTCCCGCGTCTCTGCGTGGTGGCAGGGCTGGGACGAGGACGAGGAGGACGGCAACGGCGAGTTCGAGGAGGTCCAGGACGCGGACGCGGACGCGGCCTGGGTGAGCTATCTGGTCGCGGAGAAGTAACTGTTACGAATCGTTGCAGGCTCGCGCGGAACGCCCCACGCGGCGCGGCAACGGCTCTCCAAGTGCCTGATTTCCGGCCCTGCGGACGGCGGAACGCTTCTTGCTTCCGCGTCGGGATGCGGGGCCGCCCGGTCGCGCCTTAGAATCGGGCACCACGCGAGATCGCCGGCGTGCCGTGGTGCGCGCCGGACACAACAACAGGTTCACGACAAGTCGGGGGGGGCCGGACGGCGGCCCGCCGGGGAACGCACGCGAGGAGTGTCCTATGTCCGAGCACAAGACCTATCCGGTTCCGGAAGCATTCGCCGAGAGCGCGCACATCGACAGCGCCAAGTACCAGGAGATGTACCAGCAGTCCGTCGACGACCCGGAGGGGTTCTGGGCGCAGCAGGCCGAGCAGTTCGTCACCTGGACGAAGAAGTGGGACAAGGTCTGGGACTGGGACTACCGGGAAGGGAAGATCAAGTGGTTCGAGGGCGGGAAGCTCAACGCCGCGTACAACTGCCTCGACCGGCACCTCGACGAGCGCGGCGACCAGGTCGCGATCGTCTGGGAGGGTGACGACCCCGCCGAGGACAAGAAGATCACCTACCGCCAGCTGCACGACGAGGTGTGCCGCTTCGGCAATGCGCTGAAGGCGCGCGGCGTGAAGAAGGGCGACCGCGTGTCCATCTACATGCCGATGGTGCCGGAGGCGGCGGTGGCGATGCTCGCCTGCGCGCGCATCGGCGCTGTGCACTCGGTGGTGTTCGGCGGCTTCTCCCCCGACGCGCTCAAGGATCGCATCCTCGACTCCGATTGCCACGTGGTGATCACCGCCGACGAGGGCCTGCGCGGCGGGCGCAAGGTCGCGCTGAAGGCGAACGCCGACAAGGCGCTGCAGTCCTGTCCCGACGTGCACACCGTGTTCGTGGTCAAGCGCACCGGCGGCGACGTGCCGTGGACCGACGGGCGCGACGTCTGGTACCACGAGTCGACGGCCAGCGCGTCCGCAGACTGCCCGGCGGAGGACATGGACGCCGAGGACCCGCTGTTCATCCTCTACACGTCCGGATCCACCGGCAAGCCCAAGGGCGTGCTGCACACCACCGGCGGTTACCTGCTGTTCACCGCCATCACGCAGAAGTACACCTTCGACTACAAGGACGGCGAGGTGTACTGGTGCACCGCCGACGTGGGCTGGGTGACGGGGCATTCGTACATCGTCTACGGCCCGCTCGCGAACGGCGCGATCTCGCTGATGTTCGAGGGCGTGCCGACGTACCCCGACGCCGGGCGCATGTGGCAGGTGTGCGACAAGCACAAGGTGTCGATTTTCTACACCGCGCCCACCGCGATCCGCGCGCTGATGGGCCAGGGCAACGAGTTCGTGACGAAGAGCAGCCGCAAATCGCTGCGGGTGCTCGGCACCGTGGGCGAGCCCATCAATCCCGAGGCCTGGGAGTGGTACTACAACGTGGTCGGCGACGGGCGCTGCCCCATCGTGGACACGTGGTGGCAGACCGAGACCGGCGGGCACCTGATCACCCCGCTGCCGGGCGCGACGCCGCTGAAGCCCGGTTCCGCGACCACGCCGTTCTTCGGCGTGGTGCCCGCGATCCTCGATGCCGAAGGCAAGGAAATGGAGGGCGCCTGCGAGGGCTCGCTGGTGATCAAGCAGCCGTGGCCGGGGCAGATGCGCACCGTGTACGGCGACCACCAGCGCTTCAAGGACACCTACTTCTCGACGTACCCGGGCTACTACTTCACCGGCGACGGCGCGCGGCGCGACGAGGACGGCTACTACTGGATCACGGGCCGCGTCGACGACGTGATCAACGTCTCCGGCCACCGCATGGGCACCGCCGAGGTCGAG